>DATNCH010000291.1:0-15938 GCA_035571655.1 Pyrinomonadaceae bacterium
GCTTCACCTGATGTCGCAGGCCGGGATCAAATGCAGCGCGGTCGCTCTCGATTCACGGCGCCTGGTTATTGAGGATGAGAGTGGACAGTATCGCTTCATCTTCGTGAAGCCCGTTGATGTTCCGATCTATGTGGAGCACGGGATCGCAGATTGCGGCGTAGTCGGTCGCGACGTGCTGTTGGAGTCTGACGCGGATCTTTTGCAGCCGCTGGATCTACAAATTGGCCGTTGTCGACTGGTAGTCGCTGCTCCTGTCGATGCACCTCCGCTCGATCCGTATGCGTTGCGGGTTGCGACCAAGTATCCGCGGATTACGATGGGGTACTTTGGCGATCGCGCCGTCGCGGTGGAGATCATCGAGCTTTCCGGATCGGTGGAACTGGCGCCGATTCTCGGTCTGGCGGATTGCATCGTGGACGTAGTTGAGACCGGCCAAACGCTGAAGGACAACGGCCTCGCGGTTGTTGACGTGATAGCGGCTTCGAGCGGACGGCTGGTGGTTAACCGCGCCAGTTATCAATTGAAAGCGGTGGCAGTCAACGATCTGATCGACGCGTTGAGCAAGGTCGTCGCGGAAGAAGATTTTGGCGGTCGCATGGTAGAGGCTTCATCGCGGATGATTGCCTGACACAAAGGAGTTGAAATGAATATCTCATCGTTTGGCGCCGGCAGCGGTCGGCTTATATCTGGGGAGAAAAATGGAAACATATTGAGTCTGGATGTAAAGCAGGTTCAAAGCCTGTTCAAGTCGTCGGGCATGCTTCTGTTTCGCGGGTTTGACGTGACCGATCAAATCTTTCCTGCTTTTGTCGGTTCATTTACCTCGCAGTTTCTGAAAGACTACGGCAACTCAAAAAAATCAGATCCTGGCGGCGGATTTGTTCAGAGCGTAACGGTCGGCAATAAACCGATTGCGCTTCATTGTGAGAATGCAGTGTCTGCCGAGCGACCGGACATTATTTGGTTCTACTGTGCTGTGCCGGCAAAGACGGGAGGAGAAACGACTTTTTGTGACGGCGTCGCGGTGTGGCGCGAACTGAGCGAGACGACAAAAGAATCGTTCCTGTCGAAAAAGGTCAGATACACGATTACGGTGCCGCGCGAGATTTATTTGAATAAGAACAAAGAGATCGTGTTATCGGTCGGCACGTTGAAGCTCGCGGGCACGACGTACCGTTTCAACGACGACGAATCGTTAACGATTGACTACGTTGTGCCGGCGGTTAAAGAGACCAGGTATGGTTCTCAACTCGCGTTCGCAAACAGTCTTACTGGTCCATATCCCGACTACAAGAAAACGTTTGCAGACTATTCCGAAATACCGGCGACCGTGTTCCAGGAGATCAGGGAGCTTCACGAGAAGCTTACTGAAAAAATAAAGTGGCAAGCCGGAGACCTCGTGATGATCGACAACTCCAGATACTTGCACGGACGCTGCGCCTTCGACGATCAGCAGCGACGTCTATTCACGCTCATGTCTCTCGCGAACTTCTGACTGGGCCATCTGCCTGGAGGAAATCTCAGTACGGTTCTGCCTGGGTGAGATCAGTCCCATCCGCGGTTCTGCTCATCAGCATCACCTGCGGTTCTGCTCATCAGCATCACCTGCGGTTCTGCTTGGGTGAGGTCAGTACCGTAACGCGGTAGCGTCGGGTCGACGTTGAGCCTTGCGCCGTTGTTGCTAACGCTGACCCGACGCTACCGCGTTACGGTACTGACCCGATCCAAGTCTGATTCTGAAAGGGAACTGAAGCATGTCGGTGCCGTTGGCAATCATCGCACACACGGAATATGGGGTGAAATACCCCTCAGTCGTCGCGCAGTGCAACCTTTTCGGTGTTCAGTTTCATCCCGAAAAAAGCCAGGCAGCGGGCCTGCACTAGCTCAACAACTTTGCAGACCATTTCACTTCGGCGAATACAAAATTGTCGAAGTCAAGAGCGGTCTGAAAGCGAACGGGGTTCTGGTAAGATGACGCCCGCAATCGAAGACTTGGAGAGCGAGTAAGGGAAATTATGGAGAGAATACTCAAAGACATTCGCTACGGCATCCGAGGTTTGTTACGACACCGCGGCTTCACTGCTATCGCTCTGGCTACGCTGGCCGTGGGCATCGGCGCCAATACGGCGATCTTCAGCGTCGTTAATGCCACCCTCTTGCGCCCGTTACCCTTCAAGGATTCGAATCAACTCGTCATCCTGTGGCAGACGGTCCCGCAGACAAGCCAGGCACCCACGGCAGAACCCAACTTCCTGGACTACCGCGAACAGAACCAGGTGTTCGAACACATGGCCGCGTTCAATGGCGCGAATCTGACGCTCACGGGCGGACCCGATCCGGAGCGATTGCGCGGCGGACGCGTCACGGCCGATTTCTTCAATGTTCTGGGCGTGCAGGCGCTGATGGGCCGCACGTTTCTTCCGCAGGACGACCAGGCTGGAAATAATACCGTCGCGGTTCTAAGTCATGGCTTGTGGCAGCGCCGCTTTAACTCGGATCCCGGCATTGTGGGCCAGACCATCCAACTTGATTCCAAGCCCTACACGGTTGTTGGTGTGCTGCCCGCCGATTTTGAATTTTCAGTTCCTACCGTCTTCGCACCGGCGCAGTTGTGGATTCCGATCGTGATGCGACGCGACAAAGCGCAACGCACTAACAACTACCTGCGCGTGATCGCGCGCTTAAAGCCGGGGGCTTCGATCGAGAACGCCCAGGGAGACATTAACGGTATCGCCCAGCGTATCGCGGCGTCGTACCCGGAAGTCGGTGGACTCGGAGTAAAGCTCGTTCCGCTCCGGGAACAAATAGTCGGAAACGTGCGGCACATTTTGCTGCTGCTGCTGGGGGCTGTTGGTTTTGTGTTACTTATCGCTTGTGCGAATGTGGCCAACCTCCAGTTGGTGCGCGCATCGGGCCGGCAGAAAGAGTTTGCGATTCGCGCGGCTCTCGGAGCTGAACGCAAGCACGTGATCCAGCAGTTATTGATCGAGAGTTTGATCCTCGCCTTGATCGGCGCGGTCCTGGGAGTCGGTCTCGCGTGGTTAGGAATCAAACTGGTGGGCGTGTCTGCACTCGGACAAACGCCTAACGGCGCGACTGCGAGTCTTGATCTGACAGTGCTCGCTTACACGCTGCTCGTGACACTGCTGACCGGCATATTGGCCGGCCTGGCGCCAATCTTTCATACGTCGACTAGCTGGTTGATCCAAACACTCAAAGAAGGAGGCAGGAATCCGGGCGCCAGCACGGCCGGACGAAGGCTTCGCAGTGCGTTAACTGTTACCGAAATCGCTCTCTCGCTTGTGCTGCTCGTCGGCGCCGGCTTGTTGCTTCGCAGCTTTCAGTTGTTGCTGGATGTGAAGCCTGGTTTCGAACCCAAAAACGTACTGACGCTGAGACTGGTCCTGCCGCGATACGCCTATCCCGACGCTGCGCGACAAACCGCATTTTACAACCAGGCGCTCGATCGAGTTGGTGCGCTTCCCGGTGTGAAGGCCGTCGGCGGAATCAACGATCTGCCACTTACTGCCGATCGGGATTCAACTAACATCGCGATCGAAGGCCATCCTCCTTTGGACGTCAGTCAATTGCCTCTGGCTGAAGTGCGCTCTGTCACTCCTCATTATTTCGACACGATGACCATTCCTCTTGTTGAGGGCCGTGCTTTCACAACGGCAGATACCGAGTCGACACTTCCGGTGGTAATCATTAACCAGACGTTGGCTCATCGATTTTTTGCAAACGAGAGTCCGGTTGGTCGCCGCATCATGCTCGAGGCAGCCAGTCCTGACCAGCCGTGGATGACGATTGTCGGCGTAGTCGCGGATGTACGCGATCTCGGGTTGGAAAAACACGCTGATTTGGAAATCTACCAGCCATACCAACAGAACACGTTGTCTTTCATGAATATCGTCGCACGGACGGAAGGCGATCCGCGCAACCTCGCCGGGAGCATGCGCAACGAGATTCGCGCATTGGATAGAGGTTTGCCGGTGGTTGCGCCCGAGCCGATGGAGAACGTTGTAGAGGCTTCGATTGCCGCGCGACGTTTTAATCTAACGTTGCTGGGCGTGTTCGCAGGTCTGGCCCTATTCCTGGCGGCAGTCGGAATTTATGGCGTGATGTCTTATGGAGTCTCGCAGCGCACTCAAGAAATTGGCATTCGCGTGGCTCTGGGCGCCACGGCTGTCGACATCCTGAAACTCATACTGCGCAACGGGATGATCCTGGCGGGCGCTGGGATACTGATTGGATTGGTTGGTGCAATAGCACTCAGCCGGTTGATGACGGGATTGCTGTTCGGTATCACAGCCACCGACACGCTTACGTTTGCCGGCGTGTCGATCACAATGCTCCTGGTCGCCCTGGCAGCCTCTTATCTTCCTGCCAGACGGGCCACGAAGATCGATCCATTGGAAGCACTGAGAAACGGCTAATCGACGTCATTACCACCCGCTACCGCCATTAACGACTTGCCACTGACGACGCCGAGGCGCAGACTTTAACTCTCCGATCCTTTCGCACCGCGCGCCAGGTACCCACCGCCTCTTTTGCGAGCTCATAAATCGTCTTCCGGTTCTGAGCGATCACTTTCGTCCACGCCCATCTACCCATCTGCGGAAAATAGATACCACGGAAACAAAGGCGCGCAATCAGTATGCTTATGCGATGGCCTACTGGCTGGTCACTAATCGAATTTACCGCACTGGCTATGCCCGCGGGACTGTAGGAATTCGCCCACGCGTGATTGACCTCTGTTTGTGTCTGCTCGATGCTCATCTTTAGAGGCGTATGGGCCATCTGGAACGGCCGGAAGTCCAGCCAATGCTTGGGCCGCGTGAGCCGCCCGGCAACTTCAAGTCTCTTGTAAAGGGGAGTTGATGGGAATGGAGTTAGAGTTCCAAAGACAGGCAATCCAGGTGGCCAGCTACGAATCTGCTGAAGCGTCCGCTCGGCCGTACCCGGTGTGTCGTTATCCATCCCAAAGATGAAGGATGTGATCGCATGAATGTGTCGCTTGGCAAGTCTTTCCAGGACCGTCGAGTACTCGGCGGGTTTGTTGAAAGCCTTGTTCACATCGGCAAGATTCGTCGAGTCGATTGACTCCATGCCGATGAATATCCATTTGCCTCCCGACGCTGCTATGAGATCGACGAGTTCCTCGTCTCGTAACAGGTTGGCGCTAATCTGTGCGATCCAATTCATTTGTGCGCCGGCGGCGATGATGTCGCGCAACAATGATTTAGTACGCTTTATATTGATTGCGAAATTATCGTCGATGAAGAAGACGGCAATTTGCCCGCGCTCACTGGACGCCCGCGCCTTCAGTCGCAGCAACTCACTGACAACGCTTTCGTTTGTACGGAATCTTATAGAGTCGCCGAAGAAGCCAGTCACGGTGCAGAACTCGCAGCCGTACGGGCATCCTCGACCAGATTCAATCGGAATGAGTCGAAATGTTCCCCACCCGCCCGCATGTCGTTTGAGCATTGGGGCGAAGAATTTCGGGACCAGATTGAACTGATCCAAATCCATTGTCGTCCAGGGAATGGAGGGATATGGTTGCAGGCTGGGTTTTCGGTCCTTACCATTTTCGTCTACTGGCGCATAGATCTCTTTGAGTCTGCCATTTGCCGCATCCGTAACTATCTCCGGCCAGGTTTCGTCGGCCTCACCAAGAGCCACAGCATCAGCGTGGCGCCGCCCGCCATCCTGCCCGAGCGCCTCGTGCGGGACTTCAGTCACGTGAGGTCCGCCCATCACAACCGGCACCCCGATAGCGCGAATCGCATCAGCCATTCGGTAAGCCTTGGCTATCATCCTTGTCATCGCGCCGATCCCGACAAGTTTGACGTCCTGTTCGCGAACGAATCGTACGAGGTCGTCTTCACTCATCGCGTGCGCGTTGCCGTCTATGAGTAATACTTCATGGCCAGGCGGTGTGAGCGATTGCAGCAGAAACATCCAGAGATGCGGCATGAAGTTACGCGTCACGCCGTTATCTGGGTTATAGAGTAGGATCTTCATTGTTGGTTTCTACGCTGATTCAGCGATTAATACCAGCCTGGAACTAGCGACCGCGCGGTCTGAAAGAACGCACTCCGCCTCTGGACGTCCGTCCGAAGGGCACGAACGGTTTGGCTGTGCCGGACGCAGCTACCTTTAGACCACCAAAACCTTCCGGCACAACGCGCGTCACCCGTTCTCCAATCAATCGCTCGATCGCCCTCATCGATAACTCATCGACAGGCGTGACGATCGTGATCGCCTTACCTTGCTTGCCCGCTCGGCCCGTGCGGCCCACTCTGTGAATGTAGTCTTCAGGCGCATCAGGCACGTCATAATTGATGACGTGTGAGACGGCATCGACGTCTAATCCACGCGCGGCGATGTCAGTGGCTACGAGCACACGTGCCTGGCCGTCGCGAAACTGCCGCAACGCTGCTTCGCGTTGTGGCTGACTTCGATCCGCGTGAATGCGAGTCACTTTGTGATTGCGGGCTTTGAGAATGTGCGAGAGGCGTTCGGATCCGCGTCGAGTTCGCGTAAACACCAGGACCTTCGCCAGCGATTCTTTTTCGTTCCCTTGCTCGAGCAAATCAAGCAAGAGGGCGGTCTTATTTTCCAGCGAAACTGAATAGGCGGTTTGCTCCACCATCTGCGCGGCCTGTCCGCGCGGGTTTACTTCAACCAGCTTCGGTTCTCGCATCGTCGAGCGAGCCAGGCTCTCTATGGTCGAAGACATCGTGGCTGAGAACAACAACGTCTGTCGCTTTCGCGGCAACATCGCGAGGATTCTTCTGATAGCCGGTAGAAAACCCATATCGAGCATGCGATCGGCCTCATCAAGGACGAGAACTTCGACAGTGGAAAGATTGATTGCGCCACGTTCTGTAAGATCCAGCAAGCGGCCGGGTGTAGCAATCACCACTGTTGCCTTGCGACGCAGAGCGGCGATTTGCGTGTTGATATTCGCGCCACCCATAACGAGAACGCTCTCGTTCGATTTCAGGTGATTGAGCTCCTGGTAGTTCTTTTGGATTTGGAGCGCGAGTTCGCGCGTCGGCGCCAGCACGAGCACGCGAATGCCCGGGCGCGTTTGTGCGCTCAGCTTCTGAATAATGGGGAGGAGAAACGCAGCGGTCTTTCCGGTTCCGGTTTCGGCACAGCCGATTACATCCGCGCTACTTATAATGAGCGGGATGGCTTTGATCTGTATTGGTGTGGGATTTAAGTATCCGAGGGATTTGCAAACGCGCAATTGTGCGTCCGCCAATCCTAACTGAGAAAAATTCATAGGTTCCTTTGTGTGTGCGATGGCTCATAGCTTGAGGTCGTCGCTAAAATTAAAAACGGCAGCGTCGATCTCCGCAATCGTGCGGAGATCGAACACTGCATAGCATTACCAGCGCGGCTCAGAGCGATGTCCCTGGTTGCCTCCACCGCGACCAAAGCCGCCGCCGCCCCCGCGATTACCGCCAAAGCCACGTCCACCACCACCGCCACGATTTTCTCGTGGGCGGGCTTCGTTGACTTTCAACGCCCGACCGGCAATTTCCTTTCCGTTGAACTGTTCGATCGCTGCAGCCGCTTCGTCGTCTGTAGACATTTCGACGAAGGCGAAACCTTTCGATCGTCCAGTGTCGCGATCCTCAATCACGCTTGCTGATTCAACTGTTCCGGCTTGCCCAAACAGTTGCTGAAGATCTTGACTAGTAGTTTGGAAAGCGAGGTTTCCAACATAGAGTTTTTTTGACATAGAGATATACCTTTCCTTGTTAGGAATGAAAAAGAAGCTGCGAATCGGATTTGGCTTCGGCGAACGGTAGCGTTCGAAGGATCAGGTTCGGATGCGCTCAATTAGGAGCGGCTTCGATGTGTGTTGAAAGAGCCCGCTCTCGAACCATCCAAACGTCCAGCGCTAATCATTTTGTGCGCGGAGCGCATCACCGTCGATGCGCGAGAGAAGGGGTTAACGGGGTCCATAATGCCCTATGCCAGCGCAAGTTGCAAGGGACCACGCCTAAGTTTCAGGTTTTGCCTCAAAGTCGAAAGTCATTGTTGGATACGCTCAGTACCGTAACGCGGTAGCGTCGGGTCGTACGTGAACCTCTCAATTTTGCTAAGAATATCGTATGTTCAAGACCGGCCCGACGCTACCGCGTTACGGTACTGACGTATCCAAGCCTGAAATCCTGGCAAATCTGATTTGTTTTCTCTGCGGCCTCTGCGTATCTCTGCGGCTCTCTGCGTTGAAAGGCCCATTAACGCAGAGAACGCAGAGATACGCAGAGGGCCGCAGAGGAAAGAGTTCCATCTCAACTCGACTTTTTGTCCAAAGCTGTGTCGTTAGCTTCTTACGGTTTGGGCTGGCCGCCCTGATCCTCCACGTTCTTGGTGTCGCTGCGCTTGCGCAGCAGATTCTTGACGCCGAACAGCGACTCCAACGCATCTTGCCAGAAGGGCGCGCCGACGCTGAGCAGAAGGGCCATAATCATCCAGCCTAGCAGCACCTTCAAATCGTGATGACGACTGCGCCGCCAGTCGCCCGTGTCCCAAACGGTCATCTCGCCGCGACCTTCCGCCTTGGTCCAAAAAGGAACAGTTTTCAGCCACTTGATCGTGTCACGCCCGGTGATAGGTGCGAAGCCATAGCCGGTGAACGTGTTAGCGCTCTCATCTATCTGCTTCTTGCTTGCTGTAAACCAGGCTTCGACAGTCTGCGCTGTCTCCTTCTTTTCGCGCTCCGCTTTTTCCGCGTCCGTCTCATTTGGTTTAGGCGTGGAGTTGGCAGCTTGCGCACTCAGAGCGCGCTCAACCTGCTCGCGTGATTGCAGGATCAGCTCACGCTTAGCATCGCTGGTTGAGATGTCCAGGTAAACTTTGAAAAAGTTGGCATTCAGGAAGACAACTACCAGGAAGCTAATCACTATGGCGGCTGTCTTCATGCTGCGCGTGTAGCGTTCCTCGAAACCTTGCATCACCGCATCGAACGATTGCTCCAGCTTCACCCAACGCGCAAAAATCGCGCTGTATTTTTGCCGGAACAAAGAATAAGCGTCCGCGAGATCTTTGAGTTTGTCGGCCAGAACGTTTAAGGCTGTGGCCACATCGGGCTTATTGTTGGCCGTAGCCTCGGCCGCTGCCTTCAACACCCGTGCGCGCACATCGTCAATGACGCTTTGCGCGTCGTCCAGATTGATCGCCTGAAGCGCAGCAACATCCCTCGCCAGCGACGCAACGATCTGACCCGGTGCGGTCGTGCCTGTCAGGAGCCTCAGAATGTCGTCGAGCAAGGGCTTGAACGTCGCCTCGATAGCAGACAGCTTGGCTCGGTCTACATCGCTCAAGAAGCCCGCGGCATTCTTATAGTCAGCGCTGTTGAGCCAACTCATCCATTGTTGGAAGAGATTAAAAAACTTATTCAGTTCGGCCAACGCGACTTGAATATTGGATCCGAACAAATGGTCTATCTTGTCCGGTTCAATACTGGCGACCACTTTCAACAGATCGCTTTTCGCCAGCGAGTCAAACATGGGCCGCGTGGAAAGCGCCGTGCGGCCGAGACCGCGGAACTTGTTCAGGACTTCGTTATAGACTTTGGCGGCTTCCTGGAATTTGGGGTCCGGGTCGGCCGCGGGGTGGTAAAGCCAGCGCAGAAAAATCCGCAGAAAGGGTGATTGCGCGAGCATCGCTGTGAATCCCTTCCACTTGGTGGCCCAGAGATGCTTCGCGTCTGCGCCTTGAGGATCTTTCTGCGCGGAGGTCTCGTTGGCTATGACAAACTGGAACAAGTGTGCAAGCGAATCTTCGATTTGGCGCGACTTAAGCTTGAAGGCCTTCTTTACTGCGCCTTGAACGGCCTGTACGACCAAACTCAACGCGAGGAGTACCACTACTAAAGCGATCAGGTTATCGAGGGTGGAATTGAGGTTAAGCATACTGTCCTTTCTGCGCGTTGGCGCTGCGACTCGTCACGGATACACGGAGTGTCGAAAACAACACAGGAGTGGGAAGAAAGCACTACCTGTAAGCATGTGCGGGAGCTCCATCTTTTATTTCTTGAGAGTATTTGAGTTCAGGGTCCTTGAGGTGTTTGTTTACGCGTGGGGTTAGCCTATCCGGTTACCACCCACTGTAACGTTTCGACAGCCTCCAGCGTGTTATCGATGAAAAGCGGGTTGTATACTCACGCGGAGGAGGCACATGTTAAAGCGGTTAGTTTCTACCATTCTTTTCGTCTGTCTTACAACGGTTACGTTCGGCATCGGACTCGGTGCGGTATTGCTTGCCTGTGCCACGTCGCACACACAACCAACCGCGAATGCTCAGCCGAACCAGCCAGTAACAGCAGAATCCCAAGGTAATCCTTCTGCCAGTTTGCCTCTCCGTGTATTGACCGATGTTCCACTGACTGGCGGAACTACTCGGTTCGATTACCAGAGTTTGGATAGTGGGCGCCTGTACATCGCGCACCTGGGCTCCGATCTGATGACGGTTTTCGACATCGATAAGCAATCCGTTGTCGGCGACGTAAAAGATCTGAAACGTGTTCACGGCGTGCTTGCAGTGCCTGCATTGCATCGCATTTATGCTTCAGCCACAGGCACCAACGAGTTAGCCGTAATTGACGATCAAAGTCTCAGTATTCTCGCTCGAGTGCCGGCCGGCGATTATCCTGACGGCACCGCGTACGCGAGCAAGGCAAACAAGATCTACGTCTCGGATCTTCATGGCAAGACCGACACTGTGATCGACGCGAAAACCAATCAGCGAGTGACGACGATTGCACTCGGCGGCGGTGCAGGAAACAGTCAGTATGATTCAGGAGCGGATCGGATCTTCGTCACCGTTGACGGACGCGAAGAGCTGGCTGAAATCGATCCGAACACGGATCAGGTCGTTGGGCGATATCCGCTCATGGGCTGCAAAGGCAGTCACGGATTATTAATCGATTCAGAACACCGTCTTGCATTCGCGGCTTGCGAGGACAATTCCAAACTGGTCGTTTTTGATTTGGAAACAAAGAAAGCAACGGCAACTCTCTCTGTCGGAGCGGATCCTGACGTGCTTGCTTTTGATCCAGGTCTGCACCGTCTCTATGTGTCGGCTGAGAGTGGCGTCATCTCGATTTTCGACGAGCGCGATCGCGGCTTACAAAAGGTCGGTGAAGGTTTGTTTGCTCCGAATGCTCATAGCGTCGCTGTCGATCCGAGCACGCATCGTGTGTACTTTCCGCTACAGAACATCAATGGCAAGCCGGTGCTGCGGATCGCGCTCCCTTCTGATAAATAGTCTCTGATGAATCTCCCAGGCACCTCCCTCAAAAGTTACGACCAGAGTTGGAGGAGGTCAGTACCGTAACGCGGTAGCGTCGGGTCAGTCTCGAACACACGATATTCTTGCCAAAATTGAGGGCTGACGATATGAATCATGAAGCGGAATCGCAGTCACCTATAGCCTGCGATATGAGTGCTCTATCGCCGGAGCAGAGAGAAATGCACCTGACGACAAGCTACGAGCTTTTCTCAAAGGTGCAAACAATCCAGGAGCTCTCGAGCGGCTATGAGTTTCGTCTTGCCCCTGAACCCAGCTCGATAGTGAAGGCCGCTGAATTCATTGCACTCGAAAAACTTTGTTGTCCGTTCCTGAACTTTGCAATCGAAGTTAAGGCCGAGGATGGACCCGTAGGCCTGCGTCTGACCGGTCGCGAAGGTGTAAAAGACTTCATTCGCGAGGAAATTAGCGGACTTCTTGGAAATGCGATCGATTGGCCCAAGCTGTACTAGCTCGAGCGAAGGTGGGAAATTACACACAACTTTGGAAAGGAACACGCGTATGCGGATACCCATTGTAATCCTGATCGGGCTCATGCTTGCGGCGCCGCTCGCCGCACAAACTCGACCACGAGGCCGAGATCTTGGAATTCCTTTTCCCGGTAAGACTGGTCCAAACAACGCCATCACGGACGTCGCCGGTATCGCCGTCGGTCACGTAACTTTGATCGAGGGAGAAGGCAAACTCATCCCAGGCAAAGGACCAATACGCACCGGAGTTACCGCTATTCTTCCCAGACCAAAGGGAAACTGGGATCCCGTGTTCGCTGCAACATTCAACCTGAATGGCAACGGCGACATGACCGGAATTAATTGGATCAAAGAGTCGGGCTTTATGGAAGGCCCAATTCTGTTAACCGGCACACACAGTGTTGGCACGGTCCGCGATGCCGCCATTCAATGGCAATTGAAGAACGGCCGAAACTTTATATTCACGTACCCAATTGTCGCTGAGACATTTGATTTCCTGAACGATGCGAATGGCGAACACGTCAAACCCATGCACGCTTTGCAGGCGCTTGATAACGCCAAACCCGGACGCGTTCAGGAAGGTGCAGTCGGTGGTGGCACGGGAATGGGCTGTAACGGATTCAAGGGTGGAATCGGCACGTCATCGCGTGTGCTGGAAGCAGGAGGCTACACGATCGGCGTACTGGTCCAGTGTAACTATGGCGGTGACTTGAGAATTCTGGGGGTTCCAATTCGACAGGAGATCACCGATCTGCGAGCCTGCACCACGCTGCCACAACCGTTGACTCGCGAGTGGACTCGCGGCATGCCGGCGTGCCCTTCGGATCGAGGCGCCACCGACACTCCCGAGGCACAACAGTATGAAGGACGTGGTTCAATCATCGTTATTGTTGCGACAGATGCCCCGCTTCTTCCACATCAACTGGAGCGACTCACGCGTCGAGTTGGAATGGCGCTTGGACGGTTGGGCAGTTGGGCCGGCAATTCGTCCGGCGATCTCTTCCTCGCCTTCTCTACAGCGAACCCGGGAGCGGGTAGCTCGGAAGGAACGCCTTCACTGAAGATGTTGCCTAATGATCAGATCGATCCGCTGTTCAGAGCCACGATCGATGCGACTGAGGAGGCTGTAGTGAACGCGATGCTCGCCGCTGACACGATGACTGGCGCTGACGGCATTCGTCTTTTCGGTTTACCCGGAGACCGCGTTATCGCGGCGTTGAAGAAGTACAATCGTATGAAATGAAAGCCTTGATGGACGCGTTAGTTCAAAGTACGCGTCTGCAACGTTTTCGACAACGTGCGAATCATCCACTGCGTTTGAAGTATTGCACTGCGCGCTCATGTTTTTCTGCCGCTGCTCGAGTGTCGAACGTGCCCAGATTTTTGCGCTTGCCTGTCTTTGCATCGACCTTGCGCGAGTAGAGACGGTATTTACCTGATTTCAATTTTCTAATCACTCGAGCCTCCTCGTCATAGAACGATGTTATACGGTTGGTTGACGGCCGCCTCCTTCTTCCTGAAAAGACGCATCGCGATAGGGATGGTGCTGGCCAGTCCGGAAAGGAACAACGACCAACCGAGCGCTCTCCGTTTTGATTGTCTGAACTTGTTTGCGAGTAACAGCCCTGCTCCAAATCCCAGGGCTCCGCGCGTTGCGGCAATGATTGCGATCTCTGGGACCGTTAAGGTCTTGACGTTTGAGTTTGACATATTCACTGTGATCTCCTCCGCAGGTAAAACACAAGTGCCGTGCCGTTTTTATTTTCAAGTGCTACTCGTTGACTCCGGCATGATCGACGGCTGTGTGTATTGATTAGCTCCGTTGCTTGCCATGTTTCGAGACAGGCGCCGCTGACTTGATCACACGATGATTGACGCGCTGTTCTGAATAGTGCATATAATTGCAACTCTCCTCCAGCACGCAAACTCTACAAGAAATATGAAGGATATACCCCCGACTATCCTGACTAACGCGTCCCGGACTAACTTCCGGTTGCGGTTCATAGTCTTTTGCTCACTCGCGACGCTTCTGTCCTTTATCGTTTTGGCTTCGTTCGGTGCTGTGCCTGTGAAATCCAGTCCGGGCGAAGATCAACTCTGGCGTGAGAATCATCAGGTTGGTAGCGTTAGTGAGGCTGGGCCAGGGTTCTACCGAGCGCTGACCCTCAACGAGAATGCACAAAGGAAGCTGCTTCGCCATGCCCCAATGGAGTTCAGTAAAGCGGCCGAACTAAATCAAGTCGTCATGACGTTGCCGATGCCGGATGGAAAACTTGCCCGGTTTCGTGTTGAGGAATCCCCTGTGATGGCATCCCGGCTCGGCGCGATGTTTCCGGAAATAAAAACCTATCGCGGTCAAGGTCTGGATGATCCGACTGCTACGGCGCGCTTCGACCTAACGCCGGCAGGCTTTCACGCGATCGTGCTTTCCGCGCAGGGCACAGTAATCATCGAGCCAGCGCGAGGCGAGCGTGCGGGGCAGTATGTCAGCTACGACCAGCGTGACGCGCCTAAAAACAGCGGCCCGTTTCATTGCCTTCTCTCCAACGCCAGGCACTCGTCAAGCCCACCACTCCCGCACAGCTTCTCTGCGACTCTGCCCGCCGCCACCGGCGCAACGCTGCGCACTTACCGGCTGGCTTTGGCAGTAACCGCCGAGTACGCGCAGACCTACGGCGGCGGCACAGTTGCCGGCGCGTTGAGCGCACTGACTACGACCGTCAATGGAGTTGCCGCAATTTACGAGCGCGATCTGGCGATTCGGTTGATGTTGGTGGATAACGAGACCTCCATCATCTTTACGAATCCAGCGACGGACCCATACACGAGCGACAATCCAGGCATGTTGCTAACTCAGAATCAAACCGTGCTGGACCAACGGATCGGATCGTTTAATTACGACATTGGATTCGTGCTCGACGGTCACGTCTATGCTTTCCAGCCGGGCTTTTTCTTGTTCCAGGGAGCCGGTCAACCTCAAAGCGTTTGTGTAAACGGGCAAAAAGCTAAAGGCGTCACAATCCTGCGGTCAATCGAGCCGTCCACGATCAGCGCCATCTGGGATGTGGCCCATGAGATGGGCCACCAATTCGGGGCGCTGCATACCTTCAATGGCACCACTGACGACTGTGCCCCGCCGTCCGGCCGGTTCGCTCAGACTGCCTACGAAACAGGAAGCGGGTCGACCATTATGGCCTTTCGAGGCGGAACCGCCCCGAACGGAACTTATCTGCCGCTTTGCACTACCGAAGACTTGCGTTCCACTGACACTTACTTCCACGCCGCGAGCATCGAACAGATCGTCAACTACATCACGAGCGGCAACGGCAGCATCTGCCCGGCGCTGACGCCAACAGGCAATAATCCCCCGACAGTGGAAGCTGGGCCCGACTTTACGATCCCGTCACAAACGCCGTTCACGCTCACGGCAACGGCCAGTGATACAGAGGCGGACGCCCTTACCTATTGCTGGGAAGAATTTGATCTAGGGACCGCGGGCCCGCCCCACACAGATGACGGCAGTCGCCCCATCTTCCGCTCATTCGCGCCAGTCGCAAATCCGGCGCGAACGTTTCCGCGGTTGTCGGACATTTTATCCGGTGTTCCAACCTTCGGTGAGTCGCTACCGGTAACAACTCGTACTATGACGTTTCGCGTTACTGTTCGTGACAACCATGCGGGCGCCGGTGGCGTGAACACCGATGCGATGCGAGTTAACGTGAGGTCAGGGAACGGGCCATTCGTCGTAACTGACCCGGGTTCTTCGACATCGTGGCCAGCCGGTTCGACTCAAACCGTCACGTGGAACGTCGCCGGTACTGCGAACACTCCGATCAACTGCGCGAACGTTCGTGTTCTCCTATCCGTCGATGGAGGAAACAATTTTCCGTTTACTCTTGCGTCGAGCACGCCTAACACCGGCACAGCGACGATTACGGTCCCAAACACGCCGACTTCGTCGGCCCGCGTTAAGGTAGAAGCCATCGGCAACATCTTCTTTAGCATCTCGCTCCCGAACTTCACCATCACACCAGACATCAGCGTTCCGCCGGCAATCTTCGTCGAAGCGACCACCAATCGTGCAGCCGCGCTCGACTCCGTTTTGTTCATGCCGGAGCCGTTCAACCTGCT
>DATNCH010000292.1:0-8799 GCA_035571655.1 Pyrinomonadaceae bacterium
GGGGAGATTAGGCCACAAAAAAGGGCCACAAAAAAGCACAGAAGGACAAAAATGATTTTGTGCCTTTTGTGCCTTTTTGTGGCGAATTTTAGCTTTGCATTGAAGCGAGAAACTCGGCGTTGGACTTCGTCTTCTCGAGACGCTCGAGCACGACTTCCATCTGTTCGACAGGCGACAGCGGATTCAACACGCGTCTCATCACCCAGATGCGATTCAGATCTTCCTTTCTGATCAGCAGCTCTTCCTTGCGCGTGCCGGAGCGTTGCAGATCGATGGCCGGGAACAGTCGCTTATCACTCAAGCGACGATCGAGATGAATTTCGGAGTTGCCCGTGCCTTTGAACTCTTCAAAGATCACGTCGTCCATACGCGAACCCGTATCGATGAGCGCAGTCGGAATGATCGTCAGCGATCCGCCTTCTTCGATGTTGCGCGCGGCGCCGAAGAATCGTTTCGGGCGTTGTAACGCGTTTGAATCGATACCGCCCGAGAGGATCTTGCCGCTCGGCGGCACGACCGCGTTGTGTGCGCGTGCGAGACGCGTAATCGAGTCGAGCAGAATCACTACGTCGCGCTTGTGCTCGACGAGGCGCTTTGCTTTCTCGATAACCATGTCGGCCACCTGCACGTGACGTGTCGGCGGCTCGTCGAAGGTGGATGAAATCACTTCGCCATTGACCGACCGCTGCATGTCGGTGACTTCTTCAGGTCGCTCGTCGATCAGGAGAACGATCAGCGTCGTTTCCGGATGGTTCTGAGTGACCGAGTTGGCGATTGTTTGTAGCAGCATCGTCTTACCGGTGCGCGGCGGCGCGACAATCAATCCGCGCTGTCCCTTGCCGAGCGGTGTGACGAGATCGATCACACGCGCGGAGAGATTCTCCGACAGGGTTTCCATCTTCAACTGCTCTTCAGGATAGAGCGGCGTGAGATTGTCGAAGAAGACTTTCTCTCTCGCCTGATCCGGCGATTCGAAGTTAATGGCTTCGACCTTGATCAGAGCGAAATAGCGCTCGCCTTCTTTCGGCGGCCGGATCTGGCCGCTCACCGTGTCGCCGGTGCGCAGGTCAAACTTGCGGATTTGTGACGGTGAAACGTAGATATCGTCCGGCCCTGGCAGATAGTTGTACTCAGGAGCGCGGAGGAAGCCGAAACCGTCCGGCAAAGTTTCCAACACACCTTCAGAAAAGATGAGACCGCTCTTTTCGGTCTGCGCGGCCAGAACTTTGAAGATGAGCTCCTGCTTACGCATGCCCGTAGCGCCGGGCACATCCATGCTCTTGGCAATTTGCGTGAGCTTGGAGATAGACATCTCCTTAAGGTCGGCCAGGTTATGGAAACCTTCGTTTTTACCGTCGCGGGTTTCTCTGGCTTCTCGTTCTGGAGCTTCAGCGGTGGCTACGGTTGCGCCGCCGTCTTCTCCGTTGGCGTCGTTGTTCGCGCTTGATGCGCGTGAACGTGTTCGTTGTGACATGTTAGTTCTTCTCTAGTATTTCTCTTACGCAGTGTTTCAGCGATTTTGTAAATTAACTCAAACGATAGACTGTGAACGATTGTTGTGTAGAGCGAGAGATGCAGGACGCGCGTAAAGCTTCCCACGTCATTCGCGGGGCAAAAGTACGATTCTCCTCAAACGGTGTTATGCAATGTAACTCAACTTTTCGCGCGCAGCAAATCGGTAACTTTTTGATGCCACCCACTTCAAGCGCGTGGCCCAAAATTTCAAGTTGACCAAAAGGGGGCAGATGAGACTTTCGGATTGTCGATTTAGTTTCTAGGATACCAGGTCAATATTACAAATCTGTGTAAACCGTGAATCAACCATCTACAGATTACGCGGTGATTGCGGTTCTAATCGCACGCCAAAGCTCCTCGCGACCGCGGCCGCTCTTGGCCGAGTAGGCCATTACGCTGTCGTCGTTGAGCACGCGTGCAATGTGCTCTAAATTCTTTCTCAATTCGTTGTTCGAAAGCTTATCGGATTTCGTGGCAACAATTAACCGTGGCTTGTCACTCTCCTCAAGCCACTCGTGAAGCTGCAAATCCTGTTTTGTGGGTTCGTGGCGCGAATCTACGATGTGAATTGATAGCACAAGCTGGCGGCGCTTTGCAAGATAACTGGTGGCCATCTCACCCCAACTGGATTTTATTTCTTTTGGTACCCGAGCGTACCCAAAGCCCGGAAAATCGACGAATCGGAACTGATCGTTGATTTGAAAGAAGTTCAAAGATTGGGTTCTGCCGGGGGTTGATGACGTGCGCGCCAGGCCGCGAACCGAGAGCAGGGAATTGATCAAGCTCGACTTGCCGACATTGGAGCGTCCCAAAAACGCGACTTCGGGCTTCGAGTCTCGGGGCCAGTCGGCTTCTTTAAAGGCGCTCTTGAGAAACTCGGCGTTGGCAACCTTCATGCGGTTTTCTCTGCGGCCCTCTGCGTATCTCTGCGATCTCTGCGTTGAAAATACGTTTTATCGCAGAGGACGCAGAGATACGCAGGAGGGCCGCAGAGAGAATTCACTAATCGCCGGAAGCGGCTGCGGCCTGGGCAGCGGTGCGCTGCTGGTAGAGCGCGATCAATTTCTGCATGCGCTCCCTGATGGTCGCCAGCCTGGCCTCGTAATCCGGGCATTCCTTGACAACCTTTTCAAGGTGCGCGAGAAAGTTTGGATTGCCCATCTCCTCGCGAAGCGCCGGAATGAAAGGCTCTAACTTGGCGTAAACGAACAGGTGCTCGCCGTTCGCATCGTTGAACATGTCGGCGTCGATCGCCCCATGATTAACGAAAGAACAGGCCATGTCCCAGTAAGAGATCACCATGCGATAAAGACCGCTCTTATCGCTTGTTAATACATCAATAAAATCCTCTTTGCCCTGGGGATTGAAGGTGAAAAACCAATTGCGTGCGTCGCGCATCGTCTTCTCGCGACGGAGTTCGTATAGTTTTAGAATCAGGTCTGCATCTCTATGTTTCTTACTCATATTGTTCTCCTGTTGGGTAGATCTGTCCACAGAGTACACAGATGATCGAAAAAAGATCTGCCTGTGGATGGGTTTTTAGCTAGTCTGAATTCCCTGCGAAGGCTGCTCGGTTGTCCACAGTGGCGGAGCCTCATCGGTGGCAGCCTGTGTTGGGCAAGTGTCTTCGAGCGCGAGCAACAACACCTCATCAATCGTCTCCACGAGATTGATGCAGAGCGCATCGCGAACTTCCTCGGGCACTTCAGCCAGATCCTTCTCGTTGTCCTTGGGCAAAATGATCGTGTCGATGCCGAACCGGTGTGCAGCCATCAATTTCTCTTTTACACCGCCGATCGGGAGCACCTTGCCACGCAAGGTGATCTCACCGGTCATGGCTACATTCTTCTTAACCGCGACTCGCGCCAAAGCAGAAGCCATGGCCGTGGCCATCGTGATACCAGCCGACGGGCCGTCCTTCGGAATCGCGCCTTCCGGAATGTGTATGTGCAGGTCTCGCTTACGAATAAAGTCGAGACTCATTCCCAAACGCTCGGCACGCGCGCGAATACAAGTCAACGCAGCCTGTGCGGATTCCTGCATTACGTCGCCGAGTTTTCCGGTGAGCGTTACGCCGCCACGTCCCTTGACGAGCGTGGCTTCGATCTGAAGAACCTCGCCGCCGATCTCCGTCCAGGCGAGTCCGGTTGCGAGTCCGATTTCACTGTTCGCGGCGATACCCTGCTGGCGAAACTTGATCGGGCCGAGCATTTCGCGAACGCGTTCCGCATCGACTTTCGCGACGGCGGTTTCATCCGGCTGCTCCGAAACAAACTTACGCGCCAGCTTGCGGCAACACGAACCGATTTCGCGCTCGAGGTTGCGAACGCCGGCTTCGCGTGTGTAGTGACGGATGATTTCCAGAATGCCTTCGTCGGTAAAGTCAAACTGTTCGGCACGGAGACCGTTGCCTTCCGCCTGCTTCGTCACCAGGTGACGCTTCGCGATCTCGAGTTTCTCTCGCTCCGTGTAGCCGGAGAGCCGGAGTATTTCGAGACGATCTTGCAGTGCCGGTGGAATTGTGTGCAGGACGTTGGCAGTAGCGATGAAAAATACTTTCGATAGATCGTATTCGACGTCGAGATAGTGATCCTGGAACGTATGGTTCTGTTCCGGATCGAGCACCTCGAGGAGCGCCGCGCTCGGATCGCCGCGGAAGTCCGCGCCTAACTTGTCGACTTCATCCAGCAGCAGCACGGGATTAACCGCGCCCGCCTTCTTCATCATCTGGATGATCTGTCCCGGCAGCGCGCCGATGTATGTTCGACGATGACCACGAATCTCAGCTTCATCGCGAACGCCGCCGAGCGAGAGTCGCACGAACTTGCGACCAGTGGCCCGCGCGATCGATTTACCGAGGCTCGTTTTGCCGACGCCTGGAGGTCCGACAAAACAGAGAATCGATCCCTTCGGATTCTTCACCAGTTGACGAACGGCGAGATACTCGAGAATTCGTTCCTTGATTTTCTCGAGCCCGAAGTGATCCTCGTTCAGTACTTCTTCAGCCTTGGTGAGATCCTTGATCTCTTTCGACTTCTGTTTCCAGGGCACACTGATCAGCCAATCGATGTACGTTCGAGAAACTGTGCCTTCGGCTGACATCGGCGGCATGGCTTCGAGACGATGCAGTTCCTGCATGGCCTTCTCTTTTGCCTCTTCGGTCATGCCCGCTTCTTCAATCTTCTTCTTCAGATCTTCGAGTTCTGCCTTCTCATCTTTGCGGCCGAGCTCTTTGTGGATCGCTTTGATCTGCTCGTTGAGGTAGTACTCCTTCTGAGCTTTCTCCATCTGTCGCTTGACGCGAGTTTGGATCGTGCGATCGAGCTGACGTTTCTCGATCTCGGTTTCCAGCAACTCGATCAATCGCTGCAGGCGCGCCTGTGTGGAGAAGATCTCGAGCAGTCCCTGTTTATCTTCGACTGAGATTCTCAGTTGCGACGCCAGGGCATCTGCGAGATGTGAAGGTTCCTGGTTGCGAAGTGCTGTTTGCAGAGCGTCTGTTTGCGTATCGGGCGCGAGCCGAAGATGCTGTTCGACGAGTTGGCCGACCTTTTGAATCAGCGCGTCGAGACGCGTGCCTTCTTCGTTGACGATCGGCGCGCGGCGCACCAGCGCCATGAACGCTCCATCGGTATTCTCTACGCGCACAGTGGTGGCGCGTTCGCGACCTTCAACCACGACTTTGATTTGACCATTCTCCTGTTTCTGCGACTGGAGAATGCGACCGAGCGTTCCGATCCCATAAATCTGTTCGGGGTTTGGTTCGTCGACGGTGGCGTCGTGTTGAGTGGCCAGGAAAATCGTGCGGTCGGTGGCCAGAGCTTGTTCGAGTGCTCTGACGGAACCGGGGCGACCAATTTTGAAAGCGACTTTAGTAAAGGGGAATATCACGACGTCGCGAATCGGCACCATTGGGTACCAGGCCACGTCGGAGGGGGTTCTGTCTGAATATTCTTCCATGGTTCAAACTTCTCTTCTGAGAAAGAGGCCTAATTGTAAAACATTTCCTGCGGGCGCGCTAATGTTAGGGGTTTTGTGCCTTTTTGTGGCAAACGCGTTAGGCGGCGGCGCCGTCGATACCGGTAAGACCTTCACCTGGAACTGCGCGCCGGCGTTCAACCATTTCGCTGGTTATGACGAATTCTTTGACCCGTTTTTGAGAAGGAAGGGTATACATTGCGTCAAGCAGCAGTTCCTCGAGGATCATCATGAGGCCGCGGGCACCCACTTTTCTCTCGACCGCTTGTCGGGCGATCGCCTTGAGCGCATCCTCGGTGAACTTCAGTTTGACGTTATCGAAGTCAAACTTCTTCTGATATTGCTTGACTAAAGCGTTCTTGGGTTCGGTAAGAATCTTAATGAGGGCTCCCTCGTCAAGTTCGTGAAGCACACCGCACACAGGCAGGCGTCCAACAAACTCAGGGATCAATCCAAAACGAATGAGATCTTCAGGCTGTACTTGCCCGAGCGCTTCGGCGTGCCGGTGACTGCCTGACTTCACTTCAGCGTGGAAGCCGAGCGACTTGTTGCGGAGCCGGCGCTCGATCACTTTTTCAAGTCCGACAAACGCGCCGCCGCAGATGAAAAGAATATTGGTTGTGTCGACCGGGAAGAACTCCTGGTGCGGATGCTTGCGTCCACCTTGAGGCGGAACGTTCGCCACGGTCCCTTCGAGGATCTTCAGCAACGCCTGCTGCACGCCTTCGCCCGAGACGTCGCGCGTGATCGACGGGTTCTCATCTTTACGACAAATCTTGTCGACCTCGTCAATATATATAATGCCTTGTTGCGCGCGCTCGACGTCGCCGTTCGCGGCCTGGAGCAATTTGAGAATGATGTTCTCGACGTCTTCACCGACGTAACCGGCTTCAGTCAGCGTTGTGGCGTCGACGATCGTGAACGGAACGCTCAACATGCGTGCGAGCGTTTGTGCGAGCAGCGTCTTGCCGGTTCCGGTCGGACCGATCAACAGAATGTTTGCTTTCTGGATCTCGACGTCGGAACGACGGCGGCCGAGTTCGATTCTCTTGTAATGCTGATACACGGCGACAGCCAGGCGCTTCTTCGTTTCGTCCTGGCCGATCACGTATTCGTCTAAAAAGTTCTTAATCTCTCCGGGCTTCGGAAGTGGCGGGCGAGTAGCTACTGACTCTGCTTGCTGATCGTCGGTGATGATCTCGTTGCAGATGTCGATGCATTCATTACAAATGTAGACGGTAGGTCCGGCAATGAGCTTCTTTACTTCGTTCTGCGATTTACCACAGAACGAGCAGCGCAGAGTATCATCGGTTCGTCTCACCATAGTCTAGGGATGAAGCTCCTTTGGGGGACCGCGCGCCTACTCCCGGTGCGCGATGACCTCGTCTATTAAACCATATTCTTTGGCCTGCATGGCAGACATAATTTTGTCTCGCTCCACATCGCGTTCAACTGCATCGTACGATTGTCCCGTGTGCTTGGCGATGATTTGGGAGGTGAGTTCGCGCATTCGCAGGATCTCTTCTGCTTGAATGCGAATGTCTGTTGCCTGGCCTTGTGAGCCGCCTGATGGTTGGTGAATGAGGATACGCGAATTGGGAAGGGCGAACCGTTTTCCTTTTGCGCCGGCGGCTAACAACAGCGCGCCCATCGAGGCGCATTGGCCGACGCAAATCGTGGTGACGTCCGGGCGTATGAATTGCATCGTGTCGTAGATCGCCATTCCCGCGGTGATCGAACCACCAGGTGAATTGATGTAGACGTTGATGTCCTTTTCAGGATCTTCAGCTTCGAGAAATAGAAGTTGGGCTACGATTAGGTTGGCAATCTGATCGTCGATCGGGGTACCCAGGAAAATAATATTATCTTTCAGTAGTCGTGAGTAAATATCGAAGGCGCGCTCGCCTCGCGACGTCTGCTCAACGACCATTGGGACTAAAGCCATAGGTCTAACTTGACTCCTTTGGTTCTATCCACTCGCCGTCGGTGATGCTTGCGTTTTCAATTAAAAGTTCAAGCGCTTTACGATTGCGCAATCTGTGCGCGATGCTACGTTCGCCTCCATCCTTTGTCAAGGCAGCACGCACTTTCTCTAACGGTTGTCCTGAAGCAATTGCGATCGAGTTGATCTCAGTTTCAACTTCTTCGTCAGAGACGTCGATGTTCTCTGCTTCGGCGACCTTCTCGAGCAGCATCGTAGCGCGCACGTCGTCTTCTGCCTGCACCTTCAACTCTTCCCGCGCGCCTTCCCAATTGAGCTCCTCACGCCGCGGATCGATACCACGATTGATCATCTGTCGCGCAACACCTTCCATGCGATGGTTGGTCTGTTGATCGACCAGGCTCTGAGGCACTTCGAATTTGTGCGTATCGATCAGCTTGCGTATGACGTCGTCTCGTAATTGACGATCGGACTCAGCAGTAGCGCGGGCTTCGAGATCTTCGCGCACTTTCGTCTTCAGTGTTTCAGCGGAATCGAAGTCGCCACCGAGACTTTGTGCCCACTCGTCGTCGAATTCCGGCAGTTCTTTCTTGCGCACGGCTGTGACTTCCGCGACGTACTCGAGTTTTTTGCCCGCTAAGCCTTTTGACTCGTAATTTTCGGGGTATTCGAGCGTGAAAGTACGCGTTTCGTCGGCTTTCACGCCGGTAAGATTATTGGTGAATTCTTCGATTACTCCGGGTCCGCCGAGAACCACTTCGACGTCGTCAACCTTGATCTCTTCCGACTCGGGCTCGTCGATTATCTTACCGCGCGCGTTGATCGTGACGGTGTCGCCTAACTCGGACGGGCGATCCTCGACGGGCTGCAGCGATGCTGATGCCTCGCGCCAGCTATCGATCATCTTGTTGACGTCGTCATCGGTGATGGGACGCTTGCGGCGGACGGCTTCCAGTCCTTTATAAGTATCCAGCTTGATTTCCGGAAGGACCTCAACAGTGACCTTCAATGTCAACGGCTCCTCGCCGAAGCGTTCGAGCACCTCCTGGTTTTCAAACTGGACGTCGGGCTGGCCGAGTGGGTTCAGAGAATGTTCGATGAGGGCATCGTTGACGGCGTTGGGGAGCAGTTCGCGCAACACTTCGCTTCTGATCTCGCTCTTGTAACGCGTGCGCACGACGGACGTGGGCGCATGTCCCGGCCGAAAGCCGGGGATGGTTGCAGCTTTGCTGTACTGCTGACTGATCCGATCGAAAGCCTCACGCACCCGCTGCGGTTCGATCTCGATCTTGAGCTCTTTTACAGTTGGAGAGACGTCTGTTAGTTCAGTTTTCATCGCGAGGAAAAATGTACCACGTAAGTCG
>DATNCH010000293.1:0-4423 GCA_035571655.1 Pyrinomonadaceae bacterium
ACGATAAAACCATGTGGGAGTGGCAACAGCGTTCCCCTATTCCAACCTACATCTTCGGTTTTGCTGCCGGTCCTTTTCACTCGGTAAAGGAAAAACGAAGAGCAGTTGAACTGCAATACTTCGCGACAAATTACACGCCCAGCGAAATGACGCGCATCTTTCGTGACACGCCTGACATGCTCGAGTTCTTCGAAGATCGTGCGGGCGTGAAGTATGCCGATCAAACGTACACGCAGGTGCTCGCAGTGGGCGGCGTCGAACAGGAGATGAGCAGTTTCACCGCGTTGAAAGAAGCGTACGGAAAGCAGTTGCTCGACAACGAACAAGACGTTTGGCTGGGCGCGCATGAATTTGCGCATCAGTGGTGGGGAAACATGGTGACCTGCCGCGACTGGAATCACTTCTGGCTCAACGAAGGAACCGCTACGTTCATGGCCGCAGCGTATCTCGAACATCGCTTCGGACGCGCTGCTTACATGCGCGAGATCGAGACGTACCGCGCAAATTACGAAAAGGTTCGATCCGCTGGCAAAGACAAGTCGCTCGTCTTTCCCGATTGGCTAAACCCGACGAGCGAAGATCGCACGCTCGTTTATGACAAGGGCGCGTACGTCTTGCACTTGCTGCGCGAGGAGATGGGCGAGCACGCGTTCTGGAATGGGCTCCGGCTCTTCACGCGCCGACACTTTGGGAAGTCGGTCGTGACGAGCGACTTCGTGTCGGCGATGGAAGAAGCCAATGGGAAGAGTTTGAAAGAATTCTTCGCGAAGTGGGTTTATGCAACGAGGACATAAAAGAACCCAGATCAAGCCTCGTTAGATCTCACGCGACTGCGTACCAACTGCCAGGCCGAGGACGCGCGATTGAAGCGCAGGCGCTTGATGCTGTGGGCCAGTCCCATTAACTGCAATGCACGTATACCGAGCCAGTTCAGGTCGATCTCGTACCAACGCAAACCATGACGCGCCGACGTAGGATGAGCGTGATGGTTGTTGTGCCATCCCTCGCCAAACGTCAACAGCGCCACCCACCAACTGTTGCGCGAATCGTCATCGGTTTCGAATCTCGTTTTTCCCCACAGATGAGTCGCCGAATTCACGAGCCACGTCGTGTGGAAAGCCACGATCAGACGGAGGAAGACTCCCCACAGCATCACACCCCAGCCGCCGAAAACAAAAAGCGCGATCCCAACGACTATGAGAGGAACGTAGTAGAAGCGATTCAGCCAACGATAGTAGCCGTCCTTTATTAAGTCGGGCGCATAGCGCGCGATGGTGGCGTCATCATGATTCTGAGCCGTGCCCCACAATATCCAACCAATGTGCGCCCACCAACCGCCATCGCGTGGCGTGTGCGGGTCGCCGACACGATCTGCGTGCGCATGGTGTATGCGGTGCGTCACTACCCACTGAATTGGCCCACCCTCGAGCGCGAGCGTGCCGCAGGTCACAAGAAAATATTCAACCGCTTTCGGAACTTTATAACCGCGATGGGTCAGCAACCTGTGAAATCCCATGCCGATGCCGAGACTTCCGCCAACCCAGTAAAGCACTACCGCCGTGATCACCGCGGGCCAGCTCCAGAAAAAGAAAGCTGCGATCGCCGCAGCATGCGCAAAAATCAGGAAGATCCCGTTTGCCCAATTAACCCCTAGACTCTCTCTCGCCGCCAGCCCCTCAATCCGCACGTCTGATTTCATTCGTAATCCTTTAAATAAAAAAAATTCGGCAGTGTTCGCCGCTTTGAAGCCTCTCCGGTGCAACCTCTTCAGCGCCTATCTAACCATAGAACAGCTGCCAAAAGAGTTGGCGCACACAGAAATTACAAAACTGCGACACTACCGAATCAGTGGCTGACGAATTTACCAGCGCGGTTCGCCGCGACGTCCCTGACCACCACCACCACGATTCCCACCGAAGCCACCGCCGCCGCGATTGCCGCCGTGTCCACCGCGGTTACCGCCGAACCCACGACCACCGCCACCACCGCCGGGTCGACTCTCGCGTGGCCGCGCTTCATTGACCTTCAACATCCGGCCAGCGACTTCCTTTCCGTTGAACTGTTCGATCGCCGCAGCCGCTTCGTCGTCCGTAGACATTTCGACGAAGGCGAAGCCTTTCGACTGTCCGGTGGCGCGGTCTTCAATGACGCTTGCTGATTCAACCGTTCCGGCCTGCGAAAACAGTTCCTGGAGGTGTTGGCTGGTGGTTTGGAAAGCGAGGTTTCCAACATAAAGTTTCTTTGACATTTAACGAGATATACCTTCCTCTACTTTAGAAATGAAGAAGCTGCGAATCGGATTTGGCTTCGGCGAACGGTTGCGTTCGAAGAATCAGGTTCGGGTGCTCTCGATTGAGAGCGGCTTCAAGTGTAAAACAAACCTGCTCTCGAACCATCCAAACGTCCGGCGCTAATCGTTTCGTGCGCGGGGCGCATCACCGTCGATGCGCGAGAGAAGGGTTAACAGAAGCTAATAATGTCTTATGTATTGCCAACTTGCAAGTTCATGAGCTCTTCGGCCGATGAGGCAGCGCGCGGCCTGGGTCACTGTCAGTACCTCCCGCTACCAGCAGGTGGTATTGACCGTATCCAGGTACAATCATGTCGATTTGGAGACTCCTCGTTCGACTTACAATTGTAGGGCGATTTCGGCGCTAAAGGCTTGCGCGGGACGGTGGTTAACCTTATCGTAAATTGCTCAATTTACCAGGGGTGAAACCTTTCGGCAGTAAGTGCGTACTCGCTCGTAACCTTTTCCATCCAGGCGGCAAGTTCTAAAAAGAAGGTGTGACTGCATATGAAATATGCAAAGCTGATTTTTAAGAACATTTTGCGCAACAAACTGCGGACACTGCTCACAGTCTCGAGCGTCGTCGTCTCGCTGTTTCTAATCGTGAGTCTGGCCACAATCCTGACCGAGTTTGACCGCGGCGCCGACGAGTCAAGCCCGCTGCGACTCGTGTCGCGCCATGCTGTGTCTCTCGGGTTCGTTCTCCCGATGGCCCACATGCAAAAGATCCAGACGGTTCCGGGCGTTAAAGACGTAATGCCGTTCAGTTGGTTCGGCGGAATCTACATCGACGAGCGAAACTTCTTTGCGAACTTCGCTGTCGACGCAAAGAAACTGAGAGACGTGGTCTCTGAAATCAAGATGCCGGATGCCGATTGGCAAGCATTCATTAACGACCGGCAGGGAGCGATCGTAGGGCGGAAGCTCGTCTTGCTTCACGGTTTTACTCCCGGACAGCGGATCACACTGAAGAGTCCGATCTATAACCAGAGTGTCGAGTTCATCATTCGCGGCGTTTACACCGGGAGCGATGAAAAGACGCTCTATTTTCACCACGAATACATCAACGAGCTGGTCCCGGACTGGGCCAAAGATCGTGTGAGCACCTTTAGCATCCTTGCCAACTCGGCCGAAGACGTGCCACGCGTGAGCCAGGCAATTGATTCCATCTTCGCCAATACAGACGCTCCCACGAAAACCGAGACAGAGCGCGAATTCGCTTTGAGTTTCCAGACGATGATGGGCGGTGTCAAACAGTTTCTCTACGGCATCATCGCCGCAATAACGTTCTCGCTGCTGCTCGTTATGGGCAACACGATGGCGATGTCAGTGCGTGAACGAACCAGAGAAGTCGGCACTCTCAAAGCGATAGGTTTTCCGCGAAGAACAATCGCCGCGCTTTTCCTCGGCGAGTCGTTAACCGTTTCCTGCCTCGGAGCTGCAATCGGAATCGGCGCCGCGGTGTTGATATTCAGATCAATCGACCTCGGCGTCTACATTCCGTTTTTCATCGCATTCGTTCCCACGAAACAGACGTTAATCGCGGCGTTCGCCTTATCGATTCTCGTGGGATTGATCAGCGTACTTTATTCGGCGTATCGAGTTTCAGGTCTGACCATCGCCGAAGCGTTGCGGAGCGCTGAATAAAATGGCACTACCACTCAAGTACAACATCCGAAACATCGTCGTCCGCAAGGGAAGTACGCTCGCTACAGCCTTCACCATCGGATTGACGGTTGCGGTCTTCTTACTGGTGATGGCGCTGGCCCGTGGTATCGATCTGACTCTCGCGAGCAGCGGTGAGCCGCTCAACATGATCGTCCTGCGCGAGGGCAGTACAGCCGAGTTGAACAGTTCAGTCACGCGCGAGCAGTTTAACGATCTTGTGTATCTCGACGGCGTTGAGCGCGAATCGGATAAGCCCCTGGCCACCGGCGAAACCATCACGTTGATCTACAAAGCCCGCAAGGGAATGACTCAGGGTTCAAATGTAACGATACGCGGCGTTGGTCCAATGTCGTTCAAGTTGCGATCCGGATTTCAAACCATTGCCGGAAGACTGTTTCAGCCGGGTATGACCGAGGCTGTGGTGTCGAAGAGAATTGCCGAACGATTCCAGGGACTCGACATCGG
>DATNCH010000294.1:0-6069 GCA_035571655.1 Pyrinomonadaceae bacterium
GAAATGTTTTGCGCGACGTGTCCGGCTTCGATAAGCGTGTAGCGGTAACCGCGTGGTCCATACTTCTTCTGTATGCGCATGAACACCGCCGCGATCGCGAACACGAGGTTTGCGTCTTTCATGAATGGGTAGGTGTAGAACATCGGCTCGAGCGTTTGAAAGACATTCTCGCGCCGCAGTTGTCGGAGTGAGTGTCCGACAACGTCGTAGTGATATAAACCATCTTCAAGTCGCTGCACGCGCTGCGTGAAGACGTAGACCTCCAAAGGAAACAAGCCACCGGCTGAAGGGACCGTGCGACGCAGAAACGGCATCTGTGTTCCGAAACGAGCGGGAGCGAGCGCGCCATAACTCGCCGCTAACAACGCCGACGCGTTTTCGAGAGACATCTCGGCCGGCGCAAAATCGCGGCAGGAATGTCGTTGGGCCAATAGGGCCATTAACGCGCTGCCGCTCGGCCGCGGTAATGGAATTTCAGCGATGATGCCATCCGGAACTTTCAACTCCTGGTTCACTGAGCCGCCTTTGTATGCCTCGTCGTTGAGCCACGGCTCGGAGTTCAGGTGAAACAGAAGTGATAGCGTCGTTGGATCTTCGAGTGGAATCATTACGACCTCACGCTAATGGATGCGGACATGGGTTCAAGTCGCTCTCGCTGCGACGGCCTGCGCCAAAGCCGAGTTGCTGCGGCAACGTGAATAGACGGTCACCACCCAATCTCTCCAGACCATGTCCGAAATGGACCGGCTGCAACTCAGGCACGATTACGCGAACAACGTGCACGGCGTAATCGACCAGGTCGGGCGTCGTTAATTCCACGTACGCCGGCGAGTGCCCCTCCGCCGCGAGTGCGCGAGCACAGTACTCGAGATCCTGCGCGGCATCTCCCGTCGACGGGTTCGGCAATTCATCGACGCGCTTCGTTTCACCCGACTGCCAAAGGAACTCAAATTCGTGTCGCCGGTCCAACTGGCTCATGAAAGCGCTGTGATCGTCGAGCGTGTGAACGTCTTCATATTTGTTCAGACGGCCTTGCGGTGGCTTCGTCACAAATCGCGTCGCCTCTGCCGGTCGTCCCTGGCACAACTCAAACAGCGCTTTCAGCAGGGCGATGTTCGGATCGGGATGACAACCAAGCCCGACTACATTCGCGGGGCGCGTGGGATCGTCTTCGAAAGAGATCGCCATGACTGTCGCTGCCGGAAGATCGGTCGGCATCAGGAACGCGCGCACCGTCACACCGAAGTGCGAGTAATGTCGAAGAATCCTGCCGGGAAGCGCGGGCGAATCGTCAAACTTCAACTCCACTGCGGGCAAGCGATTCATCCACGTGATCAGCATCGCATCACGTTCCATGATTTCGCAGAGCCCGCCCAGGATCGCGCCTGGGAGCGTCGAACCCGCTGCAAGCCCGTTTGAAGTTGACGGTGCGAAGTAGTCTTCCATGCGTGGCGGTGGAAACACGAGATAGACCAGGCTCGCCGGAAGTGCGACGGTCTCACCGTCACAGAAGTCAACGCCGTCGATCCACGCGAGCTCTCGTTCCGGGCTCCAGCGCGGGTGTGGCCACTCGAATGTGTTGTATTGACGATCCGTGTAGAGGACGCACTGCTGCGGATTGATGCTGCGCGTTTTCAGATCGGACCACCTCGCGATGTAAGTTCTTGCCGGATCCCAATGGTATGCGCAGTAGCGCTCGGTCGCTTCGCCGATGGCGGACGCGATTGCTTCTTCGCGCGTCCTCCCCTTTCCTGCGGCCGTCCGTTCGACCCTGGTCGCGACGCGAAAGTCGAAGTTCGAGAGTGTCGCAGTGTATAGATACGGCGGCATCGGCTCGTCGGCGCCACGTCCCTGTGGTCCAATCGCACGGACGATACCGACCTTTGAACTAACCAGCTCGGTCAGAGGATTACTCATCATCAGATCTCAGTCTTTTGTTTCTTTTGTGCCTTTTTGTGGCTCAAAACAGGCAGGACACCAGGGCTTGCGCAAAACGGAATGCTTCTCGACCGCGAGATCCGTGAGCCGCACAGTGAGAATTCGACCGACCAACGAAGGCTCCGCGAGGTCAGTCAACTCCTTCACGATCTCCATTCCGATGAAGTTCGCGGCTAACCCCGCGCCGAAGACCAGATTCTCGCGCCGTGAGCTATCGTCGCGTTTACGGTTATCGAGGTAGCGCTCGTATGCAAAAGCGTCGTCGGGATTTCCGGCGCACGCAACTGTTCGCATGCGATAACAGAGGTAGCACGGTCCTTTACCCGGGTGCATCGCAGGACCCGCAATGATTTCCGCACCCGAGAGTGAACAAGTGATCCAGCGCATACCCGTCGCGAGGCAAACCCGGTTGAGTTTGTAGATCAGGTTCGACTGGCCCGGATCCAGACAACACGCGACCATATCAGCGCCTTCAATCACTGCGCGCAGGTCGTCTTCAGTCTCGAGCGTGCGATCGTCTGAAACAACATTGACCTGAGGTGCGGCATTCTTAACGATGCCGCCGATCGTCTGAGCACGATTCGAGCCGACCGAATCCATTCCCGTGAACGGAACGAGATAAACGTCGGATGGTCCAATGTTCAATGAATCAATACACCTGACAGTTCCGATGCCGGCCGCTGCAAGTGCAAGTGCGACACCAGCGCCCGCACCTGATAGTCCGAGTACAGCAACAGTCGCAGCTTCCAACCGTTTCTGAACCGGCACACCCGGGGCGAGATCGTGAAACAGGTTGACTTGCGGCGCCATGCGTTCCGCGACTTCAGTGTTGAGAGTTTGTTCAGTGGCGTCGACGACAATTCCCTGGTCTGCGAGCACGCCGAGAGCATCTCGAAGCTCGTCTGCGGGAAAGATGTCAGCGGTTGCCGTCTCAATCTCTTCCAGGGAGTGCTCGCCATTCAGCATGGGGATCACTCGTTTATGGAATTCGCGAAAGGAGCGGCCCTTCAGTTTGAGCGATCGGCGTTCCGAAACGAAATGGAGCACTTCGTCGCCCGCCTCGTCCGGCGGATCAAACCACACGGAGTAATGGGTCGGCAGTAGTGGCTTTTGCAGTGATGTAGGCATTAGACAGGTCTTGATCGTTTACGGCAGGACGTTGTCGAAAAACTGGTAAGCTCAGGTAGTGTTTCTCATCCTCGAGCATCAACCGATCGTCACAGAGCTGCTTGAGAGTAGTTTCGATCTCCGCAGCGGAATCTGCGAGATCCGCACGTCGAACTAGATTATCAATCGTTGTTGCTGTGTCGCAGTGAAATAGTAAACGGGCGGGCAGGCCGTTCAACTCACGCTCATAGGGAGCAGACGAATCTCGAGTGTCGCTGATGCGCACTGAATCGTTCGAATAGAACCACGCGTCGAGCTTCGCCGGTTCCGTCGCGGTTCTAACGTTCCACCAACGACGCGTAACCTCCGCGATAGGTTCCATGTAGCTTTGCGGCTCGCGACCGTCGCCGTAGTCGAAATCGAAGAAGTATGCGAGCCGTTGCAACTCTCTTCGTCCCAAAGGAAAGACGTAGAAGTATCCACGCGCCGGACGAACGTTTCGAAACCCAAACTTTTCCGAGCGTGTGTGAAACGGACTAAACCGATCCAGACGAATCTGACCGCATGATATCGGCGGCTGTAGATGCAATAACAACGACGCCATCTCCGCGAGTCGTTGATATTCGGAAGGCGACTCTCCAGGAAAACCGCCGAGAACATTCCAGATACACTCGATGCCGACTTCTTCACACCAGCGCATCAATTGAATGTTCTGCAAGCCTGACACGCCCTTCTCCATCAGCTTCAAAACCTCGTTGCTGAAGTTCTCGATGCCCGGTTGAATTTGACGCATGCCGCCACGGTGCAGCTTCACCACCTGGTCGTAACGCAAGTTTGACTTTACTTCGTAGAACAACTCCAACTGCATCCCGTTGTCGGCGAGTTGTGGAAAGAGAGTGTCGATGTAGCGCATGTCGAGTATGTTGTCGACAAACGCGACGCGTTGCATATCGTGCTTGCGTGCGAGAGTTACGATCTCGTCGTAAGCACGTTGCGGACTCTTACTGCGGAATGCCATCGTGTCGCCGTTCAAACCGCAGAAAGTGCAATGATGTTTCGCACCCCACCAGCAGCCTCGAGAGGTTTCGATAACCACGTGAATGGCGCGTTCGCGACACGTTTGCGACGCCGCGAGCTCCGCGAAGTAGTCGTCAAAGTCGGGATACGGCAAGGCATCGAGATTCTGAATCGCGTCTGACTTCACTACCAGCGTCGACTTGCCCCGCGCCAGCACGCCGGGCACATCTCCGGGCCCATCGCGGAAAATGTGATCGAGAAGTTTTGGGAATGAAAGATCCGATTCACCGCAGCAGACGTAGTCGATCCATGGAAACGACTGGAGCAACTGCAATCCCATTTCGCCTTCGCAGTTTGCGCCGCCAAAGACGATCAGCGGCGGTTCCGGAAGCGCTTTCAAACGTTTTGCGACCGCGAGCGACGCACAGGTTTGGTGAAATGTTGTCGTGAACCCGACGACACGCGGGCGTTCCAAGGCGATACGGCGCGCGCACTCGTCCAGGTATTTCGAAGCACCCGCACGACTTTGCAGCACCTGCATTGCCAGCTCTTCGGTAGCGTTTCGTGCGAGCGGTCCGGCAAGATATTGATCTGCGTGCGGGATTTCGTCTCCGAACAGGTCATGGGCGAAGAACCACTCGCCCAGGACCAGGTCCGGAGGAACTGAAGAAGAGATCTGTTGATAGAGGTCGCCGCCAATTTCGTCCGCGAGCCGGATGCTGCAATAGTCGATGCGAGCGGAGTAGCCCGCCTGGAGCGCGGCCGCTTTGAGCAGACTAACTCCGATTGCCGGTCTTCCCAGGTCGGCGAAAGGCATTACGACAAAGACGATGTCCACAACAGACTCCGCGAAGGAATAGATCCCATACGACCTATTCACCCTTGTGCTCTCTCGTTATCCGCCGAAACCTCCGAAACCGCCGCCGCCGAGCAAACCACCACCGCCCGAGCCACATTCGTTGATGCATTCAGACGTACACGCACGAATGGTACAGGCGCGAATCGTGCAAGCTCGGATCGTGCAGGCGCGAATCGTACAGGCTCGGATTGCGCATTCATTGATGCAGCCGCCCGAGCAATCGAGAATACAGCCGGCCTGCGGAGATATTCCTCCGCCGCCAGTGCCCAGCAACGAGGAAACTTTTTGGTAGGCCTTCATTTCCTCTTCGGTGATGTGAACCTTTGAGAGCTTATCTTCCAGCTCTGCAACTCGCATTTCCAGACTTTTTTCTTTCGCTTGGTCAGCCATTTTCGACGCCTCCGTTTTTATAATCAGGGTTTGATTTCAGTGGGGACCATGAGGTCCAAAGACGTAGACGGACGTGTGTACGGTCCCTCCTCGGAACACGTGCAAGTTGTTGGGGGGCTAGAACATACTCCCCATCCCGAAGAGTGTCAATAAGAAATTAATCGCTTCAATTCGCTTTCAACTTCAGCGATAACCTCGCCCCATTTGGCGGCAGTTTTTTGACGAAAAAGACGCATGGTTGGATACCACGGAGAGTCGGCGCGTTGAAGTAACCAGCGCCAGTCTGCGTTGACTGGAAGAAGCGTCCAGGTTCTTTGACCCAAAGCGCCTGCGAGATGAGCCGTCATCGTGTCGACCGTGATGACGAGATCGAGTGCGCGCATTAATCGCGCGTCGTCAAGCGGGTTTTGGCCGCCGGAGATCGTGCCGAACTTACCATCCCAACCGGCGCTCAATGGATCGCGCTGCAAGACGTGCCAGTCGACCTCCGTCAACTCCGTGAGTCTTTGAAGCTGATCAAAAGGAATCGAACGAGACGCGTCCCAATCGCCGGACTGCCAGATGATGCCGGCCTTCAGTCGTTCGTCTCGCGGCAATGGAGCCGGTTCAACGTGTACATATGGAACGTCGGCGGGAATTGTGTCGAGCGTCGTTCGAAACACGTAAGGCAATTCTGTGATCTCGAGATCGAGGTCGTATTCGACGTCTGGTGCACCGTCGTGCAATTCAATGAGTTGATCAACTCCGTTAACCGTCCG
>DATNCH010000295.1:0-29968 GCA_035571655.1 Pyrinomonadaceae bacterium
CAGTTTCGTGATATAAAGCGTAACCCTGGGGCATGAAGAAGCTTCTCCCATGGTTGGTCATCGCCGCTCAGGTCTTTCTCTACGGCAATTTCTGGTACGGGGCCGATAAAACTACGACCGACTTTCCAGCGTTTCACGCCACCGGTTTGCTGTGGAAATCCGGCGAACAAGCCTACAACCTCGAAAATCAGTGTCGCGTTGAAAAGGAAGTAAACCCCGCTCAGCCTTGTCTGCCTTTCGCGCATCCTCCAATTCTTCTACCCGCGATGGCCCTTACGTCTGATTCAAATTACGTAGCGTCTTACTGGCGTTGGACCATGTTTACCATGTTCCTTCTCGGTCTTTGTCTGATTCCGCTTTATTTCCTGTCCCGTGATCCGGCGGTCGCCGTCCAGTCGATTCTCTTCTACCCCGCCATCTTCGGACTCTGGATGGGCCAGGATAACGCTCTCGTACTGCTCTCGGTTTGTCTGTTCGTATGGCTGCTGAAGATCGATAGAGATTTTTTAGCCGGCGCCGCTCTCGCACTCGGTGCAGTGAAACCACAACTGATTCTGGTGTTGGCGATCCCTTTGATATTTTGCCGGTTCAAAGCGTTCCTGGGATTCTTGGCGAGCGGGATTGTGTTGTTGCTCTTCAGCGTCTTACTCGTCGGTATTGAAGGCCTGAAAGGAATCCTGGGTTTGATGTCGTTGATGTCAAAGATCCAGGGCTTCGGAGTCTGGCCGGAAGGTATGTACAACGTCACCGGCATCCTTGCGCGCTCAGGTTTGAATCACTTCTGGTCATGGGCGGTTTTCATTCTCGCCATCGTCTTCATCTGTATTTTGTGGCGACGCAAAGGACTGAATTTAGCAACACTCTCGATTGCCATAATCCTTTCCGTATTTACCGCGCCACACGTTCACTTGTGGGATCTGTCTCTGTTGATAATTCCTTTGTTGCCGTTGCACAGGCTTGCGCCGACTATCGGTTCGCTGATAATCATCGCGACTTTCCCATTCCCCATAACGTACACGGTCGCGTACGCAATGATGCTGACCCTTGCGATTCTCCACTATCGCAGGTTGGATGAAGGTTGGCCCGCCACTGCTTGATTGTGATGCCTCCTCGACTTCGGATTCGCGTTCTGGTTTCAATTGCAGTTGGTTTGGTAACGGGCGTCGTCTGTTTTGTGCGGCTGCGTTTATTGGGAACTGCGGCGGGTGACTTTACCTGGGCTTACAGTGCAGCTCTCGATCTCCTCAACGGCCGGGATCCTTACGCGCATGCATTCAGCGCCTTGTGGACTCCTTACCCGTTACCTGCCGCACTCGTCGCGCTGCCGTTTACGATCTTCCGACCAGAGGTCGCAGGCGGAACGTTCTTCGGGCTCAGTTCTGCTCTGATGATCTTTGGGCTTACGCGCAAAGGATTCGTGCCACTGCTTGTCCTGGTGTCCTGCCCGTTTTATGTGTGTCTACAGTGGGCACAATGGACACCGCTGATTGTCGCTTCCGCATTCTTCCCGGTGCTGATGTTCGTCAGCGTGGTCAAACCCCACACCGCTGTTCCGGTGGTGTTGCTGCACTGGAGAGTTATCGGAATCATCAGTTCGGCAATTCTGCTGCTCGCCAGCTTTATTATCTACCCGACATGGCCCATGCGATGGCTCTCTCAGATCGGCGAGTTCCAGGGTTTCATTCCGCTCCTGACTATTCCGGGTCCGCTATTGCTTCTCGCGCTGATGCGATGGCGCGAGCGTGACGCGCAGTTTTTGCTGCTCGCCTCAATTTTTCCGCAGCGCTGGTTCTACGACGCGCTCATCCTTTTCCTGATTCCAAAAACACGAAAGGAATTTTTATACAGCGTCACGTTTTCCTGGGGCGCGTACATCTGGAAACAGCAGCACCAGCCTGAAACGACACTCGAGCGCGGACTTGTGTGTACGCTCTTTTTTTATATCCCAATGCTGGTCATCATCTTGCTCCGCAAACGCGCCGCGGAGGCCGGCATCACAGAACCCAACTCTGCCTGACGAACCACCACAGAAGTGTCATCTGGATCGCAACGAGCACAGCGATCAGCAATGGGAAGAAACGAAGTTTGTAGCGGGAAGCGAAGCCGATAAAAACCGGAAACGCTAACAACAGATGACGAGGTAGAGAGATGTACGGGTTGATCGTTCCCGTGTAAAAGCTGAGCGACACGAGAATGATTACGAGTGAATAGATGCGGTAACTCGTTCGCATGAACCGCCACGCAAGCACAAACATGCTTAGAAAGACGAGTCCGAGCATGGTGTCGACGTAAGCGCCCCAGTGCACGCGGCCTTCAGAAAGAAGCTGCAACGCTTTCCAAATAGCCGTCCACGGCGGGAGAAACTGCTGCTGGTCCAGGATGTTGTAGGTGGTGGGAGAGAGCATCACGGAGTAGATGAATTTCTGTGCACTCGAGAAGTCAGCACTTACATCGTTGATGGCAAACGCGCGGTAAAAGATCCATGCAACATATGCCAACGGCACCAGGATAATCGCCAGCGCGGCAGGCCATTTTCTGAGAGCGTTGGACCAGTTACGATCTGCGGATTCCCAAATTTCCCAAGCGAGCGGCAGGATGAGAAAGAGTCCTTGTTGGCGAGTGAGCACTGCCAGACAGCCTGCGACTGCTGCTAAACCAAACCGCCCTTGCCGCGCCGCCAAAAGACAAGACACGGATAGCAGCAAAAACAAAGATTCTGTGTAAGGAACAAACAGCGCGAGACTGAAAGGTGAAACCAGCAGGAGCGCTGTGGCTTGCCACGATTGACCGTCATCGCAGTCCAGCCTCGCGAGCCGATAGAAAACGACGGTCAGGAAAAGAGCGGCCACTGACGCTACGATAAGCAGACTTAAAAGCTCTTCGCGAAAAACTATAGAGACGAGGAAAGAGATTGCCGGATACAAAGGATGGAAGTTGGCAGTGGGATCACCTGGTTTGTAACCGTCCCTGACGATCGCGAGGTAATAGTAAGCGTCCCATGCGTACCACGGCGCCAGCAGCCTCCGCCACGAAGTCAGACCAACGGCGTCGGGCTTTGAGAAGAACGCGTACAGAGCAACCGGGACTGAGAGAACTCTGACGCACAACCAAAGCAAATAAGACCTTTGGACAGGATTTTTCAGGATTGAAACATGTAAATCCTGAAAAATCTTCCTAATCCTGTCCATAGTTTTGAATTCACCGCCGCGTGAACACTACCGCCAACTCATCCGCGTACACCTGCTGCCAGTCGGGAGCGTTTCGCATTCCCGTCGCGAGCACCGACTTCGGCGTGACGATTGCGATCTGAACTCCGTAGCGATCGAGCGGTTCGCGCCAGTCGATGTAACCCAACGTGATGTTCAAATACTCTTTCACGAATTCATCCCCGTACATATCGATCCGTCCATCGATGTAGACGGGATTCGAAGGCATCTTCCAGATCAGATACCCACCCCAGATATTCGGATCGGTCAGCGTGTTCCCAACGATCCGATTCTGTTGCAGGTACTCAACCGCCTTCACCGGCGCGTCGATCGCCACCTGGGCCGGCGACTCAAAAACCGTCGTCTTCAATTTCCACACAAACAGCACGAGCGGTAATAGAAACAGCACCGTGAGAATCGTTGATTTCGTGCTCCGGCCAGTTGACTCAACTGGTCCAAACAGCTTCCCATCGCTTCGCGCAGTGATCCAGTTCTGTAGATACTCAGCCATCAACGGCACCGCGACGAGCGCGAGAACAGCAACGTGACGCTGCGATTTCAGCGTCATGTATAACGTCGCAAGAAAGAGCACTAACTCGCTCATCTTCGGACGCTTTGGCGAGAGTGCAAACGCGGCAATCGTCACCAAAATGATAACGAAGAGCGGCACGGCTTCTGATTGGTGAAAGTTGGGCGACAGCCAATCGTTTACGGTCTGCTGTTGTATCGGCGATAGGAAGATCTCGAATGGAAACTTGTAGATCCAGATGCCATGCGGATTCAAACACGCAACCGCCATACACGCTGCGAGGACCAGCAGCGGCGTTTTGAGCCGCGGCAATGACGAAGTGAGTTTTTCGCGATTGGCCCACGCATCGAGAGGTATACCAACGATCGTCAGTCCGATGAGGACCAGGCCCAACAGGAAACCACCGTGCAGGTTCACCCAGAGCACCATCAACGGAACGAGCCACCAGATCTCGCGGCCCTCACCGCGTCGCGCGTAACGGCCAAGCAAGGCAAGATAGACACTGCTGAGCAGCAAAGTAAAAATGCGTGGTCTAACGCCAACGTTTGGCAAGATGGTCCATACACCAATGAGTGCCGCAGTGCCGCCAATCAGCGGATTACTATTTGAGCGCTTGAAGGCGATCCAGAAAGCCAACGCCGTGAGGAGGGCAAAGACGACTATCAAAACGTTGAATCCGAGTCTTGAATAGATGACGTAGAAGATCGCTTCCGACAGCCACTCGTGTGCGACCCAGGCCCTGCCGTAGTTGGTAAAAGAAAAGAAATCTGTCTTGGGGATCGAACGGGTATTGAGGATGTACTCGCCTGTTTTGAGGTGCCACCAGAAATCGCCGTCACTCAGCGGTCGGGCTGCAAAAAAGAAGGACAAGGCAAAAACGTACACCTCGAAGACGTTGCGAAAGGTCTTGTTCAAGCCTTTTGTGCTTTTGGTGGCCTAAGATTTTTGAGGTACAGCTTGCGCAGATTAACCAAAGAGATAACTAATGAAGCTTCCAATTCGCTCCATCGCTCCGGATACACCTCGTTCGGAGGATACCAGGATTACAACCAGAATTATCAAAGCAATAAATAACAGTGTGTTCAAGGTCCGTCTACCCAAGAGTCCGTATTCGATATTCATATTGACCCTCCTGAGAATCAGGGCTTGTCAGTCGCCGTCGGGGATGTTTTGGGTTGCGCTGGCTCTCCTATCGATTCGATTCGATCGCGCTCAACATAAGAAACGAGCCCACCTTGCCTGTACCAGATGCCCATTTGATCTTGCCAGGCAGCGTCGGCTTCAACGCGCACGCCGCCCTTCAGTTTGATGATCGTCCGTCCACGCTTCTCGCCCTCCTGACGGTTGGTCGAAATCGCAACGTCGTTAAGAGATGCAGAAGGTTCTTTAGCGACGACTTCCGGTGTCGCAGTAGGTGATGCCGCCGGACTCGCTTCAGCCAAAGGCTCCTCGACTGTCGGAGACGGCAAGGCTTCAGGTCTGATGGTCGCAGGTTGCGCAGACTGAGTGTATGGGTTCAGTTTCGCGGTCTCAGGCTTCTTAGTGGTCTCCGTGGTTGCGGCCGGTTTCGAGAGCATGATCACGTACGCACCGAGACAGATGATGACTCCGATGAGCACGCCGATCGTGATGATGGGCCACATTTTTTGGACTGGCAGAGTTGGGACGGTCTCGCCGGGAGTCTTCAGAGCATCGCGCAGCAACTCCGTGTCATCCAGAAGTGGAGTCCCGTCGGTGTCGCAGAAATTCTGCGAGTCGGTGAAATGCTCTTTACATTGAGGGCACTGCTTCATCGAATCCTCGTTTGGACAGAAAACTACTTCTCAGATTGCAAAGTTTATGCCAATTGGGAGTGGCGGTAAATGGCTTTTTCTCACGCAGCTTGTCCTCGGAGGCGGGTCGCTTCCTGCGATGATTTGACTCAACTGCTCACCAGTGAGCACTTGTGGACGTGAAAACCCGCACCGACTTCATGAAAATGTTGTAATCTCGGAATCTCGGCGGCTTTGCACAAAAAGTGGCAAATCTGATTTGTTTTCTCTGCGGCCTCTGCGTATCTCTGCGGCTCTCTGCGTGAAAGGCCCATTAACGCAGAGAACGCAGAGATACGCAGAGGCCGCAGAGGAAAGACTTCCATCTCAACTCGATTTTTTGTGCAAAGCCAATCTCGGCGACTGCTTATGACGTCTGCTCCATGAACCTCCCGCGTCCCTTCTCCTATATTCTGATCGTTGGCCTACTAGTGTTCTATGTCGTCACCTGGAGAACTGCGCCGTTCGAAAAGGCTGATTTCGTGGGCTTCTACGCGTCAGCTCGACTGTGGCAGTTCGGACAAAACCCTTACGATCGCGAGTCCCAATGCCGGCTTCAGTCAACGATCCGAGCAGATCTCTGCATGCCATACGCGCATCCGCCGGTGCTTCTGCCGCTGTTTGCGCTGATTTCGAGTGAGGATTATCGAGCCTCTTACAACCGATGGTGTCTCGTTCTGCTAATCGTACTGGCTGGATGTGCCTGGGTTGCGCATCGAATTTCGGGGAGCTTTGTCTCCGCACTGTTCGCGGTTCTGTTCTACCCCGTCTTTATCTCCATCACGCAGGGAAACGTTTCGCCTTTCCTTCTTCTCAGCACGCTGCTGTGGCTGATGCTACTTAAAGAAAAACGGGATCTGTGGGCCGGAATCGCTTTGTCTCTGACGGTTGCAAAACCGCAACTCGCTTTGTTATTAGCACCGCCGCTTTTTTTCTGTAATCGCAAAGCTTTTTGGGGCTTCTGCATTGGCGCGACTACGCTCGTCCTAATGAGCTTCGCGCTCGTAGGAATGGAGGGCTTCAAATCACTCGTCAACACTCTGCTTGATATGCTGAGAGACAAAGAACCAGCAACGGATGCCGCGAAGATGTACAGCGTCACGGGGCTGTTGGCTCGAGCAGGGCTGAGCCGTGCACTTGTGTGGCCCGTTTTCGTAGGCGCGATCGTGGCACTGTCACTCTTATGGCGAAGGCGGTTTAATCTAAACACACAGATGTTCGGCGTCGTGCTTGCGCTCTTCGCCGTTCCACATCTCTTCATGCACGACGTTTCACTGCTTGCGATACCGCTGCTGTTGATTCGGCCGGCCGGCCCAATCCTGGCCTCGTGCGCTCTGCTGGTGGGACAATCTTTGGGCGTCGGCTATGCAGTCTTTTACCTGCTGTTGATCGCGTTGGGTGTGTTTTGTCTCACAGCAGACCGGCGTGGGCGCTTCAGACTGAGCGCTGGGCGCTCGATCAAGTAATATGAGAAACAAGTGACGGCCAGGGTGACTGCCAGCGCTACAGCAAGCTGGACCGGCCAGCTCGACGTCAGGAAACTCGTAGTCTTGAAGATCGGGTAATGCCACAGATAAACGCCATACGAGATCCGGCCAACCCAGACCAAAGGTCCCCACTCAAGAACGCCTCGCAAATAACCCGCGGAACCAAAAACAACGTTAACAATAACCACGCTCGTCGCGATTGCGAGTAACGTAAACCCACCCAGGGTCATAAACACGCTGCCAAAGCCCGTCGCGACCATACAAAACCCGATAAATACCACTGCTGGAACCAACAACGGTCTCAGCGCACGGGCATGAATTAGTCCCCAGCTCACACACAGAGCCGTTATGCAGCCGATCAGCAACGCGTCAGCTCGCGTGTCGATACCGTAGTAAGTCCGCACCGGCGGCGCGCCAAACTGGTGCAAAGATGCTCGCTGAAGCCCGGAAGCAATCACCACAAGCACTGTTATCAGCACCAAACGCTTTTTGCTGATTCCGAGCTTCAGAGCAGCCACCAGGACCACCGGCCAAATCAAGTAGAAGTGTTCCTCGATTGCGAGCGACCACGTGTGCTGGAGCGCGCCCAAATGTAACTGGAAAAACGCGAGCGCCAGGTCGGAGGCGTAAACAAAAGCGACCGGAATACCTCGCCTCGTTGCATTAGCTTCTGCCGGTGAGAAAAGAAGATCTGAAAGAAAATACAGAGCCGTGAGTAGAACCAGGAGCCCTGGAATAAGCCTCAGCGCCCGGCGCCAGTAAAAGCTCTTCAGACTGACATCGCCCGTCTGTTCCCACTCCTCGATCAGCAGCGCGGTGATCAGAAACCCACTAAGCACGAAGAAAATGTCGACGCCGGTGTTCGCACCTTTCAAAAGCGACCATCCGAAAATATGGTTCGTATGAACCGCCAGGACCGCGAGGATCGCGACGCCGCGAAGTCCGTCGAGCGCGGGACGGTAGCCGAGTCTGAACGGAACGACAGCATCCGTCGAACGCAGCTCTGTGACTAATGGTAACGTCGCGCTACTCATCAAGTACTCAGGTGGCGATACCGAAGTTTTGCCGGAGAGTCTTTTTTCTGACCTTCCAGATAATCGCGTCTACGACGTAGTGGTGGAAATTGATTGCCTGGTAGACGACGGCAAACAACGGCAGTGTTGTGACGAGAGCCAATGTGGGGGAGAGCCAATTCAGGGTGGCAGAAAGAGCACCGTAAAAGACAGTTGAAATCACCAGACAAACCGCAAAGTACGAAAATATGTTCTTCCGCTGACTGATGTGCGAGAGGAACCGGTGGCGAGTGTCAGGCTGATTCTTGAACCGATTGTTATTGAACATCCAAACCGTAAGGATGTACTGGCTGTTGTGCCAGATATTCAGCACCAGCCAGCCATGATTGATTTCGCTAATCAATAGATATCCAACACCGAAAACAACCAGGTGTGAACACATGTAAAGGGTGTGCGCAACGGCGAGCCTGCCTTCACTAAGGGCCTTGATCTGTTCCAACAGCCAGCACGTGGTAACGATCAGCGCAAAACCACCAGCGACTGCCACCAGCGAAAACGGAACCGGAAGGACCTTCACCTCGGTAAAGAGATACTTGTCAGGAGCCTGGTAGGAGCGGTAGAGAATTCCCCAAACGGGCACCGCATAGATCGTGAGCCTGGTGAGCAGGTCGTTACTGGGCAGCCCGGCTTTGCGTCCATAGATCCTGGAAACGCCGTAACTCTGTCGGGTGTAATGCCACCATTGCCAGTACAGGTAAGCCGTCGTAAGAACCCACGAACCGAGAGCCGCCCACGCGAGAATGACTCCCGCGACGACGATTAGCGGTAGCCAAAGGACAAGAAACCGGTGTTGGTCGAAACTCTCGCGATCGAACGTGAGGCGCGTAAAGGTGGAAACGACGTGGTGATACCCGAGCAGCCACCCGTTGAGGACAAAAACTGCCGGAAACAGGTCGGGTTTCGCAACCACGAACCAGCCTGAAACGAGCGCCACACCCAGGATGCCAAAGATGTAGGTAGCGTCGAACGAAAGTCCACGCAACCAGCCGGTCGGCCTGGCATTAATGGCGACTGAACTCGCAACCATAGATTCGAATCGTTGAGCAAGAAATGTTCCGCCAATGTTTCCTCGCAAAGGCGCAAAGCCGCCAAGCTAAAACTGAGACTCTTTCTTTGCGTCTTTGCGCCTTTGCGAGGAAACATCGCTGAGAACAAAGAGGCACAAAAGCCCCAGACTCCGCTGGAACGCCTGCGCAGTTTTAGGGCAACTGCTCGCCAGCGAGCAGTTGGACCACCCTCCAAACAGCCTAAATACCTAAATTAAAGCGAATTACTCGCGGCACAGCCGTTGCGAATGGGCGGGCACAGTCTCGAAGTGTTGCCGTGATTGGCAGGAAGCGATCAGCTCAGGATTCCTGGGATGACGCCTGCACTCCAAGACTTCAGGTTGTCTCGGGGTCGGAGCAAGCACTAATTACACCGGGTCAACAAGACTTAAAACCCTAAATCTTACCAAGGAGAATGAAGATATGTTGAAGAGCTTTTTAAAAGACGAGACCGGCGTTGAATTGGCCGAGTATGCCGTCGCAGCGGCCCTCATCGTCGCGATCGCCCTGGTCGTTTACAAGACCTTGGGCAATGCGGTGAACCAAGCCAACTCTACCACGGGCTCCAAAATGCAAAACCCGACCTTCCCGTAAGGTTTGGTTTCTGTCGAGGCGGGAGCTCAACGGCAGGCGAGCTCCCATCCTCTTTCGATTTTGTTCCCCCAAAGGATAAACGGTTATGAACTTGAAACGACTCTCGCAGGAATTTCTTAGGGACGAGCAAGGGGTTGAGCTGGCCGAATACGCCGTAGCAGCAGCGCTTATCGTGGCTATCGCGTTCGTCGTTTATAAGACTTTAGGTAGCGCCATCAACGATCAGAATAGCGGCACAGGGGCGAAAGTACTTGAGAGCACGACGTTTACGCCGTGATCTTGCCTGCTTGTATTGATGGTCCATCCACCCGCGCGAGGGGTCAAAACTCGCAAGTTTTTAATGATTTGATTCGACGGAGTTGCCTCGTGAAACAGCTAAATAAATTTCTCCGCGACGAGCAGGGGGCAGAGTTGGCGGAATACGCAATCGGCGTCGCCATTATCGTCGCGATAGCGCTTGTGGTCTATCGGCTCCTCGGCACCGCCATCAACACAAAGATGAGCACGGTCGCTAACGAGGTGCAAAAGTAGACCCACCACTATCTTTGTCTTGAGGAAACCATGAAACTCGTATTACTCGCCCCTCTCGCCATCTTCGTCATTTACTACGACGTTCGGTACAGGCGAATTCCTAACGTCCTTGTTCTCTCGGCCCTGCTCGCGGGCGTTTCAATCAACAGCGCTTTTGGTGGCTGGCAGGGAACGCTCTCCAGCATCGAAGGATTTGCTCTCGCATTCTTCCCAATGCTCCTGATGCACATCTTCGGTGCGATGGGCGCGGGAGACGTAAAACTTTTTGGCGCTGTTGGAGCTGTGCTTGGCGTCGGTCTCGTGCCACTCGCGTTTGTGCTGGTGGTGATGCTGGGCGCGCTGCTTGCGGTCTACACGATGCTCAGAGCCGGGACAGTTTTCTCAACATTACATGGTGTCTTCAGAATTTTTGTGGGCCTTCTCCCCGGTTGGGAGATGCCTCGTTTCGCGATATCGCCGGATCGCAAGCACACGATTCCATATGGCGTCGCGATCATGCTGGGAAGCTTGATCGCAGTCGCAGTTTTTCAGCCTTTTTAGGAGGACCGATCACACCTCAAATCCTGAGGCGACGTTCCTTTATTGGAAATGGAGATAAATCATTATGCGGAATAAGCGTTTAATCATCGCTCTGTTGGCGGCGATAACTTTTGGCTTGATCGCCGCGGTTTCCGTCAAACAGTACCTTCTAACTGCGAAAACCTTCGAGAACAATCTGAACGACGTCGTGGTCGCCAAGGTCGACATCCCAATCGGCACCCGACTGATCCCGGAGCAACTCGCGGTTGCGCAGTTCCCTGCGAATGTCACTCCGGAAGGTGCAATCCCCAGCATTGACGAGAGCCTTATAGGGCGCGTGGTGACTGTCAGTCTCTCCCCTCGCGATCCGGTTACGGAAGCGAAGCTCGCGCCTGTCGGCGCAGCCGGTGGTTTGTCGTCGATGATTCCCGAAGGCTACCGGGCTATGACCGTCGCCGTAAACGAAGTCGTCGGCGTATCGGGTTTCATCATGCCGGGCACCCTGGTTGACATCGTGGTGGTGATCACGCCGCCGAAGGGCAGTGGCAACGACGAGATGATCTCCAAGATCGTGCTGCAAAACATCAAGGTGCTGGCCAGCGGTCAGAACATCGACAAACCGAAGAACGATCGCGAAGTAGAACGCTCGATCAGAGCCGTCACGCTTCAGGTAACGCCAGAGCAGGCTGAAAAACTCGCGCTCGCTTCGAGTGAGGGCAAGTTGCAGTTGGTGATGCGCAATTCCGTCGATCAGGCTGATGAACAAACCGCCGGCGCCAACAAGAGAACTTTGTTGACCGGTGAACGCGCGATGATCGCTGCCGAACCGGGCGCTGCGAGTGCACCAAAGCCCGCGCCATCCTCTGCTATTCGAAGGACCGCGCCACGACCGGTACGCGATCCCAACGCCACCGCGAAGGTGAATACACCTGCGCCGCCGCCGAGACCCAGTGTCGAAGTGATCAAAGGCGCAAAGAAAGAAACTGTTGATTTTCCGTAAGAGACGATGTCGATACCTGACGCGCGCGCAGGGCATCAACTCCGACTTCTGCATCAAGGAGAACTGAAATATATGTTGGCTCAATACTCCAAAAGATCATATGGATTTACATTGCTGCTAGCCGCAGTAATCACCTTCGGACTGGGTATCGTTAGCGTCTCTGCCCAGGAAACCACCTACGACGCGTCATTCAACAGCACCGTCAAGGAAGCCATTCCCATCAACGTGCTGGTGGGCCAATCTCGCGTGATCAACTTCGATCGCCCGATCGGCCGGTTCTCCATCTCCAACCCGGATATCGCAGAAGCCGTAATGGTCCGTCCCGACCAGGTGCTCGTAAACGGGAAGGCGTTTGGTCAAGTCAACTTTATCGCGTGGGAAAAGGCCGACAGCAAATTCATCGTGTTCGACGTGTTTGTTCGTGCTAATCTCTCGCTTATAGATTCGCAAATCCGTGCGCTGTTTCCACGCGATGACATTCGTTTGAGCCAGGCCAATGGTTCGGTCGTGCTGTCAGGGACCGTTGCCGATCTTGCGACAGTGTCGCAAGCAGACAACGTGGTTCAGGCCGCCGGCTTCAAGACGGTCAACATGCTTGCCTCGCCGGTGAAAGCCGCGACTCAGGTGCAGCTTCAGATTCGCGTCGCCGAGGTCAGCCGCAACAAGTTGCGCGAGCTCGGCGCCTCGTTCGCATACCAGGGCGCTCCGAATTCCGGCGGCTTCATCAGTGGCGGCGGTCCGGGCAATGTGGGTGAAGTGGCCGAGGGCGTTATCAAAAATACTTTCAGCGCGATGAACATATTCTTGATGGGCGGCAACACCTTTAATATGATTCGCGCAATGCAAACAAACGGTGCGCTCCGGTCACTGGCTGAGCCAAACCTGATCGCGATGGACGGACAGACTGCGAGCTTCCTAGCAGGAGGTGAATTCCCTATCCCGATCGTACAAAGCGGCGGCAATTCCGGCGCGGTAACGATCCAGTTCAAGGAATACGGAGTCCGTTTGAACTTTAAACCAACTATCATCGACGAAGATCACATCCGGCTGGAACTCGAACCAGAAGTCTCAACGATCGACTTTGCCAACGGCGTAAGGTTCGAAGGTTTCGTGATCCCTGCGCTGCGAACGCGACGCGCTCGCACCGGCGTCGAGTTGCGTGATGGTCAGAGCTTCGCACTCGCCGGACTGCTTGATAACAGTGAAACGAGATCGCTCTCGAAGGTTCCGGTTCTGGGCGACGTTCCAATTCTCGGCAACCTGTTCAAGTCAACCCAGTTCCAGAAACAGGAAACCGAACTGGTATTCATCGTGACGGCGGATCTCGTGAAACCGATCAATCGCGATGACATTCCCAACATGCGTGGTATCGACGGTTTGAAGAATGGCTCACCACTGGGAATGGAGCCGAAGGGTGAAGGCATCTCAGGCGCGAGTGGTTTCTCGACCGGTTCCGGAACTACGGCACCGGCAGTGAATGGAGAAACACCGAAGAAAGCACCGGAAGCGCCGGCGCCAAAGCCCGCGGATAAAAAGGAAAACACGGCCCCGACCGGCGCGGCCGCGAAGCTCACGCCATAGCCCCGATTCGACTTTGCGAACGGCGTGAGTCTCCGGAAGAGGGTGGTAATCAAGCGATCTTGGTTACCACCCCGTGATACTAAAAAGAGTCGATTTTTAACCAAGGTTTCCAGGAGTAGTTATGACACCCGAAAACATAACGAGAGTCTCCGATAGAAAAAATGAGAGTGGCCACGTGATGGTGTATACCGTCATGTCCGTCCTTGTCCTCTTCCTCGCAGTCGGACTTGGTGTAGACCTGAGCCACCTCTACCTCGCAAAGACGGAACTGCAAAACACGGCCGACGCCGCGGCGCTCGCGGGTGCATCTGCGCTGACTCTTCCGGATTCGCCGCGAATCACGACTGCGGTTGATCGCGCGATCGACATAATGAATCAGAATAAATATAACTTCGACAACCGAAGTTATGACGTTGTGATGGACCGCACGGCGCAACGCACCCTGGTCGAATTCGCCGTTAATCTCAATGGTCCATATATGAGCGAAGCTGCGGCGGCGGCTGCCCCAGACGACATTCGATTCATCCGGGTCGCGACGCCTCCTGTGCCGATCTCGATCTTCTTTTCTTTCCCGATTCTAGGGAGCTCGCGAAATCTCGATGCTCGTGCGACTGCGGGACTCTCCGTACCGGGCAATGTGGATTTATGTCCAGCGCCTCTCGCCGTCATCGATTGCGGGAATCTCGGTAACGCATGTGTCGACGAAAAGGGCAATCCATATCACCTGGCTGGAACTTGCAATACGGGAGGCCCGCTGCCCAACCCGGATGGAACAACTTGCGATCCGGACAAGCAATTGTGCCGAAACTGCGTCTACACGATTCGCGCAGCGCCGAGCGGTGGACCGGCACCTGGCAACTTCCATGGCCTGTGTTGTCCAGGTGTGGACTGCGATGCCGAATGGATTAGACAGCGCCTCGCAGGGGGAAAATGTACCGAATGTCCTGAGATAAGCCCTGGTGTGGAGGTTACTCCGACAACTAAACCGGGTATCAATGCCGGACCAGTCAGGCAAGGCATAAACACGCGATTTGACGAGTATAACGGCGGCACCCCGCCTTTGAATCCGATTGATAATCCGCCGGATCCTAACATCGCGACAGACGGCGACGACGGCATCACGTGGGCTGAATACCAGGCGGGGAGTCCGTTTCAGGCGCCAAGTCATACACCGCAGGCGGGCCGTCGAATTCTTATCTTTCCAATCACTCCGTTCAACACGTGGAACGATGCAAACGGCCGCGACACCGTGACGGTGTCGTCGTTGGGAGGCTTTTTCTTACAGAAGAAGGTCGGTAACGGCAATGATGGTGCGATCCAGGCGGAGTACGTCGGCGGGGATGTTCTCTCCTTCGTCGGCTTGAATCCGACTGGGCCGGGCCAAACGAACGTTGTGACTCCCGTTCTTTATCGCTAAAGCCATGAAATTAAGAAACATCAAATTCCCACGCCTGGTTCGGTTCGCCCACAACGAACGTGGCGGTACGTTGGCGGAGCTGGCCATTCTGGTACCACTGCTCGCAGTGATGTTGGGGGCGGTAAGCGAGTTTGGGCGTTATTTTCAGAAATATGCGACGACCGCGAAGGCGACGCGTACGGCAGCTCGATACTTGTCAAACCATCCTTTCACTACAGCGGAGCAGGACAAGGCAAAGAATCTCGTAGTTTGCGGAAAGCTGACAACTTGCGCGGCCAACGAGAAGCTTGTCCCAGGGATTGACGTCACTAACGTCTGTATTGAATCGACCGGGTCGCCAAACATCCAGACCGTTACTGTGCGGATTCCACGTGTCGCGGGCAGTTGCGGAGCGCCACTTAGTTACCAGCCGGTTTTCAATATCGGCGCCCTGCTGCACACGTCATTCACGTTTACGCCAACAATTAGTCCGCGAACGACGATGCGTTACGTGAATCAGTAGGGTTTGAATACCAGGAGATCGAAGATGACACTTGGAGCATTCCACAAGCATCAACGAGGAACATCGATAGCCGAGTTCGCTATCGTCGCCCTGGTGTTTTTCATGATCATTTTTGGGATCATCGAATTCGGTCGTTTCCTCTATACCCATAACGCCCTGACAGACGCCACTCGACGTGGCGCGCGCTATGGGGTCTTGCATTTACAGAATATTAACTGCGTGAAAAACGTGACAGTGTACGGCGAGAGCCATATCAATCCGAGTACCTGCGCTCCGCTTGGGCCGGCATTAATTAACGGGCTGACTCCGGACCAGGTCACCGTTCAATATGCCGGCGCGTCAACAAACCCCTTCGGTATGAATGTAGGCACGGTCACGGTAAGTATTCCGACGTACTCATTCAGATTCAATATTCCGGTCTTTAGTCGAACCGTAACGCTGGGCGGGTACAAAGCGACGCTGACAGCAGAGAGCGCCGGTGTAATACCACCCGATATTTAGAAGGCGGGGATTTCAGATCACATAGGGATTAATTCGCAATGAAACGAACGCTAACATTCATAGTATTGAGCCGGGATGCAATCGACTCCAAAGAACTGAGCCGCGCACTCGCCAACCACGCAGGAACGAGTCTCCTGATGACGAGCGATGATCCGGAACAGGTCTTTACTGAAAGCCGCCGCCTCCATCCATCGGCAGTGGTTATCAATATCAGTCACATGGGAGAACCGGCGCTCAAGCTGGTCCAACGTATTGTTCAGGAATGCCCGAACACAGCAGTAATCTGCGCGTCGAGAGACTCTTCTCCCGATCTGATCCTGCGCAGCATGCGCACCGGTGCCCGCGATTTCATCCGTCTCCCCATTAATGAAGAGGACCTAAGCACGGTAATTGAACGTACGGAACAGTTCGCTAACGAACATGCCGACAGCGATCCAAAGAAACGGGGCCACGTCATCGCCGTCTTTTCAAGTAAAGGCGGTTGCGGCACGACTCTGATCGCGACAAACCTCGCGATGACCCAAAAAAGTCCGACGGTGCTGGTGGATTTGAATCTACAGTCGGGCGATTTGGAGTTGTTACTCGGGCTGAAACCGAAATTCTCACTCGCAGACGTCGTCGCAAACCGCGACCGGCTGGATGACGCACTGCTTGCCAGCTACATCACGCCCCACTCGAAAAATATTTCGTTGCTTGCGGCGCCCACAACCGCTGAAGCTGCTGAAGACATCGAGCCAAAGCATATCTACGAGATCATGGAGCTGCTGCGGCTACGCTACGACAACGTGATCGTCGACACGCCGCACAACTTCGACGCAGTCACGATTTCGGCTTTGGACCACGCGGATCAGATCCTGGTGGTGTTGACGCTGGAAATCCACGCGATTCGGAGCACGCGACGCGCGCTGGAGATATTCGATCGTCTCGGATACCCGCGCCGGAAAGTTCGACTCGTGGTGAATCGCTGGAGCAAGAATATCGATCTGGATCAGAAACAGGTTGAAGGCTTTCTCGGCGAGCGCGTAATCGCTTTTATTCAGAGCGACTATCGTGCGGCAGTGAACTCGATCAACCTGGGCCAGCCGTTGATTGAATCGGCGCCGAACTCGACGGTAACCGCCGACCTTCATAGTCTCGCCGGCAAATTGTTTGACGACACGGTCGACTATTCGTCGCCCGGCGCGGGCAGCCGGCGGCCGTTCAATTCGCTTTTCAAACGTCAGACGGCGAACGGCGGCATGCAGGATTTAGGGCTCAACACCGCCCTCGAGAGAGCGCAGTAAACAGTCTCTGTGCAACCTGTGTTTTCTCTGTGCCTCTGTGCACAAAGGACACAGAGGTTGCACAAAGAAAAACAAAATAGGAACCACCAATGGCACTACGTGAAAGACTTGTCAGAGAAAATGGATTAACCGGACCCTTGTCCGAAGATGCCATCAGCAATCAACAAGGCTTCCAGGATATGAAATCGCGGCTCCACCGGATGTTGATCAACCGGATGGACCTGACGAAGCTGGGCCAACTCGAACCGGATCAACTACACGAAGAAGTCGCTCGCCTGGCCTCCAGTCTCCTGGCCCAGGAAGACACCCCGCTCTCGTCCGTCGAACGCGAGCGTTTGATCCACGAAGTACGACACGAACTGTTCGGACTCGGACCGCTCGAGCAACTGCTCGCCGATACGTCCATCTCCGACATCCTCGTTAACTCTCCGTACAACATCTACATTGAGCGTGCCGGAAAACTCGAGCGCACGAGTATCGAATTCAAGGATAACGAGCACCTGATGCGTGTTATCGAACGCATTGTTTCATCCGTCGGCCGGCGCATCGACGAGGCGTCGCCAATGGTTGACGCTCGTTTGAAAGACGGTTCACGCGTCAACGCAATCATTCCCCCACTCTCACTCGATGGCCCCGTGCTGTCGATTCGCCGTTTTGGCGCGGAGCCACTGCGAATGAATCGCCTGCTCGAGAACCAGGCGCTGACACCCGACATGGCTTCGATGTTTGAGATGTGCGTAAACGCGAAGCTGAACGTCGTGATTTCCGGTGGTACCGGCGCCGGCAAAACCACGCTGCTGAATGCATTGTCAGCTTACATTCCCACAACAGAGCGTATCGTCACGATCGAAGATTCGGCGGAATTACAACTACAGCAACCACACGTCGTGCGGTTGGAAACGCGTCCGGCAAACATCGAAGGCAAGGGCGAAGTCACTCAACGCGACCTGGTCAAGAATGCTTTGCGTATGCGTCCCGATCGCATAGTCATCGGTGAGGTTCGTGGAGCCGAGGCCATCGACATGCTACAGGCGATGAATACCGGTCACGATGGTTCACTGACCACTATTCACGCAAACACCCCACGCGATGCTTTGGCCCGGCTCGAAACGATGATTCAGATGACTGGCATGCGGCTCTCCGATCGTGCCATGCGCCAACAGATCGCATCGGCGATCAATCTAGTCATCCAGGTGGCAAGACTGACAGACGGTACGCGTCGCATCACCTCCATTTCCGAAATCACCGGTATGGAAGGCGAAACGATCACGATGCAGGAAGTATTTATTTTCGAGCGCAAGGGTGTAGACAAGGACGGGAAGGTGCTCGGGAGATTCCGACCCACAGGCGTACGACCGCGATTCGCAGAGCGACTCAAAATCTACGGCATGCAGCTCCCGAGATCGTTCTTTGAGGAGGCGTAAACGAAATGACTCAACTGATTCCCTTCTTTGTTTTTCTGACATGTTTGTTCCTGGTCTATGCGCTCTACCTGATCACCTCCCGATCCTCAGATGCCAAGCGCTCGCTGCTGAAAGAGCGTCTTGCTGACGCGATTCGCTCGTCGGTTCATTCAGACGATCCGGAAGTTCAACTGGTGCGCAGGGAACTGATGAGTGAAATCCCCTGGGTCAACCGAATACTGCTCGGCATAGAACTCTCGTCGCGGTTCAAAAAGATCATCGACCAGGCCGCTTCAGAAATCACCGTGATGCGCCTCCTGCTGTTCTCGCTGACCGCGGGTGTGCTCGCGTTTTTAGCGGTGATAATGCTCACCCCCTCTTACCTGCTGGCTGCGTTTTTCGGCATTATCGCGACTGCGTTGCCCACTCTTCACATACTCTCAAAGCGCAAGAAGCGTTTGAATCGGTTCCTGCAGTTACTTCCGGACGCACTGGATCTGATGAGTCGCGGGCTTTCCGCAGGCCACGCTTTCACCGAAGCGCTTCAGATGGTGGCCACCGAAATGCCGGAGCCGATCGCTTCGGAGTTTCGCAAAACTTATGACGAGCAGAATCTCGGTCTCTCTTTGAAACTCGCGCTCGAGAATCTCGTCGAGCGCGTGCCATTGATAGATCTGAAGATGTGCGTCACCGCCGTCATGATTCAAAGGGAAACGGGCGGCAATCTTTCTGAACTCCTCGAGAAGGTCGCACACACGATTCGCGAACGCTTCCGCATCATGGAAGACCTGAAGACGATGACGTTAAGCTCGCGCTGGTCGGCGTGGCTGTTGTGTGGTTTGCCGATCTTTCTCGCGCTTTACGTGACCTTCATGAACCCCGGCTACATGGATGTTATGTGGCTCGATTCGCGTGGACACTGGCTGCTCGCACTCGCCGCGATCATGCAGATACTCGGTATGCTGGCGGTCCAGAGGATCATGAAGATAAGGATCTAGTGAATAGGTGACATCATGATAACGATTATTGTTGTATCGACTTTTATTTCCATAGCATTCATCGTGATGGCGATCTACTGGCTCCTCTTCCGGCCGGTGAGCGCAACTGCCCAACGTCTCCACGACCTGGATGACGGGCGTGGCGGTGCGGCGATACAAAGCATCGAGGCCAACTCGATGGAATCGTTGGCAGCCCGCGTGGCTGAACCGATCAACCGCCTGGTGCCGCCTTCTGCAAAGGACGTGAAGAAACTGCAGAAGAAGCTGATGCAAGCGGGTTTTCGCTCGCCGTCGGCGCCGGCGATTTTTCGTGTAACGCAGTTGGGCCTGATGGTCATACTGCCCACAATTGTGTTGATAACGTACTCAGTGACGGCTGCACCAATGAGTGACGCGGTGCTTCCACTACTGGGTGCTTTCGGAGTTGGCTTCTTGAAGCCAAAATTCATCCTTAATCGTCTGGTTGCAAAGCGCAAACTCCGAATCACGTGGGGCCTGGCAGACGCGCTCGACCTGATGGTCATCACCATGGAAGCGGGCCTTGGCCTGAATGCGGCGATGTTGAAGGTATGCGACGAATTGAAAGGGGTCCATCCGGACATCTGTAAGGAGTTCGAACTCGCAAACCTCGAGATTCGTGTAGGCCGCGAGCGCAGCGAAGCTTTGCGAAATATGGCAGAGCGTAGCGGCGTGGAAGATCTGAACAGTCTCGTCGGCATGTTGATTCAGGCGGATCGTTTCGGAACTTCAATCGCGCGGGCCGTCCGAGTTTACTCAGACAGCTTGCGCACAAAGCGTCGCCAGCGTGCAGAACAAGCCGCGCAGAAGGCGGCATTCAAACTGTTGCTTCCACTCGGACTTCTACTTTTCCCAACCATGTTCATCATCATTCTTGGTCCGGCGTTGCTCAACATCCTGGACATGATGGGCGGTGGACTTGGTTTCTAAACAAGGGAGGCTCACACACATGTTTAAGCGCACTGTAATCGTCCTATCCCTTCTCGTGCTCGTAACCAGCGCGATGTCGATCCCGAAAGTCGGCGGCGTCCTCATGACGCCCGACGAAGAGGTCCTGGTTGAAGCCGCTTCGCAGGACGCGCAAAAGGCCGAGTCGAAAGGTGGCAACAAATTCGTCAGCGTTTTGAAGGCGCCCTTCAGAGCAATCGGACGCCTTTTTGGCGCCGGTAAAGACGACAAGAAGCTGCAACGGCTATCGCGCAAGGACGTCGAGAAATTTGAAGCCGTCGGAATGACGAGGGTGATTGACGCTCGCACCGCCAACGATGCGGCTACGGCGAAAGAGCCCGATGCGAACGTTACGATGGCCGACCCCGCTACTGTTGGCGCACGGGAAAATCTCGACCGTGGTCGCGCATTGCTGAACAGCGGCAATGTGAACGACGCAATCGCGCTGCTTTCCACTGCCGTTTCGCGCGATCCAAAACTGCACGAAGCATACAACCTGCTCGGCGTCGCCTACGAAGCGAAAGGAATGCGCGACCGCGCGTTTGAGTCGCTTCAGAAGGCTGTGAAGTACAACGAAAACAACGCCGATTACCTGAACAATCTCGGTTACCTCTACTTCAAGAATGGTGAATACGACAAGGCTGCGAAGTATTTGAAACGCGCAGTGAAGTTCGCGCCGCAGGTGCAACGCTACTGGAACAACCTGGGCCTGATTCAGACTCAGCGCGCCAACTTCGACGAAGCTTATGAATGTTTTGCTCGTGCCGTCGGCGAATTCGAAGGACACATGAACGTGGCCAACAGATCGCAAGCGATGGGTTACGAGAAGCAGGCCATCAAGCATCTCGAACAAGCTCGCGCACTGCGACCAGCCACGGCCGAGGTGCTGTTTAGACTGGCATTTCTTTACAAGCGGACCGGCAACGAGGCGTTGGCCGCCGAGGCCGAGAAGGCGCTCGTCGCAGTTCGCGCAACGGCAGCAAAATAGGTCCTATAGGACTAATGGTCCTATCCTTACTGAGCAACGAGGACAAACTCTATGGGAAACCTTAGCATATTGAGCCGATCGGAGATTGAAGGCTTAGGTCCGCCTATGCTTGAGGAGTTGGCTGATTCGGGGGTCCACGAACAGTTTCTCTGTGACCTGGCCCTCAAACACGTCGCCATGCTTCCCGAGCCGAATACCACGGCAGTTGCAGACAGACTTCATCTGCCGCGCGTGCTCACGGAAGAACTGCTTTACCAACTGTATCGCGAAAAACTGATCGAGATGCGTTTGCAGAGCGCCGTCGGCTCTACTCGCTACGCCATGCTCGATCATGGTTGGGAGCGCGTGCAGCGACTCAACCAGCAGAGCGCATACCTTGGACCAGCACCTGTCTCGCTCGAAGATTATTCGCTGATGATGCGGCTACAGGCAGTTCCTTCAAAGCCCGCTTCAATCGACACGGTTCGCGATGCTTTCAAGGATCTGGTGTTGCCCGAGTCGCTGCTGCAAACACTCGGCTGCGTCATCAACTCGCGCTCTTCCCTCTTCCTTACCGGCATGCCGGGAACAGGAAAGACGGCGGTCTCAGAGCGCATGAACCAGGCGCTGTTTGGCTCGATCTGGATCCCGTACGCGGTCGAGGTTGACGGAAACATCATCCGTATCTTCGACGCGCACTGCCACAAGCCGGTGGCGGAACGAACGTCAGTCATCGAACACGATCGCCGCTGGATCGAGATCGAAAGACCACTGATCATCGTCGGCGGTGAATTGACGCTCGACAACACGGATCTCACGTGGTCGCACTCTGCGAAGTTCTACGAAGCGCCCTTCCAAGTGAAGTCGAATGGTGGCACACTGGTCATCGACGACTTTGGCCGGCAGCGTGTTGCGCCGCAGGATCTGCTGAACCGCTGGATCCTGCCGCTCGAAAGACGCGTCGATTTTCTTACGCTCCACAGCGGCAAGAAGATCGAGGTGCCCTTCGAACAACTCGTCGTCTTCTCTACGAATCTCGACGAACGAGACCTCGTGGACGAAGCGTTTCTGCGACGCATGGGTTACCGCGCGCGTGTCGAGCCACCGACCCCCGCAGCGTTTACGGAAATTTTCAAACGCACGGCGAAGGTTCGCGGTGTCGCAATCGACGAAGAGTGCTTGCGCCACATTCTCCAGCGCTACAGAGATGAGAACCGGATCATGAAGGGATGCGAACCGCGTGATCTTTTGAACAAGGTCAACGACATCTGTCTCTTCGAAGGTCGGGAGCTGAAGCTTACGGCTGAGCTGGTCGATCTGGCCTGGGGAAATTACTTCGGCACGGCACACGGGTTTGCCCCGGAGGTTATGGAATTTCGGTCCGCGCAATCTGTGTCACATTAACCACGGATTACACGGATGATGACGGATTTGAATCGAGAATGTGCGGACAGTGGAAACAGATTACGTTAGCTCTCTTTTTGTGTTCGCTGTCCGCGATTGCCGTTAACGCGCAGAAGCAACAGCCCACTCAAACCCCTCCGAAAATCACGGGACATACCATTACGCTCGATGATGGTTACAGTTTCCAGGTCGACGAGTTCTGGAAACAGGGCGACGAAATCTGGTATCGCAAGGGCAACATCACTCAACGAGTCTCGCAACCCGTCAAATCAATCAAGCCCATCTACGAGCAGCCAAAGCCTGAGCCCCCACAGGCTACGAAGACTGCCAAAACAGTTGCGTCAGAACCCGCAAAAACCGCCAATACTCCGGTCTGGATTTACCTGGTCGACGGAGCCAAATTTCGTGTAGACGAGGTGCAGGAAGCACCGGACGGCGCGTGGTACAGCCGGAATAACGTCTCGATTTTCCTGGCCAGGGAACGGATAGTTCGCATCGAACGTGAAGTCCCAGGCTCGCCCGAGGCACGCCGGAACAGCGGCTGGACGTCCGGAACCCCCGCACTTGACCAGCTAATTCGGTCAAATGGCGAGCGTTTCGGAATCGACCCCTATTTGGTCTTTTTAGTAATCGAGAAGGAGTCACGTTTCCATCCGCGTGCGGTCAGTCCAAAAGGAGCGATGGGGTTGATGCAGCTAATGCCGGGAACAGCCCGGCGCTTGGGCGTCCGGAAGCCATTTGATGCGGCTGAGAACATCAGGGCCGGGACGCAATACATGCGCGAACTGATGGACCTGTTCGGCGGAAAAGTCGATTTGGTGCTGGCGAGTTATAATGCCGGTGAAGGCGCGGTGCTCAAATATGGTCGTAATGTCCCTCCTTACAGAGAGACGCGCGACTACGTTAAAACGATCGGAAAACGTTACGGACTGACGGGACGGCAACCAGGTACAGAAAACGACGTGCCGGCTCCGCAGCAACGCTAGGGGGTGCGCGATGAAATCTTTTTTCCCCACAACGCTAATTATCTTCTGTTTATTGATTGCTTGCGCCGCCGGTGTGAGTGCGCAAACTAAACAGAACGAAGGACCGCTGACTAACGCCGAGGTCGTCAAACTCGTCAAAGCCGGCTTCAAAGAAAAAACGATCGTCTTGATCATTGCGTCGAGACCGCCGAATTTCGATCTTTCGTCGGATCGCATGATTCAACTCAAACGTCAGGGCGTCAGTGAGACCATCATCATCGCGATGTTGGCTCGTCAGGATGGACAGGAAGTCGCAACTGACGGTGGCGACGGATGGAGCGACGATCCGTTCTTCAACTCGAAGGCCGATCCAAAGAGCGGCGGCGGATCGAAGGATTCGAATCCGGCAGAAACAAACATTTTCGGGTCGAGTTCGGGTTCGCGACAGCGCAATAGCACACGCACTGGTAATGGTTCGGCGACGGGCGACAGTGAATTAACAGGCAGCGCCACAGTGCGCATCTTGAGACCACCGACCGAGGCCGGTGGCGCCAACAGTTCAGCGAAGCTCGAAAAAACGAAGAGCCTGACAAACGATTCGATCGTGGAATTGGTTGAGGCAGGCTTTTCAGAGGGCACGATTATTCGCCGCATCGAACAGTCGCCAGTGGATTTTGATCTGGCCGCAGACAAGATGGAAGCGCTGCGCAAAAAGCGCGTGAGCGACAAAGTACTCGCCGCGATGAGAGCTGCGATGGGCGAGGAAAAGTAAAGATTTTCTCTGCGGCCCTCTGCGTATCTCTGCGTCCTCTGCGTAAAAGTGCATTTCGACGCAGAGGACGCAGAGATACGCAGAGGGCCGCAGAGACAAACCATCAATATGAGAATTCAAGCAGGTAGAACTCGATCTCGTTTGATAGCGCTGCTCGTTTTTGCAGCGCTCTTGTTTTCTGTTGCCAGCGCACAGCGCAAGACTCAACAACATCGAACAACGCCTAAGCCCAAGGCGGCCGCAAAACCAGGCGCTACACCTGCCCCACAAACATCGCTTGAAACAATGGGACCTCCGCCTCCGGTCCTGCGTTTGAAGAAACCACCCGAACAGGAAGTCAGTCCCGGCGACGTCGTTTCAGTCGACACGACCGAGGTCATGTTTCCGGTTACGGTGCGCGACGCCAGTGGACGCCTGATAAATGATCTGACGCGAAACGACTTTCGCGTCTACGAAGACAACTCCCTGCAACCACTCTCCGACCTCGCGCTGCGGCAAGTGCCTGTCGACGTCGTGTTGATGGTCGACGCATCGTCGTCGGTAGCAAACAATCTCGACGACTTTCGCCGCGCCGCGCAGGGATTTGCCGCGCGTCTCGAGTCAGACGATCGCATCAGCCTCATCAAGTTCGACGATCGCATCGAACTCCTGCAAGACTGGACCAAGAGCCGTTTCCAATTGCAACGCGCCTTGAACCGCATCGAGCCCGGCATGTTCACTCGTTTCAACGACGCCTTGTCGCTCGCTGCTAAAGAACAGTTCACCGGTGAAAATAAGTCGCGACGCGCCGTGATTGTTTTGTCTGACGGAATCGACAATGGCCGCGGAACGGCGACGCTCGAAGCGGCGCTGCAATCGCTGATTCGCGCGCAGGTAGTTGTTTATATCGTCAGCAACACCGAAATTTCTCGCGCGAGTAAACGAGCCGAGCTCGACACGCTGCTGGGTGGAACCGACTCGGCCGTGCGGTTCAATCAACTGCGAATCGACGACTTGCGTTTGAGTTTGAAAGTGTTGGACCAGAGCGAAGAGAACCTGGAGCAGCTCGCGCAGGCGACCGGCGGCCGGCTCTATAAACCTCGTACCTTTGACGCACTGGAATCGACGTATGCCGAAGTGGCCGACGAGCTCCGCCATCAATACGCGCTCTACTTCACGCCCTTGAACAAAGCGCGGGACGGCACGTTCCGTCGCGTGCGCGTGGAGACCGCGAATCCGGCTTATCACCCACATACTCGGGTAGGTTATTTCGCACCGAAGACGTAATGCACCTGCGAACGCCCCTCTGCTGCCTCATCATCTTCGTTGCGGGTTTGTCCTGTGCCTACGCGCAAACGCCGTCAGAGGCGAAGAAATCCGAAGAGTCTGCTGAAACCAAAACAGCGCAGGCGCCCGAGGAAGAACGATTACCGGTGACGATCGTTCTCGTCAGTGGTGCTCCGTTGCTGGTGGATGAGGTGAGCGAGAGTCCGGACGGTTACTGGTACAAGCGCGGTAATATCACGACCTTTCTCGATCGCGCACGAGTTGCTCGAATCGAGCTTCCGAAACCGCCCGGGGAACCGCAGGGTTCCGCTGCGCCGCCGGGCAGGTGGAGTCTGGCAGAGGCGACCAGGGTCAAGGAGTTCTTTCTTAACAAGTTCAATAAACCGTTGCCGCTGTCGGCCTTTGGCCAGTCCGATCTGCACACTCGCTGGGGCTTGGACCATCGCAACGGCATGGACGTGAATCTGCACCCTGACAGCGAAGAGGGCCGGGCACTGGTGGCGTTTCTGCGTGCCGAGTCGATTCCGTATCTGGTTTTTCGCGGTCCTATTCCGGGCGTAGCAACCGGACCTCACATCCACGTTGGAAACAGGTCACCGAGAACTTACGGACGTTAGCCGGTTTTGTTGCGCCGCGCGCGTCCACTTCATTTTCGAGGCAGCACCACTATGAAATTTATCGAGTTCACCCACCCCGAAGGCGGTATCTTCCTGGTCCATGTCGATCACATCACGAGCGCGCACTTCCGCAGGGGCGAGGGCGACGTCAAAACGCGCCTGGGACTCGACCTTGATGAACGCCAGAACGAAATCGTACTTTTCGGCGACGAAGCCGAGCGTACGTGGAATGTGTTACAGAAGTTGAAGTCAGAGACTTAGGTCTCCTCTGCGGTCCTCTGTGTTCTCTGCGTTTAAGTCAGCTTATGACGCAGAGAACGCAGAGATACGCAGAGGGCCGCAGGGAAACAATCTGAGGTCACTTGAACCTGGAATCGTTAAAGGCTCGAACCCGCGACCCACTCTCAGAACAGTGGATCGATCTTCGACTGATCGCCGGCATGCGCATCGTGCTCGCGACGTCCGCACTGCTGATCATGCTGATCGAGCCTCCGGACCTGGCCACGTTGACCTACGTGACTCTCGCGCTGTATTCGCTCTACGGCTTGCTGGTCTATCACCTTTCAGTTCGTCGCCATCCCATCGTCGCACACAGACTGATCCCGTGGGTCGATCTGCTGTGGTACCTGCCGCTAATCGCTTTAACAACAAATTCGAACAGCATCTTCTACTATTTCTGCTTCTTCGCGATCATCGTCGCGTCGTTTAGTTGGGGACTCACCGACGGGTTGCGGCTGACACTTGCTTCTGCGGCCATCTACACGATCATCGGCGCGCTGAACGCTCCCACAGACCGGCCGTTGGATATGAACCGATTGCTGGTGGCGCCGATCGGCCTGCTGATCTTCGGCTACATCGTCGCGCGCTGGGGCGGTTATCACACGCAACTCAAAAATCGTTTGAAGCTGCTGAAAGAGGTGACTATCTTTTCCAACCCTCGCTTTGGAATCGACCGGACCATTAAGCAGATCCTCGAGAGCGTTCGCGCATTCTACGACGCGGAAGCATGTTTGCTGGTGATCCCAGGCAAATCGGGTAACGAGGAAAGCTATCAGATGTATCGCGTCGCGCGTGGCATCTACCAGAGCCGCTCGGCGCCGCCCGAAATCGGCCGCGAAGCCGCGGCGCAGTTTCTCTCACCATCGCTCGATTACGCAGTCGACTATCGTCGTAACAAGCGTTCTTCAAACACGCGTCTGTTCGATGTGAAGAACCGGCAGTTCTCCGAAGCAAACTCCAGCAGCGCCGACAAACTCGCGGGCATGCTCGACGCGCAGAGATACCTTTCGGTGCCGGTTTATTACCGCCACCAGGCTGTGGGCCGGCTTTATACGATCGATGGACCAAACAAATTCGATAGTTCCGATATGGATTTCATTTTGCAGTTGATGGACCACGTGACACCGGTGATGGAGAACATCAGGCTCATCGACAACCTCGCCTCCGACGCCGCCGAGCAGGAACGACGCCGCATCGCACACGACATTCACGACAGCGTGATTCAACCTTACCTCGGATTGCAGTTTGGGTTATCAGCACTGGACCAGAAGCTGGAGGCGGGCCAGCCGGGTATTCGCGCAAACGTGCAGGAGTTGTTGGAGCTGACGAATCACGAACTCGCCGAGCTGCGACACTTCGTCTGGGGCCTGAGAGCAACTGAAGAGCGGGCCGACATTCTATTACCGGCGATTCAACGATACGCGGAGCGCTTCTCGGTGGTCACAGGTATCAAGGTAGACGTCGAGGCGTTTGGCAAGGTGAAGATCAACGACCGTCTTGCAGCCGAGCTGTTTCAGATTGTGGCGGAGGGCTTGAGCAACATCCGGCGCCATGCTTTTTGTCGCGACGCGCGGGTTGAGATATCGTATAAAGAGACTTCGCTACAGTTGCAGATCAAAAACAGCCGGCCTCGCCTTGGTCCGAATGCTGAAGTCGAGCGAGCCGAGGGACATGACGGCATGCCATCATTCAGGCCTCATTCGATCGCCGAGCGCGCGGCTTCTCTTGGGGGCGAAACGCAGGTATTTGTCGACGAGAAGGACTACACTGTCGTAAGCGTAGGAATACCGCTGTAAAACTTTGGAGCTCACACATGACCGCGACGCGACCGATTACCATCATGATAGTTGACGATCACGTAGTGATCCGGAGTGGTCTGCGCATGTTGATCGAACACGATCAGCGCATGCAGGTCGTGGCCCAGGCGGGTAACAAGGGTGAGGCACTCGAACGAGCGGCCAGTGCACATCCTGACGTGATCATTCTCGATCTCGTGCTCGGGGATGAAGATGGATTGTCGTTTCTACCGGAACTATGCCAGGCGAGCCCGACCTCGCGCGTGCTCGTGTTGACCGGCGTGCAAAACCCCGATGCACATCGTCGCGCGATCCGGCGCGGTGCGATGGGGATTGTGTTGAAGGAGCACGCGGCGGATCAGCTTCTGAAAGCGATCATGAAGGTTAACGACGGCGAGGTTTGGATTGAACGGTCGATGATGGGAAGCATGATCCAGGAGTTCAACAAGCCCGCGATGGTCGATCCCGAGATCGCGAAGATCGAATCGCTGACGGACCGGGAGCGTGAAGTCATCGCGCTCATCGGCGAAGGACTGAAGAACAAGCAAGTCGGCGAGAGATTATTCATCAGCGAAACGACGGTAACTCACCATCTCAGCTCCGTTTTCTCGAAGCTTGAAGTCTCAGACCGGCTCGAACTCATCATCTACGCCTTCCGCCACGGCCTGGCCAAAATGCCCGAGTGAGATCCGCGTCATCTGTGTTAAGAACTTTTTCAACACAGATAACGCTGCGGCAGGATCATGCCACTTGTCCGACGAGTATCCACCAGATTTCTGCCAGAAAAAATAGGCAACGACCTCCATTGCCGGGCCTTCGCCGCCTGTTCATAATCAAAACCGAAAATCGCTAGGACCCTATCCTCACCTGGCCACGCGTTTTAGGTATGGAGCCAGCCCCACAAAAAATACGGATCGTGATCGTTGACGATCAACTCGTCGTCCGTGAAGGCCTTCGTATGCTCCTCGACAGCCACCCGGGAATGAAGGTCGTGGCAATGGCCGGCACGCGTTCAGAGGCGCTGGATCTCGTAGCTAGCCAAACGTCGGATCTAATAGTCCTCAATCTCGAGCTGGGTGGTTACAGCGCACTTTCGTTCATACCTCAGTTGCGCGAAGTTGCAAAGAATGCGCGCGTGCTGGCGTTGACCGCTCTGCGCGATTCTGAAACGCACCAGAAGGCAGCTCAATCCGGCGCGATGGGTGTCGTGTTAAAGGAAGATGCCGCTGACCTGCTGCTGAAAGCGATCGAGAAAGTTTACAAAGGTGAAGCGTGGCTCGATCGTCTAACGCTCGGTAATCTTCTGTGGGAGCTGTCGAGCAGGGACAAAGAATCGCTCGACCCTCAGCGAAAGAGAATCTCGTCGCTTACGGAGCGAGAACGACAAGTCATCGCTTTGATCACGGAAGGTCTTAAGAACCGGCAAATCGCAGAACGATTGTTCATCAGTCCAAC
>DATNCH010000296.1:0-8385 GCA_035571655.1 Pyrinomonadaceae bacterium
TGCCTGCCGGGTTGCCGGTGGAGCAGGGATTTATCGATAACGAGTTGCGACGGCGCCAGCTCGGTTATGGGCGCGGCGGCCGGATGAAGATCGAGAAGGACCACGCCGAGATACTCACCGGCGTCAGACACGGTCTCACGCTCGGCTCACCACTCACTCTCATGATCGAGAACAGAGACTGGCCCAACTGGACCGACGTCATGGCCTCCGAGCCGCGCGACATCGCGCCGGAAAAATCACGCCGCCTGAAACGCCCGCGTCCCGGTCACGCCGATCTACCCGGCGGTCTCAAATACGACGTTCGCGATCTCCGGAACATCCTCGAACGAGCTTCCGCACGTGAAACCACCGCCCGCGTCGCGTGCGGCGCACTCGCAAAACAGTTATTGACAGTCTTCGGCATCGAAGTTCGCAGTCACGTTATTCAACTCGGCGGCATTCCCGACACGCCTCTCGAATTAACCTGGGAACAAATCGCAACCATCGACGACGACGCACCATTGCATTGCGCCGACACGCAGGCGCAACAACGTATGATCGATCTCATTGACGAAGTGCGAAAACAAGGCGACACGCTTGGCGGTATCTTCGAAGTCGTAGCTCGCGGTGTCGTACCCGGACTGGGTTCACATACGTCATGGGATCTCAAGCTCGACGGTCTCCTCTCACAAGCCGTGATGTCGATACCCGCAGTCAAAGCCGTCGCGATCGGAGCAGGCGCGGAAGCGAGCAGTCTGCCGGGGTCTGAAGTCCATGACGAGATCGCTTACAACGCCGAAACGCGCGAATTTATTCGAGAAACGAACCGCGCCGGCGGTCTCGAAGGCGGTATCACCAACGGCGAACAGATCCGCGTGCGGGGGCATCTAAAGCCGCTTTCGACATTGCGACGCGCGCTCCGTTCAGTCGACATCGACACGAAGGAAGAAGAAGCGGCTGCATTCGAGCGTTCCGATGTGACGGCCGTACCGGCAGCGGGAGTGATTGGCGAGTCGATGGTGGCACTCGTGCTCGCCAAAGCGATGCGCGAGAAGTTTGGCGGCGACAGTCTCGGCGAGATGAAGCGCAACTTCGACGGCTATCGCGAACAACTAAGAGGGTATTAGCCACAAAAAGGCACATAAGAAACAAAATAGTTCCATCGATGAATTCGTCTTTGTGGCTGATTTTTGTGCCTTTTGTGGCAATGACGTAGAATCACAAATATGGCGTTATTGGAAATTGTTAAGTGGCCGGCTCCGGTGCTCGATATGCCCGCAGATCCGGTAACAGAATTTGACGACGGCCTCGCGAAGCTCGTCAGCAGCATGTTTGAGACGATGTACGCCGCGCCGGGTGTCGGCCTGGCCGCAGTGCAGGTTGGTGTACCGCAGAGACTTTTCGTCATGGACTGCTCGGGTGGAAAAGATCCGAAGCAGCGTGTTGTGCTGATCAATCCTGAAGTCTTGCGCGTTGAAGGTAATCAGAACGGAGAAGAGGGATGTTTGTCGTTTCCAGGCATTTTCACTCCCGTCGAACGCAGCTTGCGAGCAATCGTGCGTGCGCAGGATGTGAAGGGTGAGTGGTTCGAGGTGGACGGCATGGAACTCACCGCGCGCTGCATGCTTCATGAAACCGACCACTGCGATGGAATCGTGTTTCTCGACAAGATGAGCACAATCAAACGCGAGCTCGTCAAACGCAAGATCAAGAAACTACAGAAAGCTGGTAAGTGGGATTAAGCGCGCGAGCGCGCCACAGATTACGCAGATTATTATGAGATCAGAATTTCGTAACGAACCGCTGACAGATTTCAGCAAAGAAGAGAACGCGCAGGCGATGCGCGAGGCGATCCAGAAGGTCGGAGAGCAGCTTGGCCGCGAATACCCGCTCGTCATCGGCGGTGAACGCGTCACTACGGGCAGCATGCTCGACAGCTACAACCCCGCGAATCGCACGCAGCTCGTCGGGCGATTCAACAAGGCGACTAAAGAGCTCGCGAATCGCGCCGTCGAAGAGGCTGCGAAGGCTTTCCAGACCTGGAAGACCGTGCCCGCAGCGGATCGCGCAGGGCTTTTGTTTCGTGTCGCCGAGGTACTGCGCGCGCGCAAACATGAGTTCTCAGCATGGATGATCTATGAAGTCGCGAAGACGTGGGCCGAGGCCGACGGCGACACCGCCGAAGCGATCGACTTCTGCGAGTTCTATGGCCGCGAGATGCTGCGTTACGCCGACGATCATCCGCTGACGCACATTCCCGGTGAAGCGAACAAGATGGTCTACGTGCCACTCGGCGTCGGAGCCATCATTCCACCGTGGAACTTTCCGCTGGCGATCATGGCAGGCATGACTCTCGCTTCCGTCGTCACGGGCAACACGGTCGTGCTGAAACCTTCTTCCGACGCGCCGGCGATCGCGTTCAAGTTTTTCGAAATACTCGAAGAGGCAGGTCTGCCGCCCGGTGTTGTTAACTTCATGACCGGCTCCGGCGCAGAAGTCGGCGACGTCGTCGTGGACCATCCGAAGACGCGCTACGTTGCATTCACCGGATCGAAAGAAGTCGGACTCAGAATCAACGAGCGTGCGGCGAAAGTTAACGAAGGCCAGATCTGGATCAAACGAGTGGTCGCCGAGATGGGTGGCAAGGACGCGATCATCGTTGCCGACGACGCGAATCTCGACGAAGCGGCGACGGGCGTGGTCCAGGCGGCATTTGGTTTCCAGGGGCAAAAGTGTTCCGCGTGCTCGCGCGCGATCATCGATGCGCGAGTTTACGACACGATGCTCGACAAGATTGCCGAGCGAACCGCAAAGCTCAAACTCGCTGATCCAACTGAATCAGACACGAACCTGAGCGCAGTCATCAACGAGAAAGCGTTCAAGACCATCAACTCCTACATCGAAAAAGGGAAGAGCGAAGGCGGCCGCGTGCTGATCGGCGGCGGCTCCGATGGCGAGAAGGGCTTTTTCATCGAGCCTACCGTCATCGCCGACGTGAAACCCGGCGCGACGATCGAGCAGGAAGAAATATTTGGTCCAGTGCTCGCGGTGATCAAGGCCGAAAATTACGACGACGCGTTGAATATCGCGAACGATACAGAGTTTGGATTGACGGGCGCGGTCTACAGTTCCGACGAAGCAAAACTCGAGCGCGCGCGGCGAGAGTTTCATGTCGGAAATCTGTATCTGAACCGGAAGTGCACGGGTGCGCTGGTTGGCGTACATCCGTTTGGCGGGTTCAACATGTCTGGAACCGATTCGAAAGCAGGCGGGCGCGATTATCTGCTGCTGTTCCTGCAAGCGAAGGTTTCAGCCGAGAGAGTAGGTGCGACTACAAAGAGAGCCGAAGCGGGAACGGCCACGGATTAGAGCGGATAAATCCGCGGATTTTATCCGTTAAATCCGTGGCTGATTAACCATGCGAATAGTGTTTATGGGAACGCCACAGGCGGCGGTTCCGACTCTGCGGCAGTGCCTCGCAAATAGCCATGAAGTGGTTGCGGTATGGACTCAGCCAGATAGACCCGCAGGACGCGGCAATAAAGTAATCTTCTCACCAGTCAAAGAGTTTGCGCTGTCTCACGGTCTCAGTGTCTTCCAACCAGCGCGGATCAAGAACGACGAAGCAAAACAGTTATTCGCTTCACACGATGCGGATGTCGCGGTAGTTGTGGCGTACGGAAAGATTCTCCCCGAAGAGTTTTTGCGCGCGCCGCGACGGGGTTGTATCAACGTCCACTTCTCGCTGCTGCCTTTGTATCGCGGAGCGGCGCCGGCAAACTGGGCGATTGTCAATGGCGAAACAGAGACTGGCGTGACGACGATGTTTATCGAACCCACGCTCGACACTGGTCCGATCCTTCTCCAGCGCGAGACTAAAATCGGCGAGAGGGAGACCGCGCCGGAGTTGATGGAACGGCTCGCTGAAATCGGCGCCTCGCTGCTAGGTGAAACTCTTTCCAGGCTCGACGACCTCACGCCACGCCCCCAGCACGACGCGCGCGCGACCTTCGCTCCGATTTTGAAGAAGGAAGATGGGTTGATCGATTGGTCAGACAGTGCGTTCGCGATCGAACGGCGTATCAGGGGTTTTCAACCGTGGCCCAATGCCTACACGACGTTCAATTCGAAAAGCCTGATTCTGTGGGAAGCTCAACCTTCGATGTCTGTGACTTCAGGCATCGCGAATGGGGAGCTGATCGTTGCACAGCGAGATGAGCTTGTCGTGCAGTGTGGCGAGCGAACTGCGTTGCGCGTGCTGGAGGTCCAGCCGGAAGCGCGGAAGAGAATGGCGGCGCGCGATTTTATCAACGGTATGCACCTGAAGGTTGGCGATCGCTTTGGTTAAGACTAAAGAGATCTCACCGGCGCGCCTCGCAGCCTTCCGCATTCTGCAACAGGTTGAAAACGGCGCGTTCTCGTCAGTTCTTCTCGCCGCCGAGGAACCCGGACTTAAACCCACAGACAGAGCGTTGTGTCATGAGCTTGTTTTAGGCGTGCTTCGCTGGCAGTTGCGCCTCGATAAGATCGTCGAACACTTTTCGAAACGGCGTGTCGAGAGTTTGGATCGGGCCGTTCGGATCGCGCTGCGACTCGGTTTATACCAATTACATTACCTGACTCGCATACCTGCGTCGGCGGCGGTGAATGAATCCGTGAGTCTGGTTCGTCATGCGCGTTTGAGTTCGGCGACGGCGTTTGTTAACGCGGTGCTGCGGCGGGCAGTTAAAGAAGCAGACTACGATCCTGCCGCAGGGCTTTCTGATCCATTGGCGAGAATCGCGATCCAGACGTCGCATCCGGCTTGGTTGATCGAGCGTTGGACGAATGCGTTTGGAGTCGCGGAGGCAGAGGCGTTTGCGGTAGCGAATAACACAGTGCCGACAACAGCGTTTCGTGTTGTTAAGAATCGAGCTGATGAATCGCCAGTAATCTCAAGGTTGCGTGCAGCCGGCGCGGAAGTCGAAGCGTCGCACGTGGCTGAGGGCGCGTGGCGTATCTCGGGTGCGACGTCGCTTGTTCGTGAGTTGAGTGCCGCAGGTGAGATCTATTTGCAGGATGAAGCGTCGCAACTCGTCGCGCGAGTTTTGGATGTTAGGCCCGGTGAACGCGTGCTCGAGTTGTGTGCGGCGCCGGGAGGAAAGACTACGCTGATGGCAGACCGTGCTGATGACAATGCGATGATAGTTGCCGCGGATCGTTCCGCATCGAGAATGGAGACCGTAGTCGGTACATCGCGTCTGCAACAGCTCAAAAACATCAAGCCGGTGCTTCTGGACGCTACTGAAGAGTTACCCTTCGCATCTCGTGCGTTCGACAAGGTCTTAGTCGATGCGCCGTGTTCCGGGACTGGCACGTTGAGACGCAATCCGGAGATTCGCTGGCGTCTCGCGGCTCCCGACATCGCGGCGTTTGCAGCGGTGCAAAAACAGATTCTCAACAGGGCTGCTGACGCCGTGAACCCACGGGGACGCCTGGTCTATTCGACGTGTTCTGTAGAGCGTGAAGAGAATGAGGGAGTGATCGAGGAATTTCTCGCGCGGAATGATCACTTTCGCATGATCGATAGCTCGCGCACCTGGCCTCAGCGTCAGGAGTGTGATGGGTTCTTCATAGCCCTCTTCGAATTAGACAAGATTGGCAGGATTTTTCAGGATTAACAGGATGAATCCGGCACATCCTGCAAATCATGCAATCCTTTTAAGCCTGTGCTAGACTTCGCAGCTTAGTGAGTTTAGTTGCCAGAATTACATCCATCTTCCGAAGCATCGCAATCGTGATCGCGATTGCAGTTGTTTTTCTCTTCGGAGTGGCCACCACAGTCTATCTGTCTTTGCGCAGTCCGGAAGTGAAGGTCCCGGATGTTGTCGGCAAGAATCGATTCGATGCAGAGAAGATCCTGGCCGAGGCTGATCTGAAGTTTCGTGTCCGCGCGTACAGGCCCAGTAATCAATCTCAACCCGACACAGTTGTTTTTCAGTTGCCGCGACCGGGCGAGGTCGTCAAAGCAGGTCAAACGGTGGCCATGGATCTCAGCCGCCTGGCGAAAGCAGGCGAGTCTCCTGAAACCGTAACTCCAGACGAACCCAGCGAAAATCGGAACACGAACACCAACAGCAATGAGAACAAACCAAAGCGACCAAAACCAAAGAACACAAACGAAAACGCCAACGGTAATAAGAACGCGAACGCCAACACGAATAGACCACTAAACGCGAATCGACCACCGGCAAACGTGAGCACTAACGCGAACATCACGCCTCGAAGCAACGTAAACGTGAATCGTCCCGACGCGAGAAATTCGAATTTGCGACCCGGCGTTAATGAGAACAGGCGTCCCGTCACGCCTCGGCCCACGCCGCCGAATAATAGATAAGTGATCAACAGAACCATCGATATCGCCCCGTCGATCCTATCCGCTGACTTCTCCTGCCTTGGCGAACAGATCAGGGCCGTTGAGCGTGGCGGTGCGGGCGTGCTGCACGTCGATGTGATGGATGGTCACTTCGTGCCGAACATTACCGTGGGTCTGCCGGTCGTTAAGTCACTCGCGGGTTTCACTCGACTGCCGATCGACGCTCACCTGATGATTACCGATCCGGGTGTGTATGCGACTCAGTTTGTCAGTGCGGGCGCGCAGATGGTTTCGGTTCACGTTGAAGCCGATCCGCATCTCCATCGCACGCTGATGTCGATTAGGGACGCGGGCGCGCTGGCAGGAGTGGTCTTGAACCCCTCGACGCCTGTGAGTTGGCTCGAGGAGGCACTACAGTTTGCGGACTATGTTCTGGTAATGTCTGTCAATCCGGGCTTTGGGGGACAGAAGTTCATCCCGCAGGCGATTGACAAGGTTAAACGACTGCGACACATGATCAATGAGCGGCAATTGAATGTGCGCATCGAGATCGACGGCGGTGTCGACCGCAAAAACATCGAATCCGTGGTCGCCGCCGGCGCCGAGATTATCGTCGCTGGATCGGCTATTTTTGGAACACCCGACGCTGAAGCGGCAGTCAAAGAGCTCCGCGACGCTACGGTTCAATGGGTCTAAAATCCGGGTCCCGGCAAACCGGACAGGTAAAAATTGAATCCGATAGCGGTAAGTCTCTTAACTCGCACAAAGACAAGTTTTTATTGGAGGTTGATCTTATGAACTCTCGCTTTTTTATTCTGGTGGCTTTCTGTGCCCTGATTTTTGGGCTCCCGGCGACCGGATTAGCGCAGAGACCTGGCGGCCAAACAGAGCTGTCAACCACCCAGCGGCTCGACGTCATGAGCTCGAAGCTCGATTTGATGCGCCGTTCCCTTCAGGCTGCGGTCAATGTGCTCGAGGGTAAAACCGAGGATAAGAGCAAAGACAAGAAGGCGAACGCCGACGACCCGGTAGTGCGATTGAAGGGACTCGAAAAAGAGGTTTCGTCGCTGAATTCCGAAGTGAGCGACATTCGTACAAAGAACGACAAAGCGGAGAAATTCGATAGTGCCGAACTGGATCGCCTCGAGACTGCTGTTGGCGAGTTGAATACGCGCGTCGAGACCAGTCTGCAGCAGACCGCCGGCTTGCGAACAGCGGCTGGCGCCACCGCCTCCGCCGACAAGAAGAAAAAGAAAGGCAAGTTTTTGGGACTGTTCGGCGGTGGAGACGATAAATACGCCGATCTGACGGGCGCCGCAGTCGCCGGCCGTGACCGTGTTCTGTTCGAAGAAGCAGCGAAGGAGGTCCGCAAAGGCCATCACGACACGGGCCGGCTTCTCTTCGCAACGATCATCAACACGTATCCCGATTCGCCTTTCCTGGCGCTCGCCAAACTCGCGATCGCCGATTCGTTCTTTCTCGAGGGCACCACGAGCGCATTGATCCAGGCAGCGCAGGCGTACCAGGACTGGCTGACGTTCTTTCCAACCGATCCGCTCGCGGACGATGCGAGCTTGAAAGTTGCGGAAGCAGAGATGAGACAGATGGGTCTCTCCGATCGCGACATCTCGCACGCGAAAAAAGCAGAGCAAAGGTTGAAGGTTCTTTTGCAGCAGTATCCGAAGAGCCCGCTTCGCCCGACGGTCGAGTCGCGGCTGGCTGAGGTTCAAGAGAATCTCGCGATGCACAATCTACAGATCGCGCGCTTTTACTACGACGTGAAGTATTCAACCGGCAAAGGTGGTTTGAAGGGTTCGCAGTCGCGTTTGAAGGAGATTGTCGACAAGTATCCGTGCTTCTCGTACAACGACGAAGTCTTTTACCGGCTGGCGACGACCTACCAGGCTGAAGAGGAACCGGACGAAGCTGCGCGATATTACCAGAAGTTGGTGCAGGAGTTTCCTGAGAGCGAGTTCACGCAAAAGGCACGCGAGCAACTGAACATCATTGGCGCGCCAATTCCTGAAAAGAGCTCGCCAAATCCGTGCTCG
>DATNCH010000297.1:0-8307 GCA_035571655.1 Pyrinomonadaceae bacterium
GGTCCAGGTCTGATCTTCGGTAAGTCCACGAATTCGATGGTCTGCACAGGCAGCGCCGTGTCAGCGTGTTACCAGCAGGGTGCAAGGTACGCGAATGGTGAGTTCATACAGGTTCATCCGACGTCGATTCCCGGCGAAGACAAGTTGCGATTGATGTCCGAATCCGCTCGCGGTGAAGGTGGACGTGTGTGGGTGCCGCGCAAAAAGGGCGATGTCCGACCGCCATCTTCGATTCCGGAGAACGAGCGCTGGTATTTCCTCGAAGAGCGATATCCCGCGTACGGCAATCTCGTGCCGCGCGACATCGCGACGCGCGAGATCTTTCAGGTGTGCATCGATGGATTTGGCGTGGGCGGCGACAACCAGGTCTTTCTCGATTTGACGCACATTCCCGCCGCGGAGCTGGACCGAAAGCTGGGGGCGATTCTCGAGATCTACGAGATGTTTGTCGGCGACGATCCGCGTCACGTGCCCATGCGCATCTTTCCGGGCGTGCATTATTCGATGGGCGGTCTGTGGGTGGACTTCAATCAGCGTACGAACATTCCCGGGCTGTTGGCCGCAGGTGAATGTGACTATTCAATTCACGGCGCCAATCGACTCGGAGCAAACTCGCTGGTGAGCTGTGTCTTCGGCGGCTTCGTCGCGGCGCCCGCGGCAATGGAGTATGCGAAGAACGTGGAGCGAAAGGGCGCGGATGGCTCGCGTCTTTACGAGCAGGAGTTGAAGCATCAACAGGAGATCAACGATCGGCTGGTCCGGCAGAGCGGCGACGAGAATCAGTATGTTTTGCACCAGGAAATGGGCAAGTGGATGACTGACAACGTGACGGTTGTTCGTTACAACGACAAGCTCAAGGCTACTGACAACAAGTTGCTGGAGTTGATGGACCGTTACAAACGTATTTCGATCAACGACTCGAACCTGTGGGCCACGATGGCGCTGCCGCACGCGCGACATCTCGACAACATGCTCGAGCTGGCACGCGTGATCACGCTCGGCGCGTTGAATCGCAACGAGTCGCGTGGAGCACATTACAAACCGGAGTTTCCGGACCGCGACGACGAGAAGTTTTTGAAGTCGACGATCGCGGAATACTCGGGCGAGGGCCCGGTGTTATCGTACGAGCCGGTTGACGTCTCGTTGATCCAGCCGCGCAAGCGCGACTACAGCAAGGGCAAGAAGGAAACCGCGAAAGCTTAATATGTCAGCACAGACTCCTCGAAAAACTGTTGAGATCCACATCCGGCGGCGCGCTAATCCCGACTCGCCACAGTACTGGGAGCAGTTTGAGATTCCGTACCGGCCGAATCTCAACATCATTTCGTGCCTGATGGAGATTCAGAAAAATCCTGTCAATAAATCAGGCGAGCGCACCACGCCACCGGTTTGGAGCATGAACTGTCTGGAACAGGTTTGCGGCATCTGCACGATGGTGGTCAACGGCGTCGCGCGGCAATCATGCTCGGCGCTGATCGACAAGTTGGACCAGCCCATCAAGCTGGAACCGATGTCGAAGTTTCCGAACATTCGCGATCTGGTGGTCGATCGGCAACAAATGTTCGATCATCTGCGTCGGGTTCACGCGTGGATCGAACTTGACGGCACGCACGATCTCGGACCCGGGCCGCGAATGGACCAGGAAGACGTTCAGGAGCGCTATGCTTATTCGCGCTGCATGACGTGTGGTTGTTGTCTGGAAGCGTGTCCGCAATATGAGGGCGACAATTACATCGGTCCGCAGGCGATTGCTCAGGTGCGGCTCTTCAACATGCATCCATCCGGGAAGATGACGCGCTCTGAGCGCCTCGAGGGGATCATGGGCGAGGACGGCATCACAAGCTGCGGCAACGCGCAGAATTGTGTCAGAGCTTGTCCGATGAATATTCCTTTAACCCGTGCGATCTATGAAGAGAATCGTGAGACTGTGATCCACGGGTTGTTGGGCTGGCTGAAGGGTTAAGACGGATCTCTCACGCAAAGGCGCAAAGGAAGACCTGCGGAAGCCGAAGGTTCTTTACTTTGCGCCTTTGCGCCTTTGCGTGAGAAAGCCGTCTTTAGATCCCAAGCACGTCAATCAACTCCTGCACCGCTGACGCGCTCTTGTGCAAAGCGATCCTCTCCTCCGCCGTTAAGTTGATCTCAATCACCTGCTCCAATCCACGCGCGCCAAGCTTGCACGGCACGCCAACGAACAGTCCGTTGACGCCGTACTCGCCTTCCAGATAAGCGGCGCACGGAAGAATCTTCTTCTTGTTCTTCAAGATCGACTCCGTCATCTCCACTGCTGCCGCCGACGGTGCGTAGTACGCCGATCCGGTTTTCAATAAACTGACGATCTCAGCGCCACCGCCCGCCGTGCGTTTCACGATCGCGTCGACCTGTTCTTTCGGAAGCAGCTCGGTGATCGGAATGCCGGCGCAAGTGGAGTAGCGCGCGAGCGGCACCATCGTGTCGCCGTGTCCGCCTAACACAAACGCCGTCACGTTCTCGACGGAAACGTCGAGAGCTTCGGCCAGGAAGCAACGCATGCGCGCGGAGTCGAGCACGCCCGCCATGCCAATCACGCGGTGCTTGGGAAACCCGGATCGTTTCAACGCCACCTGAGCCATCGCATCGAGCGGATTGGAAACGACGATCAGGATCGAATTCGGCGAGCGCCGGACAACTTCGTCCACGACTTTCGAAACGATGTCGGCATTCGTCTTCAACAGGTCGTCGCGACTCATTCCCGGCTTGCGCGCGAGGCCCGCCGTGATGATCACGACATCGGAATTGGCGGTTTCATCGTAGCCATTGGAACCAATCATCCGCACGTCGAAACCTTCGATGGGCGCGGCTTGTGCCAGGTCCAGTGCTTTGCCCTGCGGCACTCCTTCGACGATGTCCACGAGGACCACGTCGCCGAGTTCTTTTGCCGCCAGCCAATGTGCCGCAGTCGCGCCGACGTTACCGGCACCGACAACCGTAATCTTATTTCGCGCACCCATTTCGTTTGATTCCTTTGATTAAATTGTAGGATTTGAAGAGCGCGAGTTTACAAGCGCGTTCGAGAGGGTGTCAAATCTACGCGTGGACGACGTCGACCCCGACAACCCATTTCCCGAACCCGTCGAGCTCGAGATCACAGACGTCTTCGACCTGCACACGATTCAACCGCGTGACGTAAAACGAGTTGTCGAAGAGTATTTACAGTTGGCGCACGAGAAAGGTTTTAAGGTGGTAAGAATAATTCACGGCAAAGGCATCGGTGTCCAACGCGAGGTGGTCCGCTCCATCCTCGCCCGAACCCCCTTCGTCGCCGACTGGACCGACGCCCCACCCGACGCCGGCGGCCTCGGCGCCACGATTGTCAGGTTTGGTGATTAAGTATCCGTGACAGGCTCTAAAACGGATACGCCGGCTTTACGGTTCACCTTCGGAGCTGCCGGCGCGGCGCTCTCTCCGAATGAAACGGATGAGCACAACTGCCAGAAGTCCGTACACAACTATCATCCCTTTGGCATCTTCCCAGGATGGTCCAAACAAAGTAAAAACGATATTCGCAGCGAATAGAAGCCCGGTTACGATTAACGCCGCAACAGAACCCCGGCGAATTAGAATCGATAAGACGGCATAGACAATCGTTTGCACCAGCAGACCGACTGCCATCGCCAAAACGTCTTCTGAATCACTCCTGGCGAATAGAAAAACGCAATATATCGCGCTGAGCCCTGCGAGGAAAAAAAGCAGTAACGAGACTTCTTTTTGAAAGCGGTGTGACCGCAACACCTCGGAAATCGGTTTCAATGTTCGCCGTTCAGTCATGTGATTGCAGGGTCACGGTTGATTGTAACTAACAATCAGCCACAAAAAGCACAAAAGAATTTTGTGTCTTTTTGTGTCTTGTGTGCCTTTTGTGGCTTACGTGTCTGGCGGTCACTTGTCACAAACTTGTTCTAAAACTTTGACATTGATGTCACTCCGCATTACACTGCCGCATCTCGCAACCTGACCTTGGCTCAACAATCACGCCGCGATTTGCGGAACAGAGAGACAATGAGACCTTACATATTATTGCTCACCCTCGCCGTGTTAGCCTGCGTCCTCTGCGCTTCACCTGAGAGAATATACTCAGCGAAGCCGAAGCCCAGCCCGACGCCGACTCCCACTCCGACACCAACTCCCACCCCGACGCCAACTCCGACACCGATCCCGAGCCCGACGGCGACGCCTACTCCCACGCCATCACCAACGCCGAGAGGAAAGCCCAAACCATCGCCGACGCCGACACCAACGCCAACACCGACGCCAACTCCTACGCCAACTCCGACGCCGACGCCGACGCCGACGCCGACGCCGACTCCGACGCCGACTCCAACGCCGACACCAACGCCAACACCGACGCCGACGCCAACGCCAACGCCAACGCCGACGCCAACGCCCGAACCAACTCCGACGCCAACGCCCGAACCGACAGCGACGCCAACGCCCGAACCAACACCGACGCCAACACCCGAACCGACACCGACGCCAACGCCCGAACCATCACCAACCCCAACGCCCGAACCAACACCCGAACCAACACCGACTCAGATAACAGTCATCACCGCCAACCTGCAGCACGGGCAGAACACGGCCACGGCGTTCGACTACGCTGGTCAGGCAACAGTGCTCGCGTCACTCGCCGACGTCATCAACGCACAGGAGGTCAGTCCGGGAGACTTGCCAAGTTGGGACGCGGCCTTCTCGAGCCTCGGCTTTAGCCGCACGATCTATGTCGCCAATTCAACTCAGATCAACGACGGCCAGGTGATCTGGTATCGGTCGTCAAAACTCTCCGTGAACGCGACACACAGCCGCAAACTAAGCAACGGCTACATCAGTTTTGACGGAAGCACCAGCGTCGACAAGAGCGCTGTTGCCATCGACGTCACCGTCGAAGACAAACGCGCGCTGATTGTCAACACGCACCTCTGCTGGTCGAAGTGTGCCGACTCCCAGGCTGACATCGACACCGGCAAATCGTGGCAGCGCGATGCACAGGCTCGAGTATTGATCGACTGGATCGATGGTCTCGGTGTTAACTCCATCATACTCGCCGGCGACTTCGACCTGACTCCGATATTTCCACAGTACGAACTATTTGCAAGTTACACCGACGCCTGGAAACTCGGACTACAACTCGGCACCGCTACCGCCGCGTGGTCAGATCGCAACGAAGACGGTGTACCAGACATGCCGCTTGGCGATCTAACTACACGCACTCACGACACGCGGAGGATTGATTACGTGTTTCTGAGGGGCGCTGTCGGATTGACTACGATCGACCTTCCTGACTTGAGACAACCTTGCGCGCTCGTCGACGGTCAGTGTCCCGCGGTCCAGCAGCGCTGGGCGATCACCGACGACCTCGGAGTCAGACCAAGCGATCACAACTGGCTGAGGGCTACGATGGTGCTCTACTAAAGATCTCACATTGGGTTATCTTTACAATGTCTACGCTTTGGCTCAAACTCAGGCTGAAGGCCGGGCAATCCTTGCCGCATAAACTGCGAAACTCAGGTCCAAATCCTTAAAGAAAAGGAACCCCAATGATCAGGATCTCTCCATTAAGAGTACTTCGACGAAAAATTGCGTGGACTCTAGTTGTTCTTCTGTCGTGCGGGTTGACGTTGTCAGCACAGCAGAGAGCAGCTTCGGAACAAAAGACGGCCACCTACTTTGAATCGATCCGAAAATCACCGCCGAAGCAACTGGCCTTTTTGCTCAAGATGCCGAAAGGCGCCGATCTACATAATCACCTCTCGGGCTCGATTTACGCCGAGCGCTACATCGAATGGGCCGCACAAAACGGTCTATGCGTTAACAACCGCACTATGGCGCTCTCCGTCCCTGCTTCACCATCCAAGTGCGACGCCGATCAAACGCCGGCAAATACAGCGCCGACAAACTCGGTTCTGTACCGGCAGATGATCGATGCATGGTCCATGCGCAATTGGCAGCTATCCGGACAAAGCGGGCACGATCAATTCTTCGATGCTTTCGGAAAGTTTGGGCCGGCTACATATAACAACAGTGGCAGAATGCTCGCCGAAGCCGTGAAGAGTGCCGCGCGCGGAAAGGTTTCTTATGTCGAGCTGATGTTGACTCCAGACGGTACTCCGACCGGCGTGGTTTCCAATGAAATCGGACAGAAAGTCGGATGGGACGGAAATTTCGAAGGCACGCTGAGCAAGCTGAAAGCGAATGGGATCGAAGGCGCCGCCGTCACGGGAATCAAGAACCTCCAGGCGATGGGGGCTGAAAAGGATCAGCTGCTGAAGTGTGGCACGGCGCAAGCCGATCCGGGATGTGCAGTTACTATTCGCTACGTCGCACAGGTGTCACGAAATAGCCCGCTGGGCCAGGTCTTTGCGCAGATCGTCACGGGTCTTGCACTGGCGAACGATCCGCAGTCGAATGTCGTGGCTACGAATTTGGTGCAGGGTGAAGATGGTGTTAACTCGATGCAGAATTTCTCGGTTCACATGCAGATGTTGAAGTTTCTGCGACCGCTTTACCCGCGCGCCAGGGTCACGTTGCATGCGGGCGAACTTGCTCCGGGGCTCGTGCCGCCCGATGGTTTGAGGTTTCACATTCGGGAGTCAGTGATGGTTGCCGGAGCCAATCGTATCGGGCACGGTGTCGACATCATGCACGAGACCGAACCGTTTGAGCTCTTGAAAGAGATGGCGCGCCGGAATGTGATGGTGGAAATCTGTCTGTCGAGCAACGATCTGATTCTCGGAGTGTCGGGTTCGCGGCATCCGCTGGCTACTTATCTTGAATATGGAGTGCCGGTCGCTCTGGCGACGGATGATGAAGGTGTCGCACGTTCGGAGATTTCGATGGAGTTCCTGAAAGCCGCTGAGGATCAGGGTGTGGGATATCTTGAACTCAAAACGATGGCACGCAACAGTCTTCAGTATGCGTTCATTGCGGGAGAGAGTTTGTGGACCGACAGTCGAAAATTCACTCCCGTCGCTCAGTGCGCGCACGACGTTCAGGAAATGAAACTCGCTTCAAGCAGTTGCAAGCAGTTTCTGGAGGGCAACGAGAAGGCGCGGCTTCAGTGGCAGCTCGAGCAAGACTTGAATGCGTTTGAGCGCGAGTGGTGATGGTGGTCGAAGACAATGTTGCTTGATACGTCAGAACAAAACGTTCGAGGCTCATCCAGCATAATCGGTTTTATTGACGAAGGTGGCAGGGGCCCACAAGGATTTGATCGATATCTCACCGTTGCGGGAGAGAAGGCCTTTCACATAGGCAATATCTGCGGAACGTGTTCGTTTTTCTTTGAAAGACTTGGGGGCGCCAATCAAAGCGTAGACGTAGAGGCAGTCGTTGATCACCTGAACACAGGAATCACTAAGCTCGGGCCACCCGTCATTCCTGCATTAGCGCTGATAGTGCCGGACGGAAAGTACAAGGTATTGCTGCAAGAGATTCATCCACATTTGGTAAAGCCCGGAGGAAGTGCTGATTACTTCATCGACGAACAAGTAGCACTCTGGGGAATCGATGGTTTCTGGGGCCTGCCTCATTCCCCAAAAACCGAGTATTACCGTCTCCGGACTCAAACGATGACAAATGAGCGGGGATTATTTGAGTTCCTGGTTCCGATGTTCCCGCACAACTGGCTGGACCAGAGGCGATTGGCAGAATACGCGGTCTCATACAGCAAGGACGTAATGCCAACGGCCGTGAGTATCAGTGTATTTGACGTTAAGGAGCCGGCGACTTGTGAGAGAGGCAAAGAAATAACAACCCATTGGTGCCTTGCGCATTACCTCATCGACGGACACCATAAAGTCTACGCGGCGGCCCAGGAAAACAAACCGTTAACATTGGTCTCCTTCCTGGCGGTGGACCAGGGCGTGTCGTCGGAAGAAGAGATAAACGAATTGGTTGCTGCGCTAAAGTGATGGTTAATGAGAGTCCAGAATGATTCCTGGACAGTACAGCGAGGGGAAGAGGCAATTCCGTAACGCCGAAGGCGTTCGCTAATTCCAGCCCAGGGTTGTCGCTGCGACAACCCTGGGGTCAGAATATTAATAATCATTGAACCCTGTAAGGGTTCGCCGAGCGTTTAACCCTTTCAGGGTTGGTCGTGATTGAAATTTGTGTCCCAGGGTTCTCGCGATGCTCGAACCCTGGGCTGGAATTAGCGAACGCCTTCGGCGTTAAACTGCGTGGAATTAGCGAACGCCTTCGCCGTTTTCAATTCATCGCAAGTCAGAATATTAATAGTCATTGAACCCGTAAGGGTTCGCCGAGCGTTTAACC
>DATNCH010000298.1:0-10224 GCA_035571655.1 Pyrinomonadaceae bacterium
TACCGATGTTTCTTATGCGGCAAAAGTTGCAGCCGTCAGTCTGCCTTACGTCGGGTGGGGAACGAAATTCTTCGACTATGACAACGACGGTTGGGTCGATCTGTTCGTCGCCAACGGCCATGTGTATCCGCAGCTACAGACCTTTCATCAGCGCAATTTCATACACAAGAACAACAGGGACGGGACCTTCAGTGAGATTGCCGAGCAACTAGGGGCGCCGTTCAAGGAGAAGCGCGCCGGCAGGGGTGTTGCATTTGGAGATTTGGATAACGATGGCGATGTCGATATCGTCATCAACAACCTCGACGGAGCACCTCAAATTCTTCGAAATGACGGCGGCAACACAAACAATTCGGTGTTCATAAAACTCGTAGGAGTAAAGAGCAATCGTGACGGAATAGGTGCGAGGGTTAAAGTCGTGTCGGGTGAGTTGCTGCAACTCGATGAGGTACGAAGCGGGGATAGTTACATTTCGCAGAATGATCTCAGGCTGCATTTCGGCCTGGAGAATAGAACAAAGATTAATCTGATCGAGATTCGCTGGCCAAGCGGGGTGACTGACAAAGTTACTAACGCGAATGTTAACAAGATCGTTACGATTAAAGAGGGCCAGGGCTTAGTCGATCAAAAAGACTTTCGTACCGTCTCGCGGCGTTAACAATGAATAGGACATTGATCGCCTTTCTATTCCTTTTGCTGGCGCCGCACAACGCTGCGGCGCAGAGTGATGCTTTCGTCAAGAAGCTCGAGCAAGCCGCCGCGTTCATTGTCGATAACCGTCTGGATGAGGCCGAAAAGGACATTCAGGCGCTATTGAGAACCGCGCCGAACAACGCAGCTGCGCTTGATCTTCTTGGCACCATTCGCGCGAAGCAGGGCAGACTCGATGATGCGGAAACACTCTTTACCCGCGCCGTGCGTGCAGATAACCAATTAATCGGAGCACATATGAACCTGGCATACCTTTACTTACTTAAAGGTATGCCCGACAAGACGGCTATCGAATTAAGAGCAGTCCTGCGGTTGGATCCCGACAACGCTGACGCGACTTACAAATTCGCGTGGCTGTTGCTCTCTCAGGCACGTTATGACGAGTGCATCACCTTTATCGAAAAGGCAGGGCAATCGCGCGCACTCACAGTGCCGATGCTCGTTGTGTTGGGCGATGCTTACTTTAAGAAGGGAAACTTCGATCAAGCCGCGAAGAGTTATTTAGCCGCACTTGCGCAACAGGACAACAATGCAGACGCACTGCTGGGGCTGGCTCGAGTGTCGCAGGCGAAGTTAAACGCTACTGCTTCGTTGGATTACCTCCGCCGGGCGCAAAATTTTCTCGGGGATTCACCTGACCGGCTTTATAAATTCGCTTTAGCTGCCTCGGGATTGAATTTAATTGATGAAGCAATCGGCGCCCTGAAAAGAGCTATTGAACTTCGGCCAGACGAGCCTTCCTACTATCTGGCGCTTGGCATGTTGCAGCTGACTGTGAAAAAACCGGTTCTGCAGGATGCGGAAGAAAATTTCCGCGAATGCCTTAAACGTCAGCCGGACAACGCGCAGGCACAGATACACCTCGGCTACGTGCTGCTGAAACAAAAGAGGTATGCCGACGCTCAGGTCTGGCTCGAGAAGATTACTCAAAAGCAAACGCGCTCGCCTGAGGCCTTCTACTATCTTGGAGTGATTGCGCAGGAGCAAGGCGCGAATCAAAAAGCCGTCGATCTGTTTCAAAGAACCATTCAGTTGGACCCGGCATTCGCTAACGCGCATATCGGATTAGGCGCGATTTATCTGAAGCTGAAAGATTACCCGCGTGCGCGGCAGGAACTGGAGATTGGGGTGAAACTGAATCCCGACAGTTCTAAGGCGCATTACAATCTCGCGATTCTGTACGCTCGCTTGAAAGACCCACAACGGGCGCAGGAAGAGATGCGCATCATCGAAAAGCTGAAAAGCGAAGGCAAGACTCCGGAGGACGAGGTGGATGCTGTGGGCCCGGCCCGGCCCGATTAGATCGAAGTAATCCTCTGCGGCCCTCTGCGTATCTCCGCGTGCTCTGCGTTAAAGAGCTATTTCAACGCAGAGGACGCAGAGATACGCAGAGGGCCGCAGAGAAGATCTTCAAAGTATGATTCAATGAAGAAGATTTCCACAGTTGTCCTCGTGACACTTCTAATCCCTGGGTTCTTTTCGTACCGCGCGCAACGAAGTCCTGCTACCACGAACTCGCGCGTGACCTTTCAAGAGGTACCCGCCAAAACCAGCGGCATCAAGTGGGTTCACGACAATGCCCATTCTGCTGAGCGATTTTTGCCTGAAACAGTCGGTGCCGGTTGCGCCTTCGTCGATTATGACAACGATGGATGGCTGGATATCTTTCTGGTGAATAGCGGCGTTTCCGATTTTTATTCACCAGCGACTCCTCTAAAAAATGCGCTTTACCGAAACAATCGCGACGGAACCTTTACCGATGTCACTGACAAAGCCGGACTCGCGGGAGGTAGATTCGGTATGGGGGTCGCAGTGGCAGACTACGACGCCGACGGTTGGCAAGATCTCTACGTGACAAATTACGGATCCAACGTTCTGTATCACAACAACAAGAACGGAACATTCACGGACATAACTGATAAGGCAGGTGTGACAACGCAAGGTTGGTCCACCTGCGCGGTCTGGTTCGATTACGACAATGATGGAAAGCTGGATTTGTTTGTTTCGAGCTTTGTCCAGTTTGACAAGTCGCAACACCGATTGTGCGTCGATCAGACGATGACCCAGAATTACTATTGCATACCGAGAATCTTCAAACCGCGGCCCAGCTATTTATTCCATAATAACGGGAACGGAAGGTTCAGCGACGTTAGTAAAGAGTCGGGTATTGCGGGCTCACCAGGTAAGTCGTTCGGAGTTGTTGCCACCGATGTAAACAATGATGGCTTAATGGACCTGTTCGTGGCGAACGACACAGTTGCGAATTTCCTCTTTTTGAATAAGGGACAAGGCAAATTCGAGGAAATCGGTCTGCAGGCAGCCGTTGCATACAGCGACGCCGGCAAACCGCGTTCAGGTATGGGTGTCGACGCCACTGATTTTGATGGTGATGGTTGGCAAGACTTGTTCGTAGCTAATATCGATCAGGAGTTCTTTAGTCTTTACCACAATGAAAAAGACCAGACCTTTGTTGACGTATCAGGAGAAATTGCCCCAGCTACGCAATTGCTAAGCGGGTGGGGCCTGAAGTTCTTCGACTACGACAATGATGGCGATCCCGATCTTCTACTCGTGAACGGCCATCCGGACGACTTGATCGAAATGAAAGCGGCTCGAGTTAGATACAAAGAGCCTTTACTGCTGTTCGAAAACACCGGCACAACTTTCAAAAACGTAAGCGCGCAATCGGGCAGTGTTTTTGCCAACGAACTTTCAGGCAGGGGAATGGCCGTTGGCGACTTTGACAATGACGGCGACTTGGACGTTTTGATTTCGAATAACGGTGAAGCACCAGTATTGCTGCGCAATGAGGGTGGGAATGGAAATAACTGGATTGGCTTGGACCTCGTTGCCACACGTAGCAACCCAGGAGCCGTGGGTGCAATTATTTCCTGGCAAGCGTCGGGTAAGAAGCGAACCCGCTTGAGAACCGCAGGAGGCAGTTACTTGTCCACAAGCGATCCACGCGAGGTACTTGGCGTCGGTGTCTCTGCAAAGATTCAAAGCGTTGAAATTCGCTGGCCCAGCGGAACCGTAGACAAACTAACGAACCTTCCGCTCAATAGGTATATAAAGATTGTAGAAGGATCGGGAATTATCGCGAAGCCAAACGAACCACCACCGCGATAAGGAATATCCTGTGAATCTTGTAACACCTTGATAATCCTGTCCACTACTTCAGCTCGGCGGCTGCGTTCACCAACTGCTTCACATCTGCAACGACTACAAACTCCAAAGCTGCATACGGTTTTGCCGCCTCGTCGAGTTTCGCAATGCTCGTCTCGCGCCATTCTTTCGGGGGTGGCACGCCGAGCTTCAAGTAAGAGAGTGCCTCCAACCCCGTCGCACCTAATACCGAGAGATTGTCAGCGAGCGGCTTAATTTCCCGCAGCGACGGAGAACGATCGATAACCGGCACAAGCGACGCGCCGGAAGTTTGCCAATCCGCAAGCATCTGGCTCAACTCCGGGCGGTAAAGCTGATAGCGCGGCGCGTCGTCGAGGAACTCCTTCACCATCCACGAAAACCTACGAGCCGCGTCGCTGTCCGGCGTCGTCGCATCGACCACGCCCGTGAGCGGGCTCAGCATTGTTTGTGGCCGCATTTCATACCGCCGGTATTCCTTGACGGGTTCGATAACAGACACGAGTGTTTTGAGTGGACCAATGTCGTCGTTGCGCACGAGCCTGCGCAACATCATGTCTGGATTCTTCTTGTGAGTAAGCCCGAGCTCTTCCAACTGAATACTGATCACTGCGAGGCGGCGATACATGTCGGGGACGTCAGTTACGTTCTGCGGCGACCAGAGCCTCTCTGCGATCGCGGCCGTGCGTGGCCAGATGCGTGAGTCGATCGTTTCCGGCGTCACCCATTCAGCCCACATCGTCGCTTCGCCACCGAGGACGTGCTTCGCTTCTTCGGGAGTCAGAGTGCTGCCGGCGGGAAGTGGATCCGGAACGTAATGTTGTGACGCAGGTTGAATGAGATCGATGTAATAACCGTTCGATAGAATGCCGTCGTAACCCTTTCTGGCCGCTTCGGCGAGCGCGGCTGTCCCACGCCAGGAATGAATCACGACATCCTTCGGCAGCTCAGGTTGCAGGATCTCGTCCCAACCGATCATCTTCTTCCCGTGCTTCTGAAGAATCTTCAGAAGGCGCGTGTTGAAATAAGCCTGCAACGCGTGATTGTCCTTGATTCCTTTCTGCTTCATGAAAGCCTGTATCGCGGGGTTTCTGTCCCACTGTTTACCTTCGTTCTCATCTCCGCCGATGTGCAGGTACTCGTCTGGAAAGAGCGCGGCCATCTCGCCCAAAAACGTTTCGAGAAACTTGTAGACGTCTTCGCGCGTGGGATCGAGAGCGGGTTCGAAGATACCGGGGCGGCGTTCGATCGTGTATGGACCAGGCGCACTGCCGAGCTCTGGATAACCGACAAGCCAGCTCGTGCTGTGGCCCGGTATGTCGAACTCGGGAACAACGCGAATGCCGCGATCGCGAGCGTAGGCAATGATCTCCTTTACCTGTTCCTGCGTGTAGTAGTTGCCGTCGGAGCCGAGCTGGTGCAACTTCGGAAACTTCTTACTCTCGACGCGGAAACCCTGGTCCTCAGTCAAATGCCAGTGCAAGACATTCATCTTCACTGCGGCCATCGCATCGAGATTCCGCTTGAGCACTTCCATGGTGTGGAAGTGTCGCGCGACGTCGATCAGTAGACCACGCCACGGAAACCGAGGCTGATCGTCGATCTGAACGCCCGGGAAAAAGTATCCACGCCTGTCGGCGTCGAGTAGTTGCAGCAGAGTTTCGAGTCCACGAAGTGCGCCAACAACAGTCGGCGCGCTGAGCAATGCTTGTCGACTCGTGATGTCGATACGATAACTTTCATCCTCTCGTACGGACGGGATGTTCTGCCCCGGCCCCTGGCAGTTTATGATGAGCTGGGTCATCTGATCGTCCACTGCGAGTCCGGGCGCAAGCGTCAACACCGTGCGTCCCTCGAGTCGCCGCACGAAACGAGCAATGCCGGCCTGCAGCCGTGCATCCGAATGACCGCGCGTCGCGACCTTGAAGTTGCTGTCAACTGCCAGCCGGTCTTTATTGAACGTCACCGAGGCCGGCACCGGCATCAAGTTGAGCCCGGGCGTTGGCTGCGGCTCCTGCGCGGTAACGACGACCGCGCAGATCAGCATAACCATCAACGGAAGGTAGGATTTGATTCTCATTGTTCGGGAAACTTTGTGTCTGTGTTATGTGCCTTTTTGTGGCTCTACTGCAACGTAAATCTCTGGGTAATACCGCCAACTCTTACGTCAAACTCGCCTGGCTCCGCAACGGGTTTGTTGTCAGCGCCGATAAACGACAAGTCATCACGCCGTAATTTGAACGTCAACGTACGGCTTTGACCGGGCTCGAGACTTATCTTCGCGAAGCGTCGCAAACGTCTCCTCGGCGGCGATATCGACGCCACAAGATCGCTGACGTAAACCAGCACCGCCTCCTTGCCTGCGCGACTGCCCGTGTTCGTCACCGTTACACTAACCGGCAGTTCTTCGTTCGCAGTAATTACTTGTTTACCAAGACGCAGATCGCTGTACGCGAACGTCGTATAACTCAAACCTTCGCCAAACTCGAACTGCGGCTTGAACGCCATGTTGCCGAATGCGGTGTCTTCGGTCTCGAATGGCTTGTGGTCGTAATTGATCAGACCGTTTGGCGTACGCGGGTAAGTGAAAGGGAGTTTGCCACTCGGATTTACATCGCCGAAAAGTACGTCGGCGATCGCGGTGCCACCTTCGTTGCTCGGGTTGTAAGCCATCAAGATCGCGTTCGCACTATCGGCAATGCGGTTGATGATTCGTGGGCGACCTTCGACCAGCACCATCACGATCGGCTTTCCGGTGGCCTTTAGTGCTTCCGCGAGTTTTATCTGTGGTTCACCGATCGTCAGGTCTGTGACGTTGCCGGGTGTTTCACAGTAAGAACCTTCGCCGAGCGCAAGCACGATCACGTCGACGTTCTGCGCCGCACTCACGGCGGCTGCGATGTCGACCTCTTCTTCTTTGTCGGTCGGTGTGTTGTTTGACGTCGATCCCGCTGGCCGCGTGATCTTCGTGCCTTGCACGAACGTTACGTTGGCGGCTCCGACCTTCTCCTCGATGGCCTTTCGTATCGTCGGTCGATCCTTCGGATAGAGCGACTCTTCCGATCCCTGCCAGACGTAAGACCAACCGTTGTTGAGTGAGATCATCGAATCGGATGTTGGTCCAGTGACGAGTACTTTCGTCGTCTTCGCCAGCGGCAGTATGTTGTTCGCGTTCTTCAACAACGTCAGCGACTCTCGCGCTGCCTGCAAGCTGACTTGTCTCGACTCAGGCAATGCAAATCTTGCTTTGAGTGCGGCTGTGGGAACAGGTTTTTCAAACAATCCCAGCTCGAATTTGACGCGCAGTATTCGTCTCACGGCTTCATCGATTCTCGACTGCGGCACCGCGCCTTCTTTAACGAGTGCGATCAGATGATCCGCGAAGCTGTAGTCCAGCGGCACCATGCTCATGTCGATGCCCGCCATGATTGCCTGTCGTGTCGCTTCCTTTTCGGTCGCCGCGATGCGCCAGGTCGTCACGAGCTTTTTGATGTCTTCCCAGTCAGAGACGACAAAACCTTTGAACCCAAGCTCACCTCGGAGGATGTCGGTCAGGATGTGTTTATTGACGTGTCCGGGAACTCCGTTGATCTCTCCGGAGTTGATCATCACCGTGCGCGCGCCGGCTTTCACCGCGGCGTCGAACGTCGGCAGAAAATATTCGCGCAGGTAATTTTCCGGAATCCAAGCGGGCGTGCGGTCTCTGCCGGTGAGCGGAAAACTGTAGCCCATGTAGTGCTTCAAGCTCGCAGCGACTTGATCGTTTGAAGAGACGTCGGCGCCTTCGAGTCCACGCACAAACGCGACGCCCATCACTTTCGCGAGGTACGGATCCTCGCCGAACGTTTCCCAGAAGCGCGGCCAAAGCGGATTGCGTCCGAGGTCTAAAACTGGCGAGAAGCTCCACGGAATTCCTGCGGCACGTGTTTCGATTGCCGTAATCTCAGAGGCGCGTTTCATCAACTCCGGATTCCAGGTCGCGGCCATTCCGATCTCTTGTGGAAAGAGCGTGGCGCCCTGGATGTAGTTTGCGCCGTGAATTGAGTCGATACCGTAGAGGACGGGGATGCCGAGACGCGTTTTCTTTGCGGCGCCCTGGATATCGCCGATGATCTCGTGCCAGCGATCGATCGTGAGGGCCTGATCTGAGACGTTGAGAATTGAGCCGACGCCGTATTTCACGATCGCCTTGTCGAGTTTGGCCGGATCGATCTTGATGTCCTGGTCCCTACCGTTGACGATCATGCCGATGGTGAGTTGGGTCATCTGCCCGACTTTTTCTTCCAGCGTCATTCGCTTGAGCAGATCTTCGATCTTCTGTGTGTTATCGCGTTCGGGAGCGGTGCGAATGGTCCGTTGGAAGAACTCATCGCTGTCGTTGAGATCGGTTTGGGCGTGAATTGCCATTGGAGTTTGCAGAGCGAAGCACAGTGAAAGACCAATCGCCCCCAGGGCAAGTATGGGATGTCTCATCTATTTTGCTGTCCTCAGGCAGGGAATACAGGAACGCGGGTATTTTCTTCTATTTGCCAGGACTTTTCAATGGTGATCGAACAAAGCCATGTTTTTAGAGTTGAAGCTGCTCTGCGGTAACTGGCAAATACTCCTGACTAACAACGAATGCGACGCTGATTGGGCGTATACTGGTTATCCTGCTGAAAGGATGCATTCAATGTCCACGACCGCAACGAAGCCGCGTGTAACATCTTTCGCTCCACAGTTCCTCGTCGACGACCTTGAGCGCTCAATCGCGTACTACCAGAAGATCGGCTTCAAGTTCGGTGAACCGTGGGATGGTTTCTACGCTATCGGTCATCTGGACGGACTGGAATTGCACCTGAAGGAAGCACCCAAGAACCAGGCAGAGCGCCGGCACCGGCGCGATAACGAGCATCTCGATGCGTCGGCGGGTGTCGAAGGCATCGAAGCCTTCTACGAGCAGTGCGTCGGCAACGGTGCGACGATCATCAAGCCGCTGACGGCTACCGCGTGGGCCACGAAAGACTTCTACGTCGAGGATCCCGACGGCTACATCATCTGCTTCGGTGGCCGCCCTGCGGCAAGCTAACACGTCCCCTGTGATGCGGTAGCTGATGGCCGGAATCGGCTACCGCAAATGCGATCACGCCTAAACATGAACTCATTGACAACCAGCTTCGTCCCGCATATTGTGCCAGCGTTAGTCGCTTACCTTTCTGCTGACGAGAGTCCCGAAGCTCGCCAAGCCTCATCATCACTTTTGCCAAGAGGAGGACAGCCATGGCTCGACAGGGGATATGGAAATTAGGGCGAAAATTCCTCATGTTAGGAGTTCTCGTTGTGTGTGTAGCGTATTTCTCTCTACCTACCGAAAGCAGCGCTTTTGTGTGCTACGGCGTGAAAACCACGGAGCGTTATTACTCGGACGCCACGTATACCGTGAAAGTCGGCATGTGCGTGGAGAATGAATGCAAGGGCACCTACGTCTGTAGCGGCCAGCAGACCGACTTTGCCCAGGTCACGACGCAAGCGATGTTATGCAGCCTTTGCGACCCGGCCTGTGGGCAATGCAACTGACGATTCTCTTACATAGGCATACGGCGCTAACTGCTCATTACAAATCGGGCCGTTGGCGCCGTATGCCAATCGCAAATCTTTCCAGCAAGACGCTATAGGTGAATGATCGGGAATATATGGAAGAGCCTGATCAATTTTACATGCGGCGTACGGTGATTACAGGCACCTCGGTTTTCGTTGTGTCCGTACTGGCCGGAATCGTGTTTCGTGCTTTGCAAGAGTATCGTACTCCGCTATTAGAGCCCTTCACCGTTTCCGAACTGTTGTTTGTGTCAACCGTAGGTCCACTTGCAGCAGCCTTTATGGCGGCGCCTATCACAATACCCCTGCTAATCACTTGTGCGATCATGGTTGGTTTCGGCGCGCGGTCGAAGCGAATATGGTTATCGCTCTCTGCTTTTGTGTTATTGGGTTTGTACTGGCTTTTCATGGTTGAAGCTATTCGCCAGTTCGCTTTGATGGATTAGACAATCGAACTCGCTTTGCACAAAAAGTGGCAAATCTGATTTGTTTTCTCTGCGGCCTCTGCGTATCTCTGCGCTCTCTGCGTTGAAAGCGCATTAACGCAGAGAACGCAGAGATACGCAGAGGGCCGCAGAGGAAAGAATTCGCTCATTCGAAGATCCACGTCAAACATTTTGGTCCCGCAAATCGAGACTCATACATACCGCGCTCGAACATCGAGGTAGATTCCATTCTGACGATCCGGCGAGCTCTTTGTCGAAAACAGTCCGTGACGTTTCACAAAATCCGAAACGCCGCGCAAAGAATTCGCTTGCCGTCGAGGTCAGAAGTACGACTCTTTCCACGCCA
>DATNCH010000299.1:0-3707 GCA_035571655.1 Pyrinomonadaceae bacterium
GGATCCGCAAACGGCTGGTAGAATGCGAACAGCAAAACCCCGATGAAAAGAAACCCGATGAACTGGGCCAACACGATCGCGCCGCTCGTCATCAGCGCAACAACCGCATTCCGCGCGCGATCCGTGCAGAGATAGCGCTGCACGAGATACTGATCGGTACCGTGTGTGCTCATCGTCAGGAAGCAGCCGCCGATCAGTCCTGCCCAGAAGGTGTAAACCCGCGTTTGATCGAGAGAGAAATCAAACAACGAATATTTGCCGAACTGAGTTGCTAACGAGCTCGCCGTCGCCAGTCCTCCGTTGATCGAGTTTATGAGAACGACAGCCGCGGCAATCGCGCCGGCAATGTAGATTCCGAGTTGGACCACCTCGACCCAGATCACCGCCTCCATCCCGCCAAAGTACGTGAAGATCATCATCGCTACGCCGAGCAGGATTACCGAGGCGATGATTATAGTTTCTGCATTCGCGGCAGGCTGAAAAGAGGCGTACACCGCCGCAAGGACAATCGCCGTGAGCAGCAGGCGGATGCCGTCGGCGATGTTGCGCATCACGACGAACAGCGATGCCGCGATCATCTTGATCTTTCCGCCGAATCGCTGATCGAGAAGCTGATAGACGGTCAACAGCTCGCCGCGGAAATAAGCGGGAATGAAGAGAATCGAGATGACGACGCGTCCGAGCAGGTAACCGAAGACGAGTTGCAGGAACTGGAAGTTTCCGCCGCGTGCAAAAGCGATTCCGGGCACCGAGATGAACGTGATGGTCGACGTTTCGGTGGCGACAATCGAAAATGCAACTGCCCACCACGGGACAGAGCGGCCGCCGAGAAAATAGTCGCGCGTGGTCTTTTGCTTACGACCGAACCAAGCGCCGAAGAGAACGATGCCGATCAGGTAGCCGAAGATGATGATGAGATCGAGAGCTTTCATAAGCAGCAGCAGCCACAAAAAGGCACAAAAGAAGACACAAAAAGCCTAACCGTTTGAAAAGTCATGGATCGCTTTACTGACGGACCAGTTGCAGGCTTCGAGAGCTTTGCGCGCGGCGTCGTGGTCGACACCTGTTTCGGCGCTGACGATGCGAACGGCGCGGTCGCGCAGCTTGATGTTTCGGGGTTGCAGGTTCGACATGCGATTGCCGCGCACGTAGCCGAGTCGGACCATGGTTGCCGTCGAGATCATGTTCAGAACCATCTTTTGCGCCGTGCCCGCCTTGAGCCTGCTCGAGCCGGTGATGACTTCTGGTCCAACAACGGGAACGATGCTCAGCTCGGCGGCTTCAGTGATTGGCGATCCCGGAACGCACGTCAAAGCAATCGTAAACGCGCCAATCGATCGCGCATAAGTCACGGCGCCGACCGTGTACGGAGTCTTACCCGACGCTGCGATCCCAACCAGCACGTCTCCAGCGGCGAATCCGCGTTGCTTTAAGTCTGCACCACCGGCGCTCGCGTCGTCCTCCGAGGCTTCGACAGCCCTGTAACACGCATCGTAACCACCCGCGATCACGCCCTGGACCAACTCCGGCGACACGCCAAACGTAGGCGGACATTCAGAAGCGTCGAGCACGCCTAAACGTCCCGAAGTCCCCGTGCCGGTGTAAAAAAGCCTTCCGCCCTTCGCGAGCCGCGCGACGGTTTCGTCGACCGCTTTAGCGACATTCTCGAGAACCAGCTTCACTGCCGCCGCGACGTGCGCGTCCTCGTCGTTCATCAGCGCGACGATTTCCGCCGCCGGCAACGAGCTCAGATTCTGTGAACGGGGATTGTCTTGTTCGGTGATTGGAAGCATCAAACCGCCAGAGCGATGTGACTGATACGTTCACGCGCCATTCTAGCGGCAGCGACGGCTGGAGCGAAGTGAGGCGGCTCGAAAAATGCCCGCGGCGCGACTTTCCTGACCTCTTCCCGAAGCGTGGCGAGCATCAAATCGCCCGCAGCGCGGAACACACCGCCAACATACGCGATCTGAAAACGCTCGCGCTCCATCCCCAGGTGGCGAATTACGGCGACTGCCGCGTAGCCAAGCTCGGTGCCTCCATCCGCGACAATCTGTAGCGCGACTCTGTCACGGTCCTTCGCGGCGTTCACAACGTCGCGGCCAAACCCTGCTAAACGTTCGTTGGTAATCGTCGGCGCGTAAATCGCCGTGGTCAGATCGTCCGGACTGGTCACGTGAAAGTACGAACACGCGAGATCGGTAAGCGCTGTTTGTGGACCACGACCATCGAACGCATACGCGACTGCACGCAACGCGCGGCGTGCGAGCCATGCACCACCACCCTCATCGCCCGCAATCGGCCCCCATCCTCCTGCGCAAAAACGTTTGCCACGCGCGTTGATGCCACAACATATCGATCCGGTTCCGGCAATCACGACCAATCCCGGTGCGCCGCCAGTCGCGCCGTACAAAGCGATGCTGGCGTCAGTAACGACTTCTATTTCGCCGATGTCGAGTGGCGTGAGTGTTTCTCGCATGCGCTCGCGCAACTCGCGCCGGCGCGCGCCAGCGAGACCGATTTGCGCGGCGATCAGATCCCCCCGCCGGAGCTTCGCCGAGGCGCAGGCGCTGTCGATGGCTTCGCGCACGGCCGCAGCGGCTCCGGCAATTCCTACTCGCAGTGGGTTGGATGGACCAGCTAGACCCTCGCCAATCACCTGCTGATTGGCGTCCATGATGACGGCTTCGGTCTTGGTCCCGCCGCCATCCACACCCACCACTGAATGCTGGAACATTATTGATTATTCTAGGTGCCGCTGATTTATAATGGAAACTAAAAGATTTTATTATTACGATAACCCATCTTGATATCTGGAGCTTGTTGTGGAAATTCGACAATTACGGGCCTTCGTGGCCATTGCGGAGTCCGGAACATTCACCGCCGGGGCATTGCGCGTGCACGTCACGCAGGCGGCGATCAGCATGCAGATCCGGCAATTGGAGACCGAGATCGGGGCGAAAGTGTTTGTGCGCGCACCGCGGCACGTGATTTTGACCGAAGCAGGTGAACAGCTCTTACGACGCGCCAGGCACATCCTCCGCGAACACGATGCCGCGCTGGACGAGATCGCCGAACTCGCGGGCGCCGAACGAGGCCGGCTCAGAATCGGCAGCGCGTCGGCGATGGTCCTGACTGAACAATTGCCGTCGATCCTGAAGGAGCTGCGCAAGCAACATCCCGCAGCGGACATTGCGGTGACGTCCGGAACGAGCGAGGTGCTGGTGGACCAGATCCTGGCCGGAGAAGTGGATATCGCTTTCGTTTCGCTCCCGGTGGACGTGCGTGGGATCAAGACGGAAAGGTTGAGCGAGGATCAACTGGTGGCGATTGCTTCACCGCGACACAAGCTCGCGAAGCAACGCACGGTCAGCGCGTACACGCTTGCAGGTGAGCGGCTGATTCTCGGCGAGCGTGGTGGAAACACGCGCAGGTTGATCGATCAGTTTTTCGCGCAGGCCGGAGTGTCGCTGCGAGTCGCGATGGAGTTGAGCCGCCAACAGGCTATTAAACGTATGGTTGAAGAAGATATGGGTGTTGGGATCGTGCCGCTACAGTCTGTCAAAGATGAAGTTGAGAGAGGAAAGTTGATCCGCTGGTGGATTGAAGGCGCGCAGATCAACTGGGAACTGGGAATCGCGCAGTTGAGCAACGGTTACGATTCACCGATCATGCAGAAGTTTGTGTCGCTCGCAAAGAGAAACTTT
>DATNCH010000300.1:0-11204 GCA_035571655.1 Pyrinomonadaceae bacterium
CTGCCGCCGCTTCTCGTAAACGAGCGCGGGCGTGAAACCGAGCGCTTCCAGTATCGCCGCCATCGCATCAGGATCTGCAACTTCAGTCTCTTCCTCGCGTTGCTGCTTGATCGCAGACGAACTCGGAATCCGCTTCTTGTACGTCAACGTCGCATTACTTCCTACGCGTCTCAGCCGTAACACACACGAACCGCTACTCAACCCCTCACCACTGTAAAGCGTATTCTCCTCAAACTCCTCGCCTTGCAAACTCGCGCCGATTTCAGGCAAACGCCGCAACACCGCATCTCGCTGCCGCTTCGTGAGTCGAAATTTTTTCTCAACCTCGATCATGCCTGGACCAATCTCGATCATGCCTGTCTGGCCCACCGCCACGCTTCCGGGATCGACGCGCGCTTGCCGTACATCAACATACCCACGCGATACACACGCGACGCGATCCACATGATCAGCAGCACGCTGCTAAACCCAATCAACAGCGACAGCGCTATCTGCCAGAACGGCGGCGTCTGCGTAACAATACGCACGAGCATCGCGACCGGCGCCGAAAACGGAATCATCGATACCCAGAACGAAAACGACGAGTCAGGACTGCGGCTCACCGGGAAGAAGAGATAGAAGCTGATGACGAGGATGAGAATTATCGGCATTGCCAACTGCCCGCCCTCCTGTGCCGTCGTCACCATCGATCCGACGAGCGCATAAATCGTCGCGTAGATGAAGTAACCAAGCAGAAAGAATAATCCGAAGTAGATGAAGTGCGAAAACGGGATGCCGGGAATATTTGCTCTCAACCCCCTCGACGCGAGGAACCCGACGCCGTAGAGAGCAAACGCACTAAATGCCAATCCCCAGATCGCGAGTTGCGTCAACGCCACCAGCGAGACGCCAACCAGCTTCCCCATCATCAGCGCAAACGGCTTGACTGACGAGAACAGGATCTCGGCGATGCGCGTCTCCTTCTCTTCTATCACCGCGCCGAGAATGATCTGACCGTACATCAGAATCGCGAGATACATCACGAACCCGATCCCAAATACGAGCGCAAAACTTCCCCCGGAGTCGCGCTCCTTTCCTGTCGCGCCGATCTTCACAGCCTCCAGCTCGACGGGTTGGAAAAGCCCCTGCCTCGTTTTCGTGTCGACCTTCGCTTCGATCAGCCGCTGTTCACGCACGGCACGATTCAAAGCTGATTGAAGCATTCTCCGCGACATCACGTCGCCTGGGTTGCGATTGAAAAACTCGACCTGTCCGTGGTCCAACACGTCGGGCGGCAGGATCAAATAGCCATCGATCTCCTTATCACGCAAACGTCGATCGAGGTCGTTGCGAATCTGATCCGTTGATTTGCCCGAGGCATCGACTTTCTCCAGCGCGAAATTTCCGAATACTCTACCTCGCGGTGGATTTGCATTCTCCGGCTGCTGGCCCGCTTCGTTGAACATCGCAACGTTCAACTGGTCGAACATCTTTCCGGTCTGATCGACGATCGCCACTCGCATCGGTGAACCTGTATCGATGCTGATGATGAGAGCCGGCACGATGCCAAACAGCGACATCACCATCGGCAGCAGAATAGTCGAGACGATGAACATCTTCGCGCGAACGCGCTGCACATACTCGCGTTTCACAACGGCAAGGAATTTTTTCATGCAGCTTCAGTCACCTTTGTGATGAAAATATCGTTGAGGCTCGGTTCAACCATCTCAAACTTTCCGATTACAGCGCCCGACGCAATCAATCGTTTCAAAAGCACCTGCGCGTCAGCGCCTTCAGCCAGCAGCGCCTGCGCTTCGTCGACGTGGCGCACCAGCTTGCTGACAAGCGCCGGATCGTCAAGCACACCGTCGCCACCTTCACAACGAACGGCTACAGAGTTACGGCCAAAGCTGCGTTTGATCTCGCGCAAGCTGCCTTCGAATACTTTTTCCGACTTGTTCAGGAGGCAGATGTCGTCGCAGATCTTCTCCGCGACTTCCATCTGGTGCGTAGAGAAGATAATCGTCTTTCCAGCACGTTTGAGGTCGAGCACAACCTCTTTCAGCAACTCGACGTTGATCGGGTCAAGACCGGAGAACGGTTCGTCGAGGATCAGCAGATCGGGATCGTGAATCACGGACGTGATGAACTGGATCTTCTGCTGCATTCCTTTCGAGAGCTCCATCGAGCGTTTGTTTTTCCACTCGGAGAGTTTCACGCGCGCCAGCCACTCGTCGATCTTGGCGTCGATGGCTTTGCCGCGCACGTTCTTCAACTCCGCGAAAAATCGCAGTTGGTCCACCACCTTCATGCGACGGTAGAGCCCGCGTTCTTCCGGGAGGTAGCCGATGCGATCCTGAAGCTGAGCGTCGATTTTGCGGCCAAATATCGAGATGCTCCCCGAATCCGGCGCGGTGATGTTGACGATCATCCTGATCGTCGTGGATTTACCTGCCCCGTTCGGACCGAGCAGTCCAAACACCCTGCCCGCGCGCACAGCCAGGCTGAGTTCCTTGACCGCCGTGAACTCCCCAAAACTCTTGCTCACCCCGTCCAGCTTTACCGTTATCTCGCTAGCAGCCATCCAATTGTCTCCAATGCTCCACGAAGCCTAACAGATGATGGTTTTTTATTGCCACAAGAACCCCATCTGATACATATTTATCCACGTCAACCCCAACAGCTATTCGGTATCGACAACCTTATGCCTGCTCGTCGCAATTCTCTCAGGCCGGCGAGGTTCTTGCCGCTCCTGCTTCTCGTAACGGCGTGCTCTGCCGTCTCCGCTCAGACCCAGCAAAAGCCAGACGATGACGTTGTACGTGTTTACACCGAACTCGTCCAGACAGACGTCATGGTTTTCGACAAGCAGGGACACTTCGTCAATGGACTCAAAAAAGAAAACTTCGAGCTGCGCATCGACGGGAAACCGCGACCCATCGAAAGCTTTGAACTGATCGCCGCCGGAAGCAACGAGGAGAGCCAGCTCGCCGCTGCACGTGGCGCTACCTCGATAAACCTCAAACGTCCCGTGCCGCTCGACCGCGGTCGCATCGTCTTCTTTTACGTCGACGACTTTCACATGGACCTGGCAGGTCTGGTTGCCGCGAAAAGAGTCATCACCACTTTCATTGAAAAGGAGATGGGCCAAAACGATCAAACAGCCATCGCTTCGCCGACAGGACAAATCGGGTTTCTGCAACAACTCACCAACGATCGGACCATATTGAAGCTTGCGCTCGAACGCCTAAACGTGAAAGGTTATTCATCGCGCGATCACGATCGCCCTCCGATGTCGGAGTACGACGCGCAGTTAATCGACAATTCCGACCGCGAGGTGTTCGAGTTTTTTGTAACTGAAACGATGCGCGTCAATCCGGGGTTGAGTCGGGATATGGCCGTACATCTCGTGCGCGCGCGGGCGGAGTCGACGCTAAACCAGGCTGCGCGTTACAACGACAACACCTTGTACAGTCTCGAAAAGTTGGTTCAGTCAGCAAAAGCCCTGCCCGGGCGCAAACTCGTCTTTTTTCTTTCCGGAGGTTTTCTGATCGACAGCCGGCGTGGAGACTCGTACGGGAAGCTGCGCGACATAACCACTGCGGCTGCGAGGAACGGCGTGATCATCTATTCCATGGACACTCGCGGACTGGTAGCGAGCCTGAAGGATGCGAGCATGGAAGTGCCTTTCGATCCTTCGGGTCAGTTGTCTCGTCAAACTCAGGGCGAGTTGCATGCGACGCAGGACGGCATGAACGCGCTTGCGGTTGATACAGGTGGTAAAGCCATCTTCAATACCAACGATCTGCAAAAGGGACTCGCGCCCGCGTTGAACGAGACTTCGACTTACTACCTGCTCGCATGGAAACCCGACGCCGAGGTACAGAAGCACAAAAAGTTCAGAAACCTCGAGGTCAAGTTGCTCAATCGTCCGGATCTGTTTGTCCGAGTGAGAAAGGGATTTTTCGATCTCGATCCGGCGCCAAAAGCGGAGGTGGCGAAGGACTCGTCTAAACCGCCAAAACAGGAGTCAGCTCCGGCGAAGCTTCGTGAATCCATCGCGGCTCCGTATCCGGAGAGAGAGTTGCCGATCTCTCTAAGCGCCGATTACTACGATCTGGCCGACAAAGGACCGATTGTTTCGACTTCGATTCTCATCCCCGGTGAGTTTTTGATCTTCAGTGAAGAGCCTGACGGAAAGATCAAAGCCATCACCGACGTGAGCGGGATTTTTTTCGATCTGAAAGGCGTGCCGCAAGCGAATTTTCTCGAACGAATAACCACGACGACGCAGAGTCTCGAAGCAGTAAAAATCAATTCCAGCGAGATTACGTACACCTATCCAGCCAAATTGGCGCCGGGCTTGTACCAGGTGCGCGTCGCAGCACGTGACGAAAAGAGCGGCCGGACTGGAAGCGCGCACGCGTGGATCGAGGTACCGGATCTGACGAAGAAGAAGTTGACGATGAGCAGCTTGATCCTGGGTGAGCGAACGCCGGCGATGACGACGAATGTTTCAACTCCCGAAGGTGTTAGTCCGGTTGCACTCAGCGCGAGCCATCGTTTTCGCCGCGAATCAACGTTGAGGTTTCTGCTCTTCGCTTATAACACCGTCTTCTCGCAGGTGGATCAAAAGCCCGACGTCGCCGTGCAGGTGCAGGTCGTGCGTGACGATCAACCCGTAATCACTACGGCGCTTCGAAAAATCAGCACAGATGGAGTGATCGACCTGCTGAGACTTCCATACGCCGCGGAAATTCCCTTGAGTGAACTAAAGCCGGGCCGTTACCTCCTTCACGTGACTCTGATCGATCGTGTCTCGAAAGAGAGTACGACGCGGCAAACTCATTTCGACGTCTACTGAAACCTCACGCCGGTGATCAAGCCCTGGAAACCGACAAAAGAGCAACTCCTCGCGGCGACCGAGAAGACGGTGCGCGACGTTATTGGGCCTGACCTGCGCGTTCTGTTCAGCGGAATCAATCCGGGTCTTTACACGGCGGCGGTGGGCCATCATTTCGCGCGGCCTGGAAATCGCTTCTGGCCCGCGCTTTATGCCGGCGGGTTCACAGACCGCGTGCTGTCGCCGTTTGAGGAACGCGAACTGTTGAAGAGCGGTTACGGGATCACGAATGTTGTCGCGCGAGCGACGGCGACAGCGGATCTGCTGACGAAGGAAGAGATCGTCAAGGGAGGAGAGCGACTAAGAGCGAAGGTGCTTCGTTATCGCCCGCGTGTCCTCGCCGTACTCGGCGTCGGCGCCTATCGCACCGCGTTCAATCAACCGAAGGCGACTGTGGGCCGGCAGGAAGAACGCATCGGCGACACGCTTCTTTGGGTGTTGCCAAACCCGAGTGGCTTGAATGCGAACTACCAAGCACCAGATCTGGCGCGACTGTTCCGTGAATTGCGAGAAGCGGTTTCACAGGATTTATAAGATTAGAAAGGATTTACATGTCAATCCTGAATAATCCTGTAAATCCTGTCTAACCAACCTTCACAACTTGCTTCCCGAGATTCTCCCCGGAAAACAGTCCAATAAACGCCTGCGGCGTGTTCTCGAAACCCTCGACGATCGTCTCCGCGTGTTTCAGTTTTCCTGAAATGAACCACTCCGCCAACTGCTTGATACCTTCACCGAAGCGACTCGCGTATTGAGTAACGATGAACCCTTTCATCATCGCGCTGTTCACGAGCAGAAACGGTTGCGGGCGCAGGCCAATCGGCGGGTCGACGGAGTTGTACATCGAGATCTGACCGCAGATGACGATACGCGCGCCATTCGTGATCAGCATCATCACGGCATCCGACACATCACCACCAACATTATCGAAATAAACGTCGATACCGTTCGGACACGCTTCTTTGAGCGCCTCGAGCATATTGCCCGCCGTCTTGTAGTTGATCGTCGCATCGACACCGAGCTCGCGGCGAAGGTATTCATTCTTTTCATCACTGCCCGCAGTTCCAACTACACGACAACCTTTGATCTTCGCGATCTGACACACAGTCATCCCAACGGCGCCCGCCGCACCTGATACGACGACAGTCTCCCCTTCCTTCGGTTGGCCGATATCGAGTAGTCCGAAGTAAGCAGTCAGACCCGGCATGCCGAGAACACCGAGCGCCGTGCTCGGCGACACTCCCGGTATGACTCGCATCAACCCATCCGCTTTCGCGACGTCGTACTTTCGCCAGCCAAACATGCCCGTCACAACATCTCCAGCCTCGAAGTTCGGCGACTTCGATTCGATCACTTCGCCGACAGCGCCACTCTCGATGACGTGCCCGACTTCAAACGGCTGAACGTAAGACTTGCGGTCACGCATTCTCCCGCGCAGGTATGGATCGACAGAGATATAAAGCATTCGCACCAGCACTTCCCCGTCTGCTGGTTTCGGTACGTCAGTGTCTACGAATTGAAAGTTTTCGAGTGTGGGCACTCCAGCCGGGCGGCTGGCCAGCCGGATTTCTTTGTTTTGCATGCAGCAATTGTAGATTGCGGATCACAAATACGACAACCACCAATCCCTCCGTCGCCGCTTCACGCCCGCAAACCATTTGCACAACGGATACAGAAGCAGCACGCCCGCGATCCAAGCCAGATAAACAACGGCAAGATTGAAGCCGGTCCCCTGTGGCGTCGCCGAGAAGAGTTCTATCGGTGACTTAAACAGCCATGCCGTGGGCTTACCAAATGCCCAGTGCAAGAGAACGGCTATCGCGTGCGCCGTGAACCATTGCAGCAGGTAGAAAAACAACGGCACGCGACCGAAAGTGATGAAGAACCTTGCTAATGCGCCTCGCGAAGACGATGACTCAAAAAACGCAAGCGCGATTATGGATGGACCAAGTGTCATCAACAGAAACAGCAACGACGGCGGATACTTGGACGTATTTAAAAACGAAAGCGCTGTGTGGACGATGTTCTTCTGCTGCGACCACTTTGACGGATCACCATACGCGTCAATGGCGCGCATGACGATGAAGAGTGCCGTCACCACTCCACCGATGATTAGTAACAAACGCCGGCGCCGTTGGGCTTCAAAGCGGTAGAGCGCGCCAAAGGCGTAACCCACCGCCATCACGCCTACCCACGGCACAAGCGGATAGACCACGAAGACAATGGGACTCGGAAATCCGACGATCGGAAAAGCCTCGAATGCCTGGTGAAGCAAAATCCAGATCTTCGCAGCAACGCTGGGCAACGGTGTGCCTGGCCCACGCCAACTTTCAACTCGAAAGCCGTCGAGCAGGTTGTGAAACGCGATCATCAGCAACCCGAACGCCGCCGTGACCTTTAACGGCAGATGAATGAGCGCCGCGAGTACGATCATCGAGACGCCGATGACCCAGATCACCTGCAAAAACCCGAGAAACCCGATGTCGAAATTGAAAAAGACTCCAACCTTCACCACCGTGACTTCAAGCACGATCAACCACAAGCCCCGCGTGACGAGAAACTTCGACAACTCTTCTTTGCTCTTCCCGCGCGCAAGCTGCAAATACGCGCCAGTGCCGGCGAGAAATACAAACACGGGCGCACAAAAATGCGTGATCCAGCGTGTGAAAAACAGCGCCACGTTGGTGCGCGCCGGATCCGTCGGATCAAACTGGTAGACAGCGTTGTGAACGAAATCCCGCGTGTGGTCCAGCATCATTAAAACCATGACTATGCCACGCAAGAGATCGATGGAATCTATTCGTCCACGCGAAGGCTCGCTCATGTCTCTTCCTCGAGAGTGCGACTGCCGCGCCAAAGCAGTATTCCGGCCACGACGCACGCAGCCGGACTGATTAAAAATCCATACCTCATCAACCCGGGATTCGTAGCAGCGCCTAATAGATCATTGACCTTGCCAATCAACGGCGAACCGACGCCGTATGCCGTCAGGTGTGCGATACAAAGAAACACGCCGATGCCGAGTCCACGCAGGTGCGGGCCGGTGATCTCGTGTGCATCAGCCATCGCCGGTGCGATCCATATGAGTGAAAGTCCGAGCAGGACGAAGTTTGCCACCAGCAGCAAAGGCACGTTGAACGAAAACAGCAGGATGATCCAGAAAGGAACCGCGGTCAACGAAGCGATCGAGCTGAGCCGCATGCGGCCGCCTGGTCCAAACCGGCGCAGTCGATCCGAAAGATAGCCGCCAAGCAATGTGCTCGGAATTCCTGCGACGAGCGAGGTGAGTCCGGCGACGAGGCCGAGTGTGGCGAGGCTATAGCCGTGAACGCGCGTAAAAAATGTGGGCGCCCAAATCGAAAGACTGTTGCTGGCAAGTGCAAACATAGCGTAACCAGCGTAGTGGTATCGCAAAGGTTTGGATCGGAAAAGTTTTTTCCAGTCGTCGCTGGTGTATTTCGGCGGGCTTACTTCGGTGCGACCGCGTGATTGTTCTCTTAAAAAGTAGACGAAGACGGCGACGAGTATGCCCGGGAAACCCAGAAAATAGAACGCTGGGCGCCAGCCAAAGTTCACACCAATCCAGCCACCCAGAAAGAAAGCGAGACCCGATCCGAACGTGATTCCGGAGGCGTAAACAGACTGGACCGTCGCGCGCATGCGTGGCGGGAAGTAATCGCTGAGCAGCGAGAGCGCCGCGGGACCTAGAGTCACTTCGCCGACGCCGACCATCAGACGGCACAGGAACAGCGACCAGAAGCCGTTGGCAAATCCGGTCAAACCCGAGAAGACACTCCAGACCGCGAGCCCTGCGGCGATCATGTTTTTTCTGGAGCCGCGATCCGCGAGGCGACCGAAAGGAACACCGAGCACGGCGAACAGGATGACGAACGACGTCGTTCCGAGAAGTCCAAGCTGGAAATCGCTGAACGACATCTCTTTCCTGATGGGCTCGAAGAGAATGTAGATCAGCGTGCGATCGAGATAGTTGAGCACCGAGACGATCGTCATCAATGCTAACGCGTACCATGCGTAGCCACCGGTCTGTGGCGGAGTATCAACAGTCGTGGTTGTCATGTCGTAGTTTTTCCTCGCAAAGGCGCAAAGGCGCAAAGCAGAACGTGAATTTTCTTTGCGCCTTTGCGCCTTTGCGAGGAAACTTTATCAAACCTCTTAGAAACCCAACTTAAAAGCGAATTGCACGACGCGAGGGCCTGAACTCGTCGCAGTGATCCGCCCGAAAGTCGCCGGCACTGCGATGTTGTTGTTTGGATTCGCGAAGTTGGTCCAATTGAAGAGATTGAAAAACTCTGTGCGAAATTCGCCACGGACAGTTTCTGTAATCGGAATAAATCTCACGACGGAAAAGTCGAGATTCTTCTGCCCTGGTCCATAAAGGAAATTACGCGGCGTGTTTCCAAAAGGATGGTTTGGATCGAATGTCGGGTTGTTGGGCGTACCGAGATTGCCGCCGCTGATTATCGGTCTCGATGGTACAAAAGCCGGCGTATTGAAAAACTGGTTCAAGCGCGACTCTGTGCTTCCGGACGTCAGAACAGCGCCGCCACCGGCCGCGAAATTGGCGCGTTGAATGATGAAGTTGTTTGGGAAGTCGACGATCGAAAACGGCGTGCCTGTTTGCAAGGTGAGGATTCCGTTAACCTGCCAATGCTGCAACGCCTTCGGCAAGTCGTAAACAAAACTGGTGACGAAGCGATGGCGCCGATCGTAATCGGATGGTCCATAGTTGAGTTTCCAGTCCAGGTGATCACCGGGAACTGGTATCAGTTCGTTCAGTGGACCGCCGGAGTAGTAGTCCTGCGACTTGCCGAGCGTGTACGCGGCGAGGAATTGCAAACCGTCGCTGAAGCGCTTTGTCATGCTGATCTGTAGCGAGTTGTAACGCGAGTTTGAAGAGGTCTGGGCTTGCTGCATACCGCCCGCTGTCATCTTCTGCGTCGACAGCGCTGGACCGAACGGCGCCACAAAAACATTCGCCGCGCGATTGTAGACCGGTTGGTTGAGAGTGATGACCTGCAACAACTTCGTCCCTTTCGATCCAACATAACCGACCTCCAGCAGGTAGTCTTTGAACACTTCCCACTGGACATTCGTGTTGTATTGCTGGACGTAAGGTGTGCTCAATTCGGGATCGGCGAAGAGACCGCTGATCGGTACACCGATGATCGGCGACAACGGCGAGAGCGGCGACGGAATTGTCGGCGTAAGCGGAAAAGCGCCCGGCTGCGGCACGGGAATGAATGGGTTTGCAAACGTTCGCAAGATGCCGGGTAGGCCAACCGCGAGAGCGAAGTACGGGTAATTCAGCAATTGCGTGTTTGCATAACGCGCGGAAAAGCGATCGTAGTAGATTCCGTAACCACCACGCAGGACGAGTGAACCCGCATCATTCAGACGCAATGCAAAACCAACTCTCGGCGAGATGTTGTTCCTATCACTGGGAACGAGAGTCTTCGAAACTTCGGGAACTCCTGCGAGCGTTCCCCCTGCGGCTTGAACAAAACCATTTGGAGGAGCGGCGGGGGCGGCCGGCGTTCCTTGTCGAAACTGCTCGGGCAGAAAATTGACGAGGCGGCCACGCGTGTCGTACGGGAAGCCGTAAAAATCGTAACGAACGCCGAGATTGAGCGAGAGACGAGCGTTGACTTTCCAGTCGTCCTGTAAAAACGCGCCGAGATCGTTGGTGCGATTAGAGCGATCGAAAACACCGGAACCGATGAGCGAAACGCCGTTGCCGATCAGAAAATCGTTGAAGCTCGCGAAATTGATCTGGCCGCGAGGAAAAGGCGTTGAAAAAGAAGTTGAGCTGCGAGTGTCTGTACTCGCCACCCATTCGCAGGCGATGACTGCCGGCGAGGATCGACAGCGTGTCGCTGATTGTAAAAGCGTTAATCCGCGACGACTGATCCGCGAAAGGTGAGGGACCAAAAGTGAAGAGTCCGGTTACGACCAGCGTCGGCATTCCCGGAAAAAGATTTTGCAAAGGACTCGAGATACCGAGCTCAGCGCCCGTGAATGGTTCTTCAGGTGTCGACGTATTGCGCAGGCGCGAGTATCCAAAGCGGGCTTGATTCACTACTTTTGAGCTGAAAACGTAAGTGTCAGTGATGGAGTTAAGCCCTTGCACGATAGTCAAGTCCGCACCCGCACCGGGCAACTGCGTTGGTCCGTTGCCGAGTGCAGCGAAGTTGAAGTTCGACTGAAACATCGGATTACGAGCGAAGAAGTGTTTGAACGACAGCGTGTGCGTATCGCGCAGTTGGAGGTCGAAGTTCGCATTGAACTGATCCTCGCGAAAGCG
>DATNCH010000301.1:0-58099 GCA_035571655.1 Pyrinomonadaceae bacterium
GCCTCAAACTGCTGCTGCGCTTCCGAGTAAATCCCTTCCTTCATCTGCTCGATTCCACGTCGCGCGATGATCGAAACTCGCAAGTCATCAGACATGCGGAGGATCTTGTTATTCGGATCTACGACCACTTCGATCGGCTGACCGTTCGACTCGAAGTCGAAGTCTTCACTCTTCCCTTCAATACGAACTATCTTTTGGGCGTTGTCGCCTTCCGCTCTCAGCAGCAACTCGACCGGCATGCGCAGCGACTCGAGATTCTGTTTCACAGTTCCGCGCGTGCGGAACTTACCCGCGCGCGTGCGAATGATCTGATAATCGACCGTGAACTCCGGAACGCCTGTTCCCTCTACCCATTGCGCGAAGAAGTAGCGCATGTTCTCGCCTGCAATCTTCGTCGCCAGTTGTTCAAAGTCGTCTATCGACGCGTTCTTGCCTTTGAAGTTTTGCACGTAAGTTGCGAGCAGTTGATCAAACTTGTCTTTGCCCATCGTCTCGCGCAGCATGCGAAAGACCATCGAGCCTTTGTAAAACACGATCGATTGATACGCTGCTGACTGGTCGTCGAGCGCGCTGGGCGCGCGTGCGATCGATGCTGTTTGTTCGAACGTCAAGGCACGTTCCTGTTGCTCGCGTTGCGCGGAATCAAGGCCGCCCGCGCTCAACGTTGTCTCGCGATACGCGAACGCGCTCCATTCGGCGAGACCCTGCGAAAGCCATGCATCGTCGAACGATTTGAGCCCGACAGTCTGTCCCCACCACTGGTAAGCAATCTCTCTCTGAATCTTGTCTTCAGGTACAGGTCTCGCGGAGTCGAACATCTTGCTCGACAGGAAGATGATTCCCGGACCCGAATAAGTGTCGAGACTCTCGTCGTCGATCTGAACCACCACGAGGCGGTTACCGAAGAGCGCTGGACCATATCGCTTGCTATAAAACTCGAGCACGCGACCCGTAAGTTCGGCAAACACTTCGAGCCGTTTTTCACTGCCCGGCATCGCGTACAACTGAAGATCATAATTGCCGTATCGCAGGCTGCGGTTGATGTACTGTCCGGCGGCAAAGTTTCCAATCAAAACAGGCTGGCGATGTACGAAGCGATAACGAACGGCGTTTTCTTTCGGGGCTGGCTGGGCCACGATCGGATCGTCGCTCGTGCCGGCAACCTGCAAACCTGTAGGAACGATGAAGGTGATGTCAGACGTGGCGCGGTCGGCGGCATAATCGTGAAACGGGAACCAGCGCGAGGCATACATCAGGTAAGTACCTTCCGAGCCGACGTAGGCCAGTCGCTTCGTCGCGAGCGGTCCGCCTTCGGGATTGATGAGCGCGCCGCTCCAGCGAACTCGCAGTGTCACGGGCTGATTCGCGGGCACAACCGAACCGAGGTCGATGCGAACGCTCGGTCCGAGCGAGCCGACTCCGACCGGGTCCTGAACCACTCCCGTCAGAACTTTTCCGTCCTTCTCGATGCTTTCAACCTTCAACGAGCCATTGAGCTCGAAGACCACGGAGCGCGTCGCGTCCTGTGGCACAAATGTCACGTCAGCGCCGGCGCGTAGAAGGTGCTGTTCCGGGATGATCTGAGCTTCAATGCGGTAATGAGTTACATCAAAACGACCGGCGGTTTGCTGAGGAGTGGGCTGCTGCGACCTTGCAGGGAGGGCCAGCGTGAGCACGGCTAAAACGGCCATAATGCCGGGCAAAATGAGCTTTATTCTTTTCATGGCTTTCCGCGAACGATTATACAGTCGAGGGGTTTGGATGGTAAGAAGCCACAGGCGGTTGGCTGGAGCCGCAGAAGATGGGGAGACAGGGAGACGGGGAGACGCGGTGACGCGGAGATATATCAATTCGTCTCCGCGTCAGCGCGTCTCCGCGTCACCCCGTCTCCCCGTCACCCCGTCTCCGCGTCGCCCCATCTCCGTGTCACGGTTTCGACGCCTGGAAGTCGATCTCTTTCTGATCGTCGTAAAGTCCTGCGAATGTGCGGTCGATGGGAGCGAAGGTGTAGCCGCCCTTTGAAGGTATAACTCTGTAAGTCTTTTGCGATGGCGCGACCGTGAACGAGTAATTACCTTCGTTATCCGTCGTCGCCGCCATTACCGCGCCTGAAGGACTAATCAACACCACGACGACGTCAGCTAGTCCGACCTTGTTTTCATCCAGGATGCGTCCGGCGATCTTTACATTCGACCGAAGACGCTTTGCCGCGTTCTGAAGGTCCTCGTCTGACAGCGGCCGAGAGGCATCAGGCGCAGGCGCAGTTGCATCAGGAGTGGGCGAAGCCGCCGGAGCGGGAGTATCAGGAGGCGGATCTGATTTTGGAGTTTCGGTCGGTGTTGGTTCCGGATTAGGTGCCGTCGCCGTCGTCGTCGCCGTCGTGCCGCTGTTGGATGCAGTTGGTCCTGTTCCTGCGATCCTGTCTTCGAGTCCGTCAAGCGAGCCGTTGATGCTGCGATAGAGTCGTTCAATCTCTGTGCGTCGCACAGACTCAACCGGTCCGCCACGATAGCTCCTGAGATACGATTCGAGCGCCAGTTCCTTTTCTCCGGATTGCTCCTGCGCGACGCCCAAATGCCACAACGCGGTTCGCCATGCAGGAGTTTCCGCCGGCAGAATCACCGCCGCCTGCTTCAAATGAGCGATCGCCTCGGTGTGCTTCTCCTGATGGAACAGGGCCCACCCGTGAAGATCTTCCAGGCGCCCTTTCAGAAGGTTAGCCATCACTTCCTGCGGAGCGTCTGCAACGTCAGGCACAACACCCGCGCTAATCGATCTCGCACGCAGGTCTCGGAACTCGTCTGCCTGCACAGCCAGTGTTACAAGCGGGACCTTCAGCGCTTCATCCGAAGCCTTTCTTGCCTCCGCGACAAGTTCCAACACCGCGTCCATTCCGATTCCATTTCGAAGCAGACGACTCGCCGCGTAGACCTGCCGGTAAGCGCGCATGCTGTCGTCGCCGGACGCGAACTCCTTCGCGGTTGCAACGGCGGTTGCTTCGTTGATCTTCTCGCCTTCGGTTGACGGTGTGATGGCAGTGTTGAAAGCAAGCAGCGCTTTCAACATTTTTGCGTTTGCGGGAGTGTCTGGTGAAGTGGGTTGGTAAATGCCGGCCTTTCGCTCAGGCGCGAGTAGTTCGAGAAAACCGGCGTCGCCAGCCTGCACGCGTCCGGCAAGCAAGGTCTGAATCTGACCATCCTTGATCGTGAACGATTCGCGCAGGGCGTCGACTGCTTCTTCGTAAAGTCCCATCGACGCCAGCACGTTCGCGAGTTCGTAGCTCAGAGTCGGAAACTTTCCATACTGACGCGCGAAACGAATGGCGCGTTCTGCATCGAGCGGGCGCTGTTGGGCCAACATTGCACGTGCGAGCGCGATCTGCGCCCACGTGTACCGTCGCTCGACGTCGACAGCCTTTCGGGCCAGCTCCAGAGCCTTCTCATTATTGTTGTGCGCTGCAAACCAATAGGCTGTGCCGGCAAGCAAAGTCAGGCTGCGTGGCTCGGCGGCCAATGCTGATTCGAGCGCGCTATTCGCTTCGTCAGTGCGACCGAGTTCGAGCAGCGATATCACTTTGCCGGCGCGTGCTGCACGGTCTTTTGGATCTGCTGTGAGCTGTTCGTTGTAGAGTGCGAGTGCTTCTTCAGTCTTCCCGGTCGCGCGCGAGAGATCCGCAAGACTGGCGCGCGAAGCCTTCGACGATGGATCGAGCTCGAGCGCACGTTTGTACTCCGCGATGGCTTCGTCGAGGCGAAGTGAAATGTGCAGACCGGCTGCCAGCATGCGATGTGCTTCGGCGAGATCGGGCGCAAGCTTGATCGCGTTCTCGGCAAGCCGGATCGTTTCGTCTGCTCGCTCGATTCCCATGTAAAACCCTGCCAGGGCGACCAGGCGTTTCGCAGTGGTTCCAAACTTCGCTTCGATATTTTGCGCGGTCTTGAATGCTGCTTCTTTCTCGCCTCGCATGTAGAGGTTCGTCGGAATCTGGGAAATGACTCCCGAGAAGAGTTCGTCAGAGATGTTGAGATCGGCTTCGTCGACGGCGCGAAGCAGGAAAAAAACGCCGCCGACGCTGTCTCCGTTTTTCAACTTCTGATCGCCCATGCCGGCATAGGTGCTGATAAGCAATTCAGTCGCACGTGGTCTGGATTTTGAATTCGGATGAGTATCGAGAAACTGTTTTAACTTCGCCTCGCGCTGGTCCAATGGAAGCGTCAATGTCAGTTCGACTTCGTCGATCTCGTCGAGTTCCTGCTCGCGCAACTGCTCTGGAGTTTTCTTTCTGACAGGAGTGATGCGCGACGTGGCCGTTGCTTTCCTGCGTTCTGGATTCGTGGTAGTGGGTGTTTCTTTTGCGGTCTCTTTCGGTGTTTCCGCTGGTGTAACTTCCGGCTTTGGAGATTCAGTGGCAACTGGATCCGGCTTTGGAGACTCCGCGGGCGTGCTCTCGGCGACTGGAGTTTCGATTGGCGACGGTTCGGTTTTGGGTGTCTCAGGCGGAGGCGTTGCTTCCGGTGTTGCCTGCGGTGTTGCTTCCGGCGTCGCTTTGCTAACTGTTCTCGGCCGAGTCTTCTGGTCACCGGTCGTGCTGATGCGAACAGCTGCCGATGACTCTGTTCCGACTTCCGGACTATTAACCGCAACCGCCGCTCCTTCAAGTTCAGCGACATTGAAAGCAAACTTCTCGGCGAGTGCATTTGCAAAAACATGCACTCCACTATCGACAGCTTCTGTGAAGCGTCCTTCACTCAACAAACTCTGCATTCGATACGACATCTCGCCCAACACGCCTTCGGGCAATGAAGGTCGCGCGATGCGGCTCGATTGAGTGAATGCGGTTTTCGTTGCCGAGGAAACCACGAGCAGAAGAGTCCTGGTGCGGCTGGTTTGTGCGCCGATGTTCCACTCCCTTGCGAGCTGTTGCGAGAAAGTCGAAATCTCCTGTTCGCCAGTGGAGTCGACGACGGCCACATACAATTCGATCTTGCTCTTCTCTTTTACCTTCTGGAGAAGACTTTCGAGCCTGGTTTTCGTTTGTGCGTCGATGACTCCGGCAAAATCGCTGACGTGACCGGTCGGTGCGGGTAATTTGTTTGATTGAGCGAGCGGGTTTGCGCAGATCAGCAGAAACAGACTGATCGCGGGAAGCACTGTAAATAGGTCTTTTATGATTCGATATGATGGGGTCATGTCGATTGGGTTCCGCACCGGATATGTGGGGGACGGTTCGGCGCTCATGATACCATCGCAAACGAATATGGGCGAACTAGATGAAGCGTGGGCAGCCGCGTTGTCTGAAGCGGAACAACGAGCGCGTCTCGCAGGCCGCAGAGATATGGCGGAGTATCTCGCGTTAAGGAATTCCAACGACCTGCTTCGCAAAGCGGGAGTCGATTGGCTGGTCGCCGGATTTACGACGCTTGCAGGTGAAGCGAACCGCGCCGGGGCGAGCATTCAAATCTCGACGAAAGACGGCCACCGTTTTCCGGTCGGAACGGCGACGATGGTTGGCCATCTCCTCACGCTCATCAACGGTGTTCGCACTCTTTACGTCGAAGCGGGCTGGCCCCGAACGCCGCGCGATGGATTCGTGCGTGGTGGTGGTCTCGCGAACGCCAACATCCGCCACATGGGACTTCGACACGCGAGTCAGGAACTGTTATTGACCAGGTCAAAGGCAGGAGCCCCGACCTGGAAATCGCTCTCGACCAAACCCTTCGAACTTCACGAATCGGACCTCCGCCGCCACATCGCGATCCTCCTCGATAAACACTGATCTAGCTACAAAAAGGCACAAAAGACACAAAAGTAGAAATCAGTTTCAGTAACTGTTTTGCGCTTTATGTGCCTTTTGTGGCTAATAACGTTTTCGTCAGTCTCTACACCATTCCGCGTTGAGCACCGCCTTTCCCCTCAAAAAATCGCGGGTTTTTAAACGGGCACGGCACTTGCCAATGACGCCGCAGGGGACAGTGAGACCCAGGAACACCGAGGAGAAGAGAAAGAAATGACGAACCGACACACACTGAAGTTTTCAATTTTCGCTGCAGCAATCCTGGCGCTCAGTTTGCCCGTTGCAGCGTCCGCACAATGGGGACGCTACCCCCAGGATCGGTACCCAGACAATCGCGACAATCGAGATTACGGACGTTATGACGGCCGCGACCTGCGCGACTCCGTCCACCGGCTCGATCGCCTTGCAAAAGATTTTGAACGCGACATGGACCGCACCCTCGATCGAAGCAGGGCCAATGGCAGCGACCGCGAAGATCGCATCAACGATCAGATTCATAGGTTCCGTGATTCTGTAGGCAATCTGAAATCGAGAGTCGGCAATGGCCGCGACCTGGATCGCAGTGCCAATGAAGCACGGAGAGTGCTCCAGGAAGGTCAGCAACTCGATCGCGTCGTCGGCCGGTTTAATAACGGATCGCAGTGGTACCAGATCCAGCAGGAGCTGCAATTCATCAGCAACGTCTACGGATTTGGCTACAACGGTGGTGGTTATGGCCGCGATGACGATTACCGCCGCGACCGAGACCGCAACCGGGACCGCAACCGCAACGACGACTGGTGGAGACGAATTCCATTCCCTCGGTAATTGACCCGCATCGAATCTGCTCGTAACCTGCCATCAGACAGGATTACAGGAATTGACAGGACCATCCTGTTAGTCTTGTAATCCTGTTTTCTTATGTCTGGCACTCTCTATCTCGTAGCGACTCCGATCGGCAACCTTGCGGACATCACGCATCGCGCGCTTCAGATTCTCAAAGACGTCGACCTGATCGCGTGTGAAGATACGCGTCACACACACAAGCTGCTCCAGCATTACGGCATCACGACAAAAACCGTCAGCTATCACGAACACAACGAGCAACAACGCACCCCGCAACTCGTCGATCAGCTAAAGCAGGGAAGCGACATCGCGGTTGTGTCTGACGCCGGTACTCCGTCGATCAGCGATCCGGGTTACCGTCTTGTGCGCGCAGCGATCGAGAACGGCGTGGCGGTCGTGCCGGTGCCTGGTCCAAGTGCGTTGATCTCCGCTTTGATCGCGGCGGGTCTGCCAACAGACGAGTTCTTCTTCGCAGGTTTTCTGCCTTCACGAACGAACGCGCGGCGCACGCGCCTCAGCGAACTGCGAACAGTGCCAGGCACCTTGATCTTTTACGAAGCGCCTCACCGTCTCGCGACGACACTAAAAGACGCGTACGAAATCCTCGGCGAACGCGATGCTGTCGTGGCACGCGAGCTGACAAAACTTCACGAAGAGATCAAGCGTGGACGTCTGAGCGAACTCGCGAGCTACTTCGAAGACGGCGACAAAGCGCGTGGCGAGATCGTGCTGTTGATCGATCGCAACGTGATCGCGGATACGACCGTCAAAACTGAATCAAGCATCGCTGCTTTAGTCGATCGCTTCGAAGAGGAAGGCATGGACCACCGCGCGGCGCTAAAAAAAGCGGCGCGTGAGTTAGGACTCTCACGCGCCGAAGCCTATCGAAAATTACTTGCCACAAAAAGCCCAAAATGAATACAAGAAACTTTTTGCGTTCCTCTTTTTGTGTCCTTTTGTGCCTTTTTGTGGCTCTACATGCTGAATCTCTGCGCCGGCAAAGGCTTATCAACTTTCACTCTCGTGGGCCGGTTCGCAACCTCCCACATCGTCATGTAGATCGTCCGCGTAATCTTCTCCATCTTCACGTAATCAATCTTGTCCGCCGTGTCGCCCGGACGGTGATAGTCTTCGTGAACTCCGTCAAAGAAGAAAACGATCGGGATACCCTTGCGCGCGTAGTTGTAATGATCGCTACGCGAAAAGAAGCGATTCGGATCGTTCGGATCGTCGTACTTCGTGTCGTACGTCAGATTCAGGTACGACTTGTTCACACTGTTCACCAGCTCTCCTAATTCGGTGCTCATCATCGTCGAGCCGATCACGTAAACACCATCGGGCCCGGTTAGTTCCTTGTTACGTGGATTCGTGTCGCCTTCCTTCTTGCTTCGCCCGATCATGTCGATATTGAGTTGCGTGACGATCTGATTGAGCGGCACGGTTGGGTATTCGGTGAAATACCGCGACCCCCACAGTCCTTTCTCCTCGCCCGCATGCCACACAAACAGTATGGAGCGCTTTGGTCGCGTCGGTGCTTTCGCCAGTGCCTCGGCCATAGTCAGCAACGCCGTCGTGCCTGAGCCGTCGTCGTCGGCGCCGTTGCAGATCGTGTCCTCACCGACCGGCGGACAACCGCGACCTACGTGATCGTAGTGCGCGCCAACCGCGACGTATTCAGCCTTCAAAACCGGATCACTGCCCTCCCAAACCGCAACGACGTTCTGTGTGGGAACGATCTCCGAGTTGTTTGCGACACTCATCGTGATCGTTTTCTGAGTGTTCATAACGAACGGCGCGGGCAGGTTACTTCCATACGACGCGTTGAAGATTCCGGTCGCTGACTGTATCTCACCAGCGAATATCGAGTTTGCAACCTCGGGAGAGATCACGATCGAAGGCAGCGGCGAGCTCGTCGATGCCTGGAACTTATCGACGACGGTTAAGCCGCGTTCCATGATTCGCGTCCGGTTGCGTTGCCAGTTCGCGAGGTATTGAAAATCCGGAACGTAGATCAGACCGACCACGCCTTTGCTCCGCGCGTAGTCGTTGGGGTTCATGAAGTCTTCGCCCTGCTTGCCGAAATCAGCGCGCGACACACCGCGCGGTGGCACGTTTGGTGTTCCGAAGATGACTGCGATCTTTCCTGCTGGATTGATACCTTTGTAGGCATCGATCTCTTTCGATTTCACAAACCAGCCAGTGCCTGCAAACACGATCTGAGCGGAAACAGTTCCGGAGCCACCTGCCGGAAGATAATCGGTTCCGGAAGTGAGTGTGCGTCCGAGATATTCGACTTTTGTTTGACCGCTGTCAGTACGATCGCGACGCAGGTCGATATGTTGGAAAAAGCTGTTGTCATCGCCGGCTGGTTTGAAGCCCCAGCGCCCGAGATTCATCGCCAGGAACTTTGCCGTCAGGTCAAGTCCACGCGAAGGCGTGTCGCGCCCTTCCATCTCGTCGGACGCGATGAACGTCAGGTACGCCCTCATTTCATTTTGTGTAATTGCGTCTACAGCGCGTTGAGTAGTTACGCTCGCCGGAGCCTTCTTCAGCTTCTCAGCCGAGCGTTGTGCGTAAGTTGCGGGTAATGTAGTGACGAGTAAACTCGCCAGGAGTGCGGATAAAAATCTTCGCATCAGTGTTATGTGCCTCTTTGTGGCCTGGGCCAGGTTGTTACGCGTGTTGCACGGCTTGAACCAGCCGAGTCAACGTGTCTTTCGCGTCGCCATAGAGCATGCCTGTTACCGGCTTAAAAAACAAAGGGTTCTCCAGACCTGAGAAACCTTTGCCCTGGCCACGCTTCAAGACCACCACTGACTTCGACCGATCGACTTCCAGGATCGGCATACCTGCGATTGGACTTCCCGGATTGTCCCGTGCGTCGGGATTGACGACGTCGTTCGCTCCAATCACGACCGCGACGTCGGTAGTCGGAAATTCAGGATTGATCTGCTCGAGTTCGTAAAGTGATGAATACGGAACATTCGCTTCTGCGAGCAGCACGTTCATGTGTCCCGGCATGCGGCCGGCGACGGGATGGATTCCGTATTTCACTGTGACGCCGCGCTTTTCGAGCACGTCTGCGAGTTCGCGTACGGCATGTTGCGCCTGTGCTGTTGCGAGTCCGTAACCGGGGACGAAAATAACTTTATTCGCATAGGCGAGTTGCGTAGCAATGTCATCAAGACCGACTTCACGCATCGAGCCCTGTTGCTCACCCGCGGCGCCCGTTGTCGCTGCACTACCGAACGCGCCAAACAAGACATTCGTGATCGAGCGATTCATCGCGCGGCACATCAGGATCGAAAGGATGAAACCCGAAAAACCATCGAGCGTGCCGGCGATGATCAGCACCTTGTTTGACAGTACAAATCCCGTCGCCGCCGAAGCGAGACCTGCATACGAATTCAACAGCGACATGACGACAGGCATGTCTGCCGATCCGATCGGCATCACCAGCAACAGGCCGAAGACGAACGCGAGGCCCACCATCGTAAAGAACAGCGGCATCGAACCCGGCATGACGATCAGGTAGATGAAAATTCCGACCGTCACAGCGAGCAGCGCCATGTTGAAAATATTCTGCCCCTTGTAAGTCATGGGCGTGCCGCGCACGAGCCCTTGCAATTTTGCGAAGGCGAGCAAGCTTCCGGTCGTAGTGAGTGAACCGAGCATGACTTCGAAACCGAGCGCGCCCATCATCACTGGTTCGAGGTGTCCGCCGTGTTTGAAGAATTCGGAGATGCCGACGAGGGCTGCGGCGAACGCACCAAACGCGTGGGAGAGCGCGGTTCGTTGCGGCATCGCGGTCATTGGAACCCAAACGCCCATTGCGAGTCCGGCGACGGAGCCAACCGCGAGGCCGATGAGGATCCACGTGTAGGTGACGATATCGTGGTGCATCAGCGTGCCGATGATGGCCATCAACATGCCAAACTCGGCGAGATGCATACCGCGTTTCGCGGTCTCGGGGTGGCTCAACCCCTTCAATCCGAGGATGAAGAGGATCGACGCGAGCAGGTAGCTGAATTCGATGAAGTAGGTTTTCAGCAAGCTCTAGTCCTTTTTCACCAAATCTTTCCTCTTGAACATCTTCAACATCCGATCGGTAATCACGAAACCACCGACAACATTCGTCGTCGAGCAGGCCACGGCGACGACGCCGAGGATCGTGCTGACCGTGCTGTAATTCGCACCGGCGGTCACGATTGAACCCACGAGCGAGATGCCCGAGATCGCATTCGTCGCCGACATCAAAGGTGTATGCAGCAGCGGCGGAACCCTCGATATCACCTGATACCCAAGAAACGCCGCCAGCGCGAAGACGTAAAGCGCGGAGATTAAAGTGTCTGATGTCATGGTTTATCTGGTGGGCTGTGAAAGGCTTGTTGCCACTCGCTGGTTGACGATCTGCCCGTCGTGCGTCACACAGGATGGGCCAACGACGTCGTCGCTCATGTCGATCCGCAATTGGCCGTCTTTGATCAGCAGCGACAGGAATGAAGTTATGTTGCGTGAGTAAAGCTGACTTGCATGCACCGGAACAGTGGCCGTCAGATTTGTCGGCGCGAGAATCGTTACGCCGTCACGTTCGACAGTCACGTCCGGCTGCGACAGCGCACAGTTTCCGCCGGTCGCTCCCGCAAGGTCGATAACGATCGAACCGCGCTTCATGCCCTCGACGGCTTCCTGTGTGATCAATAGCGGTGCACGCCGGCCCGGGACTTGTGCTGTCGTGATGATCACATCCGCGGTTTTCGCGTGTTCGGCAATCAGCGCGCGTCCGCGGTTCATTGCTTCGTCGGAGAGCTCGACTGCGTAGCCGCCCGCATCCTCGGTTTTGATCCCGCCGAGATCGACTTCGAGAAACTTCGCGCCGAGCGATTTCACTTGTTCGCCGGCAGCGGCGCGTACGTCGTAACCTTCGACCACTGCGCCGAGGCGTCTTGCAGTTGCAATCGCTTGTAGTCCGGCAACGCCCGCGCCCAGGACCAGCACGCGCGCGGGTGGTACGGTTCCGGCAGCAGTCATCAGCAGCGGAAACATTCGCGGAATGTGCGCGGCGCCGAGCAACACGGCCTTGTAACCTGCGACGGTAGCCATCGATGAAAGCGCGTCCATTGCCTGTGCTCGCGTGATGCGCGGAATCAACTCGACTGAGAACGTCGTGACGCCACGATCGACTGCCGGCAGTAGTGCGGATGGTTCGTCGAGTGGACGCAGAAATCCGATAACAACCGCGCCGCGTTTCATTCGTGCGAAATCATTTTCTGGCGGGCGATTTACAGCCGCGAGCACGTCGGCGTTGTTTAGCAGTGCGTCGCGATCGCGACTCACTTCAACGCCTGCTTCGCGGTAGTCGTCGTCGGTGCGCGCGGCGCTCAGCCCTGCGCCACTTTCGACCTGCACTGACGCTCCGAGCGCCACCAGTTTCTTGATCGATTCCGGCATGAGCGCGACGCGTGCTTCACCCTCTTGCGTTTCCCGCAAAACAACAATGTTCATGACGCGCTCCGTTTGCAGGTTAAAAAGAAAAAGCGGTGGGGAAGTTCGCGCGCGGTGTGGTCGCCAACAACTCCGGACTTTGGCATAGACGACTTATCAGTAATCGCGGCCGATGGGGATGCTCAAACGCGTGCAGTATAGCAAATTTAGCCGTAGCATAAATCTATGGAATTCCAATTAGAACAAGCCAAAGGTGTACTGCAACGTACACCTGCGACGTTGAATTCGCTGCTCGGCGATCTTCCCGACGCGTGGATCGTGCACAATGAAGGCCCTGACACGTGGAGTCCTTTTGATGTGGTCGGCCATCTCATCCACGGCGAGGATACGGATTGGATACCGCGAGCGAAGATCATTCTCGCGGACGGCGAAAACCGTTCGTTCGAACCATTCGATCGGTTCGCGATGTTTGAGAAGTCGAGAGGGAGGTCGTTGGGCCAACTACTCGAGACGTTCGAGCGCTTGCGCGGTGAGAATTTGCGCGAGTTAGATCAGATGGACCTGACACCTGAGTCACTGTCGAAGCGTGGAAAACACCCGGAGCTTGGTATGGTGACTCTCGGCGAGCTCCTGGCGACGTGGGTGGTCCACGATCTGGGCCACATCGCTCAGATCGTCCGAGTAATGTCGAAGCAATATGGCGACGCGGTCGGCCCATGGCGCGCCTATCTCTCGATTCTGAGTCGGTAGAATAGTCTGGTAGAATCTTCTCGAAATGAAAAAATTTGGCTTCGGTGTATGCGTGGCAGTTCTAACCTTCGCGATTGGTGTCGGTGTGGCTGCGCTTTGGCGTCCCAAGCACGAGCAAACACCCGGACTGATATTGACGCAAGTGTTAAGTGTCCGAAAAGCGGAAGTTGCGAGAGTAGTAGTTCCGCAAATCCCCGCGGACTGGGAAAAGATTACCGCCGATGGGCTGTTCTCCTTTTATGTTCCGAAGAGCATGAACGTGAGCGGTAACGAAGTGAGCATAGAAGCATCATGGGGCAGATCTTTTTCCAACAACGGAATGCGGCTTTACGCAGAGTATTCATCGTGGGAGGAGCGATACGCTGCGTCATACCTGGCAAAGCAGTTCGAGTATGAGAAGGAAAGAATGGAACTTAACGGCAGGAAGGCTGTCGTGCAGAGTTGGCGCTGGGCGGAGCCGGCAAGTGTTTACAAATACGAGGCAGAATTTCGCATCTATGACGCGCAGGGCGAGATGCTTGTGCGGATGTCAGCGCATTGTAAAGAGCGTGCTGACGTAGCACTGGCGAAGCAAATATTCATGACTGTCGAGTTCCCATGAGAGTCCGAGCCGCTCGGTGCTCAACTTGCCTCCGCGATGTCCGGGCACCTATAATTCCAGTCCGCTGCGGCGCATTGGTGTAGTCGGTTAACACGCTGCCCTCTCAAGGCAGAGATCACGGGTTCGAGTCCCGTATGCGCTGCCACGATATTGACGAAGGTCGCTTGGAATTAACTCCGGCGGCCTTTTCTTTTGCCAAGGCCGTGTTCGTAATTGCAAGTACATCCAGCGATTGGCGGAAGGCGGCGGTGAAGTTCGGATGCGGCTTGAGTCCTTTTGCAAGGCCGATTTTTTCCGGAACCCATCCCTTACTGTAGCGACGTTGTGTGATGAGGTGCTATTGACAGTGCTGGTGGACCGGTGCTAGCAATTGCGTATCGTTCACGAAATGTTCCTCAGGCGCTGATGAATCTCATACTCAATAACGGAAGTGCAAGACACAAGCAGGTTGAAACGACGATGATTTACAGGCGCGTCTTGAACCGAACAAAAAGATTGGCGGAATGGAGTGGCTCTTTACACGTAAGAGAAACGAAGGGCTAACATCGCTTCCCGATTTTATCTCGACCAGGATACACATAGTTAGGCCTCACGATATTAGCGAAGGAGTTCTCGATGCACGCCCTCCTGCAATTGCTCTCCGAATATCAACTGGAAGTTGAAACGCGCGCCTTCGCTCATTATTCGTCCTCGAAATATCATCGACGCCAAGGCGTGCTCTGGGGGATCGCCGCGTCGGGTTTTACGGCGTTTGCGAGTTTGGCGGCGCTGGCGGGTGGCGCCTCGAAGTTAGGCGCATTTACCATGTTTGGAACACTATCGGGGTCCTCAGGGCTCTTCGTAATAGTTTTCTCGGCTATCATCCTATTTGCATTAGCAACCGCATCCGCTCTCTCGGCTTTCCTTGCACACCCGAAACAGGCCGCCTCGCACATGGCCTCTTACGCCGGGTACTCCCATGCAATGCGACGCCTTGAGACGCTTCGGCTTCGATGCGCCAACTCGAGCAACGTGGAAAGCGAACTAGGGCCTTTACTCAACTTACTTGATGAGATTTCGCAAGAGATTAAAGAGGTAGCGGCCGCGAGTATTTACCCTCTTCCCGAGGCGTATAGCGATGGCAAGAGCATCAAGCAATCCAATTCGAAATTCAAAAAAGAATGGGAGGAAACCTTTGATCCGACATCGTCCTCTACCAAACTCCACATTCAGAAAGGTGAGGCCTAACCCTTCGCTGAACGCATCAAGAACGGCGCGGCTGAGCGCGCGCGTTCAGGGCGAAGATTATTTATAGAGCTGCAAAGACTCTAGGCTAACGTCACCCTAAAGCACTTCTCGCAACCGTTGTAAGAAGTTTAGCATTTCTGCTGGCGGCGTTAAGAACAAGTTGCGAAGATTGTCCACTGTGGGCTACCACGATATTTACGAGGGCGGATAGAACTTGTCGCCCCTTTTGTCTTTTGCGAGATAATCTTCGCCGACTTTCACTCCGATTCATCTAGCACTAGCGACAGCCATTCTCCGAATGTCGCATCCTTTTTTCCAAAAGCACGTCCATATGCTATAAACACGTTGTTCTCGCATCCTCATACCGGAGGCTCACCCATGGCTATCGCTTCCCACAAATCTGCCATGACTATCCGTAGCTTTTTGTTGTTACTTCTTCTCTTGTGCCCCACTGGTGTATTTCCGTGTTTGGGTAATGACGGCCAAGCGCAGAAAAGCTCCGTGACGGAGGTCCAATCGCCCACACTTGCGGCTGTCGAATCTGACCCAAAATCGTGGAAAGAGTTTTTTACTGAATCCGGTCGGTTTCGGATAATGTTTCCGGGTGATCCCGTTGAAGCCGACAATTCTTCTGGAGGACTTTCTGGCCGCAAGTTTACGCTGACCACAACCGCTTCTTATTCTATTGGTTATTTCGATCTTCCAACGAGTGAATTTGACAAGAATATCGAACTACGAAAGCTGTTGTTCGACAAAGGACGAAACGGACTACGCGACGGAATCCAGCGAACGACCAAGATAACTTTGCTTGAAGAAGCTGACACCTCGATAAATGGTTATCCAGGCCGTAAAACAAAAATCGCAATGGAAAATGGTGGAGTTGTGCGTCAACATGTGTATTTGGTAGGGCAGCGCCTGTATACAATAACGGTAATTACTCCCAAAGAATTGCTGGCGACAGATGCCGGTAAGTCTGATGACATGAGGGCCACAAAGTTTCTAGACTCCTTTAGGCCCGCTGTTCCTGACTCATTCAAGCCCGCTGTCGAAGAAAAGCTGGATGCTTGGAGAGTTTATTCCTCGACACAAGGCGGGTTTGCGATAACGTTTCCAGGAACTCCCTCGGATGAGGATAACTCGTATGATACTCCCTTGGGCCGATGCGATTCCCGCGATTATGTACTAGTCGCCACAGCCGAATACCGAGTTAGCTATACAGATTTTGTTGTGGACTTGGAGAAAGACTCAACCGAACGCAACAATGTTCTCGACTCGATACGCGATCGCATAATAGAAAATTTCAAGGCTAAGGTATCAAATCAGAATGCTATTTCCCTCGATGGACATCCAGGACGGATGATGACGCTCACCGCTGCTGATGGGAGCATCACTAGAGCGAGATCTTATACGGTTGGAAAGCGTCTTTACCAAATAATGGTTACCACATCGAGACCGTTTCAGCCTCCGGATCGAGGTCGGTTTGAGGAGTCATGGGCGACAAAATTCTTCGATTCATTTAAGCTCGCTAAGCCTGAATAGTAACGAGGTGATCAGCGGGCTTGTAATGCTACATGTCGAACAATAATTAACTCCAGCGGTCTTTCTCTGTGGTCGCGTTAGTCGTCATCAGGTAGTCGTCTTAGACTGAGCACAAGACCCAATACTCCTAACGCTAAGCCAATGCCCTTTATAACCGCCACCCAGGTAGATGAAATTGGCGCCGGATCAGGAACACCCATTTTCAGGTTATGTAATTGACCGAAAAAGCTGTAGTAAGCCATGCCACACATGAACGCGAAACCAGCCGCCAAAAAACGCTGACCGGTGCGGGCATCCTGACCAACTCGCCAGGCTCCATAAAGAAGAAGGCCACCTAAAATATAATCGTCGAAGAGGGCAGGTGGGTCGGCGCGCCATGTGCTCCAGCGTCGAATAGTTTCAGCGACAGGCGTTATAACACCGAGCACAAACGCAAGATTGCGGCTCAACAAAATCGTCATGATTTTTCACGCACCAGTTAAAGTGTAAACCAGGGAGCAATTCTGGCGGCCTCTCTTTTTTGCCTGCAACCAAAAAATCAATTCGACGCTGTACGAATATCAATGTCATCACGTAGGATCAAGTGTCCCACAGGACAACGTCCTTAACGACAGCGGTCCTCTACGCGGGTTGACTTTGGTCCAGGTGCGGCGTATATAAGGGCCATGTCAACCGCGCCCGCGCCCTCGGTACCGCGGCCTCGTCTCTTACCCCGTTAAGGAGTCCTCTCATGATTAGTCGATTTGTTGTCCTCTTAACAATTGCACTAACTGTAATCGGTCTTTTCGCTTATACGCTCCGGTCTAGTCCTGGTGCTTCGGCGTCGCCTCAAGAACTTACTGTGATAAGTCGAACCAGAGGAGGTGAAGTACTGACGGCCGACTTCCTGGATAATCAAATAAGGGTCCATCTAAAGAATAACCACAAGGACACTATAACTGCCTTTGCAATCAATTTTGGCAACACGGTGGTTAAGGAGGATTTCGCTTATTCAGAGATCCATTTCGGTATTGAACCCGGTGAGACTTTTGAGGAGAGTTATCCCTTTTCTCGGTCGTCTCCTGGTGCTGAACTCCCAACCGTAAATCTGCTTACCGTTTTGCTAAAGGGTAGTACGAACGATGGAGACCCCAAAGTAGCACAGCAAATAAAGGATGAAAGATTGGGCGAGAAAATTCAGATTCACCGAATGCTTAAGGTCCTGGAGAAAGAAGGATTTTCTCGAAAGGATATAAAAGCTCTTAAAGGTGATATCACTGCTGCTTTGGATGCTGGTGAAGATGAAGCACGCATCATCAGAAAGGAATTGGTTCCAGCCTCAGCAATGGACGACAACCTTTCCGAAAATTTGAAGAAAGGTCTTCATTGGGGACGAGAAAAGATGTTGCGAAGATTTCAAACCCTCGAACAGCTGCCAACTGATCGCCAGGACGAGGGATTGATAGAACTACAGGACCGAGCTCGTAAGTTGTTCTCAAAACTCTAATCCCACAGATTAAAGATTTTCCTCAAAAGGATGTCCCATGAAATATCCTCTGCTTCTCACTCGCGCTTTATTTATCGCTACAACCATTTTCTTAACAGTGACAGTCACAAACGGTACCGATTGCACACCGTCTGGCACGCACTTAAGTGACACTACTACTGGGGCATGTGGTTTTGACAACTCCAGTACGCTCAGTAAAAACGGTCTTTGGTATATTAACTGGCCTGACGGAGCTTATGACGAGTTGACAGCTAAAGGTGCGGGCAGGTGCAGTTGGCAATCGCGGTGTGAGACCCTTCCAATTTTAGATAGCATCTATTGTTGGCCTGATTTCTATCCTCCTATAGCAAGCTCAACCGGTGGATTTAGTATCCTTCTATAGCAAGCTCAACCGGTGGATTTAGTATCCTTGTCGTAAACAAGGAAATTGAAGAAGTGACAAGACGCTGTGGAGTTTCTGTTTTTGTGGAAGTAAGAAAGAGCTGTGTTGATACTGGACAAAAAACCTGGGAGACGAATCATTCTTGCACGGGCGCTGTCGATGAAGGCTGCGGCTTTATGTTGGTGGAGAATCCAAACCCATGTGAATGTGATCCTGACTCAGTAGCGTGCCTCTCGCCAATATTGATTGACGTGGCGGGTAACGGATTCCAACTCTCCAGTGCCGCTGCCGGTGTTGATTTTGATATTAGAGCCGTAGGTACAGCACAGCGAATTTCCTGGACAGCGCCATCTTCCGATGACGCTTGGTTGGTCTTGGATAGAAACGGAAACGGCGTTATTGACGATGGGTCTGAATTGTTTGGCAATTTCACATTTCAACCCGGTCCTCCTGTTGGTCAACAAAGAAATGGATTTGTAGCCTTGGCTGAGTACGATAAGCCAATCAACGGAGGCAACGGGGACGGACTAATCACGCCGCGCGATGCCATTTTCTCATCGTTGCTTTTGTGGCGGGACCGCAATCACAACGGAATCTCGGAAGCAGCAGAGTTATCTAGCTTGCAGAGCGTTGGCCTCAAGACGATTGAACTTGATTATAAGGAAGCCAAGAAGCAGGATGAGTACGGAAACTACTTCCGTTATAGAGCCAAGGTGAAGGACGACCAGGGCGCACAAGTAAGTCGATGGGCGTGGGATGTATTTTTACTTACGCGCTGAATACGGTAAAGTCTAACGAAAAGGTTGTCGATTGTGCGACCAATCCCTCTAACAGCTTGCACATTTCCCTTCCATGTCGCTGAGTAGGTGTGGAGTTCAGCGATCTTGAGGCCTTGCTCGTGTGGTAGATTACTTCCGAGGCAGCATAACGCATGAACGTAGCTATTGAATTGCCAAAGGAGATTGCGAACAGCCTGGGGCCTGATGAAGACCTTTCGCGCATCGCTCTAGAAGCGGTGGCTGCACAAGGTTATCGCAATCGCAAGTTGAGCCACGCCGAGGTTCAGCGCTTACTTGGCTTCAATTCGCATTGGGAGACCGATGCGTTTTTGAAGCAAGCTGGCGCCCACCGCGACTATACCGAAGCAGATCTTGAACGCGATATCGAGATCTCACAGCAGATTAAATGATCGATGATTGTTGCCGATACCTCACGGCAATTATCTGGTTCTCATCCATCAAATCAATCTTCTTCCGGACTTGTACGGCAAGGTTCTGTCACGATATGACGAAGGTCGCTGGATCAACTCCAGCGACCTTCTTCTTTCGCCAAGCGATAGTAACTACAGTGACACCAAATGATTTGGCGAAATGTCAAAGTGTGAGTTGCACTACGACCGGCAGAGATACACCCGGCTATAGTAATTGGAACGACCGCTTGAGTCTTTGAATTTGTCGAAGGTCTCCACTATCAAGGTGCCATTGTCGAGGTGTCCCGTCACGATGGTTTCTTTAAAGCTGAAATCATAACGGGCCGTAAACGCGATCGCTTCTGTCGCGGTGACGCTCTCACCGTAAGCGGTGCCCTCAACGACACCCCAGTCGCACGGCGTAGGCGTGCACGCGCCGAATCCCTGAACAGTCAACGAACTTCCCTTAGTGCCGAGCACGAGACGCACTAGTCCGCGGGTGTTCTTGTCGCAGTTGTTCCACTTGCCTGTTAGATTTTTCAGTGAGAGCGTCCCTTTGGCGTCTCCGAGTGCTCTGGCCGTTACCTTTTCGTGAGCGGTGTTTTGTTGAATTGTTGCCATCTTTATCCTCCAAGGACGTAAGTAGTATGACTCCAAGGCGTGAAGATCCAGGCCTTGTCGCGCGGTCTTGCTTGTTACCTATGCGAAAAGGCGAAAGAAACGTTTCGAGCTAGACGACTCTTTTTTCGGATCTCCGCTCGGTCCGGGATTCAAGCTCGGTGGCTCGCTGGACCAAAGCAACTGCTCGCCGAATTCCCGCAGGACACAAAACACTAGTTTCAATCCATATATGGGTAGGAACCTTGATTGGATGTGATTTACATGTATGTTCTGGTGGACCAAAAGTGGACCGCGTCGGTTGCCGGATGGGAGCAGACTGAAGTCATCTATCGTTATCCTTCCCGACTACTCATCAGCACCCAGCACTCGCTAGATCTCCCAGCGAACGATTACGAAGTACTCGACGACCCATATGTCTCAATCCACGGCGTCTCCCTAAAAATTCCTGAGGGGCAATTTGTTCTGGGCGATGCCCCGCATACCGTCGTGCGTTTTGCCGGACCAGTCCCCGCAGAGTGGCGCACAACGCTCGAGAGAGTTGGAGTAAGAGTACTCTTCTGGTGTCCGCGTTTCGGAGCATGCATTCGCCTGCCGGAAGGTATGAAGGCTGAAGCGATAAAGGCCGCGTTCCCGTTTATAGTCGGCGCGCAGCCGTATCTTGAAGAGCAGTGCAGCCGCGACCTGCCGGCACAGAAATCATCCGATCGACAACGCGCCGGGATTGCGGAAAACCTTTTGGATATTGTGTGTTTTACGCGGGAAGATCGGGCCAGCGTGGAGACGGAGCTACGTGAGCGCGACATCCCGATCCTCGCCAGTTCTTCATCGAAGATTCGGGTTAGTTACAGCGGGGATCCCGCTGTACTGCGCAACATTGTCGGCGTGAAAGTTGTGGATACTGCCCGAGGCGTTGTGACGTTGGGTGAGACGATGCAGTCCGTGCTGGGGCTCGGGAATGGAGATGGCCAGTGGCAGTCAACTTACAGCGGGAAGGGACAAATTGTCGCTGTTGCCGACACAGGCCTCGACCGCGGAGCGAACAACGAAAGCTTGCACTCAGACTTTCGCGGTCGCGTGCGCGATATTTCAAGTTGGCCCATCAATTCTTCGTGGACGCCATTTCTCAAGAGTACGGCTGGAAACGATAATGCGGCCGACCTCAATACAGGCCACGGCACACACGTAGCAGGGCTCGCAGTCGGCACTGGGGCTCTCAGCGGTGGACTACACCGAGGGGTTGCGCCTGAAGCCGAACTGGTCTTTCAAGCCATTGAGCAATACACGGAAATCAAGCGTGAATACTCGTCGCAGATGCCTTCGGGCTACTATCTGAGCGGGCGTCCCCTCGATCTGCGGCAACTCTTTCAGGCAGCGCGCGACCTGGGCGCACGCATTCACATTAACGCCTGGGGCGATCCCGCTCAGGGACACTACACCAACGATAGTTACGAAACAGACCTCTTCCTGCACGAACACCAGGACGCCGTTATTCTCTTTGCTGCGGGCAACGACGGCACGGACCGAGACGGCGACCACGTTCTCGAGCAGCGCAGCGTCTATGCGCCTGCTTCAGCTAAGAACGCAATCGCGGTGGGAGCAACCTCTGGTTGCCTCAGCGGTGTTGGGTTGCGTGGCACCTGGGGGGATCTCGACCCGAAGCAGCAACTCTATCGTGGCCCAGCTCGTCGCGTTCCCATCTCGGGTGAACCGGATCGGATCGCTTTGTGCAGCTCAACCGGTCCTACCAGCGATGGCCGCATCAAGCCTGACGTGTGTGCGCCTGGAACAAACATTCCCGGGCCCCGGTCATCAGTAAGCCGTCTGCAAGGGTGGGGGTCGGCGAGTCCCATGCCTTACTACATGTACGACGGCGGAACCTCGATGGCGACGGGAGTCGCCGGCGGATTCGCCGCCGTTCTCAGGCAGGCATGGCAAACGCACCGGAGCGGTGTGGCGCCTTCAGGAGCAGCCCTCAAAGCGTTAATGATTCTTGGCGCGAACCCAGTGTTGAGCCGGCGTGATGGTAAGCCGGAACCACGCACCGTCAGCGGCTTCGGGAGACTGAGTTTCGCGAGATCCTCACCCGATCAGGCTGACGCGGCCCTCACTCTGTTTGACGAAATAGAAACGGGAGTGATGACTGGTGAGACGCGCAGCTATCCAATTCATATTCAACAGCGAGGCTCCTTCCGCGCCGTCCTGACATGGTATGACGCTCCGGGCGAAACGCTCGTCAACGATCTCAACCTTTGCCTGGTGGATTCGCAGGACCAAAAAATCTGGGGTAATCATCCGCCGGGCGAGGTTGGTACTCCCGATCACGTTAACAACGTCGAGTTAATCGAACTCCCCGAAATGATGCCCGAAGATTATGAACTGCGTGTCATCGCCTCAAATATTCCCGAATCGCCGCAGAGTTATGCTCTCGCGATTTCAGCGCCGACTTCGCAGGGACCGGCGCCCACTTCAACGTCTCTTGATCTTGCAGCCAACTATCTCCGTGGTGTCGGCAGCGAACGATTGGCGACGCTCGAGCCCATGCGCGTCAATACGCTCGTTCGCATGAGTGAACAACAACTCGGCGAAACTCTCGGCATTAAGGGGGTGTGCCTCGCACGCTTGCGCGCGCGACTAATCCTGCTTGAACGAGCAATCACGCAGCCTCGCCCAGCCTCCCTATCGCCTCAGACCACACTCGCGGACCTGGAACAGGCCCTGCCGCCTGCCGCCACGTCCGTCGAACAGTGGAACCGTGCAAGGCAGGCATTACTTCCGCTCACGCTTGTCTTCAAACATCAATTCCTCGCACAAATCACCCTAAACAGTCTGTTTGGTTGATGGCGAGCTAACGTAAGCGACGCCTCACCGGCGTCTGAAAGGAACACCAATGGATACACCAGAAACTTCAGACAAGACCGACTCCAAACCGGAGCAAACCAAAGAGATTGATTCGGGAAGCTCCGCTCCCTCAGGAAATGGTGGGGGTGGATTGACAAAATCGGCGAGGCCAGCCGGTGGCGCCATTGCCGGCTTTTCAGGCGGTGGAGCTCCATCGGGCCTCTTTACAATGGGACTCGGACTGGGTGCCGACGTTTCCCAGGAACTATTGGATCTGTCACCCACGTTCGGCGATGTGCTTCTCTCCATCGGCACCGGCGTAGCGGATTCGCAGGCACAGCTCGACCAGGGTCTGGTTGACACTGCGACACAACTGAGCAACACGAAGATCGACGTCATCACCGACGTCATTCAAAAGCTCGACGATGACGGTTTGCCAAATGTGGAGAACACGACGCTCATAAAGAACAACGTTTCGCTCATCAACTTCGTTAACCCAACGGTGCATGAATGGAAGAGCGTCTCTATCTCGATGGACATGACGGTCGGCGCCATGGACAACGAGTCCGGCATGTCTTTTAGTGCAAAGCAGTGGAAGAACAACGTTCACGCCGTTGGCCTCTTCTGGGGTTTTATCGGCTGGTTTGATACAGACTCGCAGGACCAGACACAAGACAAAACCAGGCATTCGCGCCAGGAGGCCGATTGGGCCACAGGACAGGTTCGACTGGATGCGATGCTCGGACCTCGCCGTACAACCAAGTTCCCGATACCTGCGCAAGTCACCATCGGTCCCACGATTAACTTCTCGCAGGGATCAGTCCAGGACACACTCACCGGCGGCGTAGTCACCGCTCGTTCCATCGATATTCTTATCAGCGTTCGCAAAGCTGATGGTTCGGTCAATCCCAACGTTGCGCTGGAGGCCGACACGGACCGCTTCGCCTTTAGTTGGATCGATACGGCTCCATTTACCGGCAGCACCACTAATCCGCAAGGGCAGGCCAAGCTGCGAATCACGCGCGATATTCCGAACCCGGCTTTCGCGCGTCCCAGTAGGGTCAAACTCACCATGCGCCTTGGGGCCGTGGCGAACGATCTGGAAGTCATCCTCTAGACAGATTGAGAAAGGATCAAAATCATGCCTGAAGAATTAATTCCTGTTGGCTCCTTCACCTCGACACTCGCAGTCAGGGACGCCAACGTAACAGACGAAATCAGCCGCGCCGGCGCGTCGTTTGGCAACCTGGTGCTCACTACTGGAAGAGCCGTGGCCGAAACGCAAAGACGTCTGAACGAAACGGGTGCGGCGACGGCGACGGCACTCGCCAATACATTGGTGGACGTAATTGCACTCCAGGAAAAGGTGTTCGACGATCAGGGTAACGTCTCGCAGGTGGTCAGCCACGTTGAGCACCTACCGCTCGTTAACTTCATCGACCCGGTCTTCTACGAGTGGTCGCAGGTGCGACTGCAGGGCGTTTTCACTGCGCGCGAGTTTGCCTCGGCGACCAGCAGCAGTAGCTTTGACCATCAGGATGACAGCAGATCCGGGCAGGGCGGCCTGCTTATCATCTTTGGTGGAGGACGGACCACCTTCGACGCGCAGGGCAGTACCGAGGACACCAACACAGACAGCGACAGCGATATCTCCTTCGGCACTGTCCGCATGAACGCATTACTACAGCCGCGCCGTGACGTTACCGTGCCGCCACCGACACAAGTCATCCAGGGACCACGCCTGGCCCTCATTCACGGCAGCGTGGCTGATGTCCTCAGTGGGGCAGTACTCACGGCCCGGACCATGGACGTACTTATCCAGTACCACCGCCGTGACGGCACTCCTATCGCGGGCAAATCGATCTCGGTTGAGACTCCCGGCGTATCCTGGTCCTTCACCGGTGCTCAGACCACGGATGCGTCAGGCAATCTACAGATTCAACTGCGGCGCGAGTTTCTCGACGAAGATGCCGATACAACGCAGAAGGATTTTGTCGTAACTGCGCGCATCGGTATTGTGCAGAACAGTACGACTGTGACGTTCTGACCTGGCCATTAATCTGACGCCCCGAGCTTCTAACGAGCGAAGTTCGGGGCGCCAGAAGCCACAACATTCGAGGAGTAGATAAATGCCGCGCAAGCCTTCACTTGATCAGCCAGTTCAGGGTGTGGAGTTAGGGAGTTTGCTCGCTTCGTCGATCGGAGCCGTCGTGGAAGCGCAGGAGCGGATGGACGATTACACGCTGCGGCGTAAACAGGAATTCGAACAGACACCAGAGGGCAAATTGGCGTTACCGCCGCTCTGGTACGTTTTCGACAAGGTCAGCGTCGAGATGGAGCTTTCAACCAACATTCGTTCCAGCGAATCTCAATTGGAGGCTTCGTCCGATGAACGTGTTCGACCACTGTTGTTTTGTCAAACGCTGAATCCGACTACGGTGGGTCTTTACGGTTACCAGGCAGCGGCGGGACTCAAGATTCGCTTGCAGCTTGGACCACGCGGCAACCTGCCGCTCAAAAATTCGCAGGACATTAGTAGAGGCAAGCCGTGAGTTTACTCGATTCTTTAAAGTGCTTTTTCGGTTTGGCGCAGCAACCCGTTAGTCAGCAACCAGTTAGTCAGCGGGCTGATAACCGGCAAGTCAAAGACCAACCGGGCGTGTTGAACGGTGGGAAACTGAGGCCAGTCACGGAGGATTCTGCGCCCACCACTCATGAGGACTTTGCCGGCGCGCTCAGTCTGGCCGTCGATAGCTTGCAATCCCAGTTATCACAGATGTCAAACCAGGTGAGTGATTTTGGTCTTCGAGAGATTTCGGTCCAGGCCAAGGTTATACTCGAGGTAACACCTTTGGGTGTGCTTACGTATAAGTTTATCAAGCCAGGCGATCAGATTGATGCTCAAGCCATCAGCACCCTATCGTTAACAGTTGTCCCGGTTCCGAAGGGGGACCTGGTTGGCACACTAAGCCCCGGGAAATTTAACGGACATTCCGGGGTGGAAGAAATTCCCGGAATTACTAAAGACAACAGCGCGCGTCTTCGGGAACTGGGTATCTTTACAGCGAGCGATTTTTTCAAAGTCGGGACGCGAGTACGTAGTGCCGTTAGGTTAGCTGCCCTGCTTGACGTTGAACGGCAGCAGTTGAATGAGTGGCTGGCCCATGCACAACTTCTGATGCTGGAAGGTATCAATGGCAAAACTGCGACCATTCTCATCGACGCCGGTATCAGTAACATAAATGACCTGGCGTCTCTCACACCTGAGCAGGTAATGACTCGTTACAAGCAGCAGGCTGACACACAGGGCTCATCCGCACCCCGCCTGGCACTCACGCAGGTAGAACAGTGGATCAAAACCGCCCGCTCCTATACCGGCACGCCGGATACAACCGGGCAAAAAGGCGACCTGCCGAGAACCGAACACTCTCTTGCGGCAGAGTAGCAAGGACTTGCAAATGTTTGGAGGTTGACCCGCCTTCCACACACGTTGAAACGTTTTGCTCGGATTTTCACATCTTCGTAAAGGAGAGAGTCCGACATGAAGAACCGAATGGTGTGCTCAGTCCTGGTGGTTGCGTTGCTCTGGTCTTTTACTGTAACGGCGTACGGCCAATGCAACGTCATCCAGCAGGGCACGTTTGCGCCGCAGCAGAAAGTCAAACTCGTTTCGCGACCCGGCGCGCCCGCTCACAAAGTCATCTTCTTCCGCACCTCACTGCGCGTGAATACCGACGGCGCGCCAAACTCTTACCACCCGGACGATCTAACCGGTTCCGTTAAGGCAATCAACAACATCTGTAACGCAATAACAGTCAAACGCAACGGGCAGAAGCTAAGTTGTGCGAACGCCAGGCCGGTATTCGCGGAGTTCGTCGCAAACAACTTCCGTGAACCAGCAGGCACAAAGATTACATGGCACAACGTGATTGCGGCCACGAAGGATGCAAACGGTCGCAAGATCCCCTGTGTGTTTAAGTCCGGAGAGTTCACCGGCTACTTCGGTTCGCTCACGAGTCTCAAGAATGGACTTACAGGCACGGCAGCCGGAGAATGTGAACACCTTAATCAACTGGACCAGCGCATCATCCCGGCATTCGTTTTGCCCGGCGGAGACAACATCGTCACGTCGCTCGGAGCCGGCATCGGCGATCTGGTTGTTGCGTTCAACCCGGCGAACGACGTTGTGAGTGTCGCCGTTGTCGGCGATCTTGGACCAGAGGAGACACTCGGCGAAGGTTCAGTTGGTCTGAACATGATCCTGCTCGGTAAAACCGAACAGCCCACAACCTACGACAAAGCAAAGAGACTCGACACCGGCAATCAAGCGATGCTGATCGGCATTATCCCAAAATCCAGAACGTTCAACCCGCAGAGGCCGTTCACGAAACAAAATCTGGTCGACCGCGTGAATCAGTGGCTGACGCAAGCCGGCTTCAGCAACCAACAAAAATTTGTAGACTTCCTAAAAAGTTGTAGCAACTAAGAATTGCTATTCACTATTCCCGCACACAGGCGTACCATTAGCCCATGCGCATAGTGCTTGGCGTCGTTGCGATCGGGTTGTTGTTAGTCGAGTCAGGTGGCGTGGCCAAACCTGCTCGCATGCCTGACGTTATCTCATCAGCACTCGCCTCGACCTCACCAGTCGAGAAAGCGCGAGTAGATTTCGATACTCAACTCAAACCAATCTTCAAATCGAAGTGCATGCCGTGCCACTTTAGTGGTGGACAGATGTACGACCGCTTGCCATTCGATCGACCTGAAACGATCAGAAAACTCGGCACGAAACTGTTCACGAGGATCAAAGAAGAAGACAATCGCCGGCTGATCGAAGACTTTCTCGCGCAGTCACCATAGGGCCACGAAAAAACTGCACACAAGATGACTATAAAAACAGATCGCAGCACGGTGTTGCAGATCCTGGCAGCGTTCGTGATCGTGGTCTTGATGGGCGTGTTGCTGCGAGCGCAAGGGCGGTTGTTCATCTGTGCCTGTGGGTACGTTCAGATATGGACCAGCGACACGTGTAGCGCGAATAATTCGCAACACCTGTTCGATCCGTACAGCTTCACGCACGTGCTGCACGGTGCGATGTTTTTCTGGTTGACTACGCTCGTGTTCAGGCGGATGGCGCCGGTCCGTCAGCTTTTGCTGGTGCTCTCGTTGGAGGCGGCGTGGGAAGTTTTTGAGAACAGCAGGTTCGTTATCGAAAGGTATCGCACGGCCACGGCCGCGCTTGGATATCAGGGCGACACGATCGTGAACTCAGTCGGCGATCTACTTTGCGCGCTGCTGGGTTATTTAATCGCGCGGCAACTGGGCCTGCGCCGATCGTTGATCCTGTTTGCGGCTGTGGAAGTGGTTTTGATGTTTTGGATACACGACAGTCTGCTGTTGCAGATTCTCATGCTGCTGCGACCAGTCGAAGCCATCAAGTTGTGGCAGGCGTGCGGCGGTATGGTTTTACCTTGAAACGGAATTGTTCTCCGCTCCGATCACGCGACTGTTCAGATCCTTCAACGCCAACATATTCTTTTCGCGCAAGTCAACGGAACTCTGTCCCACCTGAATCGCAGCCGTCCGCGACAACGCGATCTTCTTGAACGTGTGGTAGGGAATTTGCGCCTCGAGCGTTTCGACTTTCGTATCCCACGATCCGGTTTTCGCGGCGACAGGAGTCATCGTGCCTAGCCGCAGCGTTTCAGTGTCGATTACAACCGACAAGTCTCGCTGATCGGGCGGATGCAAGTGGACCCAATCCTTGTTTTCAAACACGACTTGCAACGTCACGTGCCGAACGTAGTTGAGCTGCGTTCCAGGACAATGCAACGCCACCTCGATACTCACACACGCGTCCTTGAACTTGTCTTTAAACCCATCACAGCTCACCTTCATTCTTCGCAGCCGCATGACGGTTTCGTAAGTAAACCCGTCGTATTTCGTTTCGATCTTGCCACCGTGGTCGACGGGCTTTTGTTCCTGCGGCAGTGCTCCTGCCGGCCGGAAAAGAAGGACAGCGCTACAGCTCAAAATCAGCACGAGTTTCTTCATAAGACGCTCCTGGCTCCAGGGATCCACTGCGATTGATGTGAGAATCGGGGTCAAGACCCGCGAGGAGGGCTCAGAAGAAATCTAGCGAACCGAACATTGCCATGTCAATGAATTTATGTGCCTGGTGGCTTTGCACAAAAATCGAGTTGGGATGGAGTCTTTTCTCTGTGGCCCTCTGCGTATCTCTGTGTTCTCTGCGTTAATGGGCCTTTTCAACGCAGAGGGCCGCAGAGATACGCAAAGGCCGCAGAGAAACAAATCAGATTTGCCACTTTTGTGAAAAGCCGTGCCCGGTACTTTGTACTTTGTGCTTGGCGTCTTTTACTATCCACTACTAACAAAGTACAAAGCACGAAGCTTGTGAGGATACACCCATGGAATGGTCCCTTTCAGACGAGTCTCTGACTGACCTTGCAGACCGCTTGCGGCAGGCAAATGAAGAATTCACTCGCCATTACAAGGGCGAAACCGGCCGTCGCCAACCCGTACACACGGTTTACGGCGGCGCGCACCTCTTCAAGTCCGATTCCGCAAAGCGTCTCGGATCGCTGGCCCGACGCTCGTTGGATCAGTTCGCTCCTGACTTTCTGACTTTCGCGAGAGCCATCGACTTGCCCGGCTCTGATGAACTGCCGGATTCGTTTGACGAAGCTACCGAAATTGTCTCACTGCTAAAAAACGAACCCGAAACGGCGCGCAAAGAGAAGAAGGGCGCGTGGCTGGCTTACACGATCTATCGCCGCGTAGCGGAGAAACTGGTGCGCGAGCCGGTCGAAGACTTCCGCATAGATTTTGAAGACGGTTACGGCAACCGGCCTGACGACGAGGAAGACGGCCATGCGGTTTCGGCGGCGACTGAAGTCGCTGAAGGAAGTAAGAACGGTACGCTTCCGCCGTTCATCGGCATTCGCATCAAGCCGTTCAACGAAGAGCTACGCGCGCGCAGCTTCCGCACGCTCGATATCTTTGTCACCACTGTTGCGCGACTCCTCAACGGACGTCTGCCCGACAACTTCGTCGTCACGCTTCCAAAGATCACGATCCCGGAACAAGTGTCAACGCTTGCATCACTGCTCGCGCAGCTCGAGAAACAAACCGGACTGGCCGCGGGAAGTTTGAAGTTCGAGATGATGATCGAAACTACTGCATCGATCATCAATCATCACGGACAGATCAATCTGCCGCTGCTTCTCGCCGCGGGCGAAGGACGCTGCGTTGCAGCGCATTTTGGTACTTACGATTACACCGCGGGCTGCAACATCACCGCTGCGCATCAGCACATGCTTCATCCCGCGTGCGACTTTGCGAAAAGCATGATGCAGGTTTCTTTTGCGGGAACAGGCATCTGGCTTTCGGACGGTGCAACGAACATCATGCCCGTCGCTCCACATCGTTTCACCGAAGGCGGCGCGCCGCTGACGCCCGAGCAGATCGAAGAGAATCGCGAGGTGGTCCACCGCGCGTGGAAGCTTCATTTCGATCACATTCAACATTCGTTGACGAATGCTTTTTACCAGGGATGGGACCTGCACCCGGCCCAGCTTCCGACACGGTACGCGGCTGTTTATGCGTTCTTTCTCGAAAGTCTCGAAGCCGCGTCGGAGCGGTTGAAAAATTTTGTGGAGAAGGCTGCGAAGGCGACACTCGTGGGCGACGTCTTTGACGACGCCGCGACGGGCCAGGGGCTGCTCAACTATTTCCTGCGCGCAGTCAATTGCGGAGCAATTAGCGAGACGGAGGCGGTCAGTTTGTCAGGATTGACGTTGGCCGAGCTGCGCTCAGCATCGTTCGTCAAGATACTGAATTCAAAAGCACAGAAGGAAAGTTAATATGAAGCTTACTATCGCGTTTGTTCTAACCGTCGGATTGATCGCTATGTTAACTGCACAAAAAGAACCTGCGGGCGACGCGGACCTGGCGAGCAAGATCGCGCGTTTTGAGCCGACCACTTTGACTGCGGACACGTCGAAGCTTACAGCGAAGGACCGGCAGGCGCTCGATAAGATCATTGCCGCTGCAAAGTTGCTCGATCCGTTGTTCCTGCGACAGGTTTGGAGCGGCAACGAAGCGCTCGAGAAGAAACTGCAAGCTGACAAAACACCGGTTGGCCGTCAACGACTGCACTATTTCTACATCAACGATGGTCCATGGTCGCGGCTCGACGACAAAGAACCGTTCATCGAAGGTGTCCCAAAAGATAAGCCGATTAGCGCCAACTACTATCCTGAAGACATGACGAAGGACGAGTTTAACTCATGGCTTCAGGGACTCTCAGACGCCGATAAACAGAAGGCGACCGGGTTCTTTTACCTGATTCGACGTGGCGCCGATAAAAAGTTAACCACCGTTCCCTACAGTGTCGCGTACAAGGAATACCTGGCGCCGGCAGCGGCGCTGCTCCGCGAGGCGGCGGCATTAACGACCAACGCGACGCTCAAAAACTTTCTCAATAAGCGCGCGGACGCGTTCGGTTCAGACGACTACTACGAAAGCGACGTCGCGTGGATGGACCTCGACTCTCCGATCGACGTCACGATTGGACCATACGAGACTTACGAAGACGAGTTGTTCAATTACAAAGCCGCGTTTGAAGCGTACGTGACGCTGCGCGACGACGCCGAGACGGCGAAGCTCGGGAAATTCAGCGGGCATTTGCAGGAGTTGGAAAATAATCTCCCGATTGACCCGCGTTATCGAAATCCGAAGCTCGGCGCGGCATCGCCCATTCGCGTCGTCAACGAAGTATTCAGTTCCGGCGAGGGCAACAGCGGCGTGCAGACGGCTGCGTTCAATCTTCCGAATGACGAGCGCGTCGTTAAGGAGAAGGGTTCGAAGCGCGTCATGCTGAAGAACGTGCAGGACGCGAAGTTTAATAAGACTCTCATTCCGATCTCGAAAGTCGTGTTGGAGCCGGCCGACCAGTCAGCGCTGGCGTTTGACTCGTTCTTTACGCACATCCTCTGTCACGAGCTGATGCACGGGCTTGGACCACACAACATCACCCTCGCGGGCCAGGAAACGACGGTGCGGAAGCAGTTGAAAGAGCTCTACTCATCGATAGAGGAAGCAAAAGCCGACATGACGGGGCTGTGGGCGCTCCAGTACATGATCGATCGCGGCATCATCGACAAGGGAATGGAGCGCACGCTTTACACGACTTACCTGGCGAGCATGTTTCGCTCGGTGCGCTTCGGAATTACGGAAGCGCACGGTCGCGGCGTCGCGCTTCAGTTCAATTATTTGACTGATGAGGGCGCGATAAAGTTCAACGAAGCTACGGGTAGGTTCAGCGTCGATCATGCGAAGATCAAAGAGGGTGTGACTAAGCTAACGCATGACCTGCTGACGCTCGAGGCGGAAGGCTCGTACGACAAGGCAAAAGCGTTGCTCGACAAATTTGCGGTGATCAGGCCGCCGATGCAGCAGGCGCTGGATAAGTTGAAGAATGTGCCGGTAGATATCGAGCCAGTTTTCCCGCTCGCGAAATAGCTTCACAGGATTCACAAGATTTTTCATGATTAACAGGATTTCTTGTGAATCCTGTCTAATCTTGTCAATCCTGTGAAACCGATTTGAATTTCCGCCTGAAGAACGTCGCGATCTTCCACGCGTCAATCGCCTTCCACGGCAGCTCTGCGGTCGTGTAGTGTCCGCAGGGCAGCCAGACGACGTCGAGTGGCAGCTTGTGGCGGCGTGCTTCGGCAATCGCCTGGCGAGAGAGGTCGATCGGAAACGTCAGATCGTAACGCGCGACGATGAAACGCAGAGGCCGGTGACCCATCTCCGCCACGCGCGGCATAAACGGTAACGGACTGATCGGCGCCCAGTAAGTGCGAAGCTCATCCAGCGTCAAGTGATCCGCAAATCCTGCACGGACGTGCGCGGTCGAGATTCCCTCCCAGACCACGTCCGCAAAATATCCGGAGACGTGATTGAAAGCGCCCGCTTTGAGATCCGGTTCGTGAGCAAACGCGAGAAACGCTACACACGAGCCGATACTCGTGCCGAGAATTCCCACCCGATCGTACCCCTCGCTTTTCAACCACTGAACCGCCGCGCGCGTGTCAAGAACGGCCTGCCTCACTGATTGAATCGTGCGACCGATATTGCTGCTGACGAGATGATCCGCGCGTTCGAGTTCCGGAGGCTTTCGTTGCTGGTGATACGGAAGCGTCAGGCGCAACGCGGCCATGCCGATCATGTTGAAGATGCGGCAGGCTTCGACGTGACTTTCCGGCTGTGCGTTCCACTGCGGCAAAACAACGATCGCATCCCGCGATTTTCGCTTGCGGGGTTTTTCCGGGAAGAACCGCGCGCGGGCGGTGTTGTTTTCCACTGAGGGCGTGTTTACGGCGCTCGTCCAGGTGAGTTGATCGCCTTCGAGTCGGTAATCCGTGATCGGCGTCAAGGCGTAGAAGTCTTCACTCGCCTTCATCACACGATCTGCGTGATGCCGAAGTAAATCGCGCGGATCGTCGCCGTTTACGTGATCGAACAGGTAAGACAAACCCCAGTCGAAGGGGCGAACGAGACGATTGTTGTCGCGTTGGTGATACCAGCGTTCACGCCGGTGCATGTAGTTCTTCCAGAGCGTCACGAGTTGGGGATACTACGGCAGATCGGCGAGAAAGTAAAAACAGACGCGGAGACGGGGAGACGGGGTGACGGGGAGAAGGAGTCTCCGCGTCTCCCTATCCCCGCGTCACCCCGTCAGAAAGGTCGACTACGGACACGTCGATAGCTTGAAGCTATGGATGAACGTTGCCCAGTTGAAATTGCCGTTTGCGGGTTGGAACTGAGACGTGAAGACCATCGTGCACCCGTCAACCGGGTCGACACTGATGGTGCTGTAATCACCCCAGCGTGACAGCGTTGCAGTCTGGATAAAGTTTCCTACCAGGACCGTTGTTTCGTTACCAAGCGTCCCCGGCGGATCTAATGGACCTCGATAGGCATAGCGAATGCTCGGCTTGATGGTGCTCGCGTTCGAGACGTTGTATCCAATGGCGATACCGCCGGCCTTGTCCATCGCCGCGCTTCCCATCCAACGAAAATCGTTGCTCGGCGCGAACGTCCCTTGTTGGAAGAGAACCGGATTCGCCGTGCCAAGAGTTTGCCCGGCGGCATTGCGCAGTTCATACCAACGAATTCCTACGCCCGTGCCGCTGGTGACTGAATGGTTGATCACCATCGCCTCGTGAGTGCCGAAATTGCGATAGCTCAATCGATACATCAATCGATCAGCCAAACTATCGAGTTGCTGACTAGTGCCCGGCTGTGGGACACAAACACCACCACCACACGCTCTGCTAAACGCAGCGACTCCCGCAACATTAATCGGACCAGTTAACGTCCCGGTACCAGCGCCCCAGTTAACGGCAAACCTCCAGAACTGGACGGCCGAACTGGTAAGGCTCAGGAGCAGGTTTGGTGATCCTGCGGGCGGCAACGTTGTTCCTTCGAGGTCGGCCGGTTCGAGGCTGGCTCCTGCGGTGGTCCTGACGCAAGCCTGGCGCGCAGCGCCGCCAACCAGCATCTGTGCGCGTTCGAAAGCGCAAACCTGGCCGCCGGCGAAGCTACGACCGTTCTTGAACATGTTGTAAGTGATGTAATAAGCATCGGGCCAGACACCCAGCTTCGGGTAGTCGGGGAAATCCCGGCTGTATGAGAAGGCGTATCGGTTGTACGTGCCTGTCGGATCCGGGCCGCTCGATACGGCAACGCATTGAGTATATGGTTGGCCGGAAACCGCAAACTGCGTCAGGATCCAACGGTCTGCGAGCTGATCGTATTGCACAATCGGATCGCCGTCGTTGTCTGACTCGCAGCGGCCACCAAAGCCCTGCCACACGACGTTGCCATTCTTTGGAAATCCAGCAACGAGATTGAATGCAGTGATCTCGTTATTGGCGCCTCTGGTCAACGTGTAAATCGCATAGCGCAGGTTGACCCATTGCACGTAATGGTTTGGTCCAACGTCACCCGTTGTGTCCGGCGGCGCGACGCGGAAGCTTGGGTCGACGGGCGTGCCATTTGTGGAAGCTTTTATTTCATGAAGTGCTGACGGCGAGCTTACACCTCGTTCAGCCAAAGCATCAGTGAAGGGCGTGTTTGTGTTTCCAACTGGCTGCGGCCTGCCCGGTTCGAAATCTTTTCCGCCGCGAGCCGGTTCCGGCTTCTCGCCCGTGTCGAACATCTCGCGAAGCGGTTTGGTCGTTTTGTCGAAGTGGATGGGGTAGCTAATCTCCGCTCGCTGTTGGAGAGCTCTGTCGCTCTGCGCGTGGACCACCAGCGGCATCGATGTAACCGTACACAGGATTAACATCATCAGTAACGCATGAAACTTTTTCACAGACAAATCCTCCAGATTCAGGGCTATGTGAGAAACGAATGCCGGTAGTATTTGGGAGTAAAAAAACTACAGCCACTATAGATACACAACGATTCGCCAGGGCTTCCCAGAGAAGTGACAAAAGATGCTGGGATGGGGCGGAGTATACCAGAGTTCCCCACTAATTTCACCGGCGGGGCAGTCCGATCTATCGCTTAAATTTGCGCAATCTGTCAATTATTTGCGGCAAAAGCAGCGACGAATTGAGGACTGACCCCGTCGTGAAGCGCCGCGCGAAACCGCGAAAAAGCTCTCCGGCCTGCTTCGTGTATGGGAACCACCAGACGTCCGGAATGCCTGCAATTCCGTTTACATGAATGTGTTGTGCGGAGACAAGCTCGAGCAATCCGAGGCGGCCGTGCGTCCTGCCGTAGCCGCTTTGTTTTACTCCACCCCAGGGAGTTTGCGCCACGGCGTGGGTGTAAACAACCTCATTGATCATCACTGTTCCGGCGTCGATTTGTTCGGCGAGGCGCCGTCCGCGGGCGATGTCGCGGGTGAAGACGCTCGCCGTCAGACCGTAAATGCTGTCGTTCGCCAGCCGCACCGCCTCGTCATCGGTCTTGAAAATCATGATCGGCAGCACGGGGCCAAACGTCTCGTCGCGCATGAGCTTCATGGAATGATCCACTCCGGTGACTACGGTCGGTTGATGAAACCAACCACCCGAGCCGTTGAGTCGATGTCCGCCCGTACGAATTTGCGCGCCACGTTCAACCGCATCGCTCACGTGATTCTCGACGATCAGTAACTGTCGTTCGTTCGTCATGGCTCCGATGTCGATTGCGTCGACGGAAGCTTTGTCCTGCTTGAGTGAGCGAGTTTCCTTGACGACCAGATCGACGAACTCTTCGGCGATTGATTCGTGTACGTAGCAACGTTCGATCGAAGCACACGCCTGGCCGGAGTTGCAGAAAGCGCCCCAGATCGCTGCACGCGCCGCGTTGGTGAGATTAGCGTCTTCGCAAACGATCATCGGATCTTTTCCGCCGAGCTCGAGCACGACGGGAACGAGATGCTTCGCCGCAGCTTTGGCGACACGCTTTCCCGTGTTCACACTTCCGGTGAACATGATCTTGGTCACGCCCGCCTCGACGAGCGCGGCGCCCGTGGATCCGTCGCCAGTGACGATCGCGAGCAAGTCTTCCGGCAGTTGAGCTTGTTTGAATACGTCTGCAATCTTCAACGCGGTGAGCGGAGTCAGCTCACTCGGTTTTACCACCACGGCGTTGCCGGCCATCAACGCCATCACGATCTCGTCGAGCGGAGTGGCCCAGGGAAAGTTCCACGGCGAGATTATTCCGACGACGCCCAGCGGCTTATGGACCACGTACGACGAGCGGCCCATCAGCCCGTACTGGCCGATGTCGATCTTGCGGCGATCGAGGATGCTCTCTGCATTCTTTGCGAAGTAATGCATGAGATCGAGAGTGGGGACGATCTCCATCGAAGTCGCTTCAGCGGGAGGTTTGCCGGTTTCACGTGAGATCAGGTTGGCGATCTCGTCGACCTGGGCCAGGACGATTTCACGCGCACGCAGAATGAAGCGAGCGCGTTCGCTGTAGGAGAGTTTGGCCCACGCGACTTGTGCGGCGCGCGCCTTGTCAACGGCTGATACTACTTCAGACGCACACGTCAACGGCGCACGTCCATTCTCCTCACCTGTCGACGGGTTGTACGAAACGATCATAGTCAGCCACAGATTACACCGATTACACAGAATCTGTGCAGTCGGTGTAATCTGTGGCTGCACGTATAACGCTATTTAGGAGAGGTTTATGATCAGACCCCAGCTCGAGGAGTTCATGCGGCGCATGGCTCCGAAATCCGTGGCGATTATTCCCGGCGCACACGACACCCGGCGCTCCAACGATACTCATTATCGTTTCCGGCAGGACTCGGATTTCTTTTACCTGACTGGCTTTGAAGAACCGGATTCACTCGCCGTAATTCGACGCGAAACAGATCCGAAGTACACGTTGTTTGTGCGGCCTCGAGATCCGGAGAAAGAGATTTGGGACGGCCGTCGCGCGGGTGTTGAAGGTGCGAAGAGTGAGTTTGGGGCTGGTGAGGCTTTTCCGATCGAGGAGTTCGGAACTAGGCTGGGCGCGTTTCTCGACGGCGCGGATGTGCTCTATTACCGTCTCGGCGTTGATCCAGGTCTCGATGATCTGATCATTAAAGAAATCGGCCGGATGCGCGCGTTGAATCGCAAGCCGATTCATCCGCCACAGACGATCGTGGATCCCGCGACGATCGTTCACGAGATGCGCGTGATCAAGAGTCCGGAGGAGCTGGAGATCATGCAAACGGCCGCTGACATCGCTGCGGAAGCTCATTGCGAGGCGATGAAAGCAGTGCGACCCGGCATGCAGGAGTATCAGATCGAAGCGCTGATAGAACAAGTGTTCCGGCGGCGTGGGGCGTCAGCTCCAGCGTACACGTCGATCGTCGGCGCTGGTCCAAACGCGACTGTGCTGCATTACATCAACAACGACGGCGAGCTTCGCGATGGCGATCTGGTGCTAATCGACGCGGGCGCCGAATACAAAGGATACGCTTCCGACATCACACGCACTTTTCCGATCAATGGACGTTACTCGAAAGCTCAACGCGAGATTTACGACCTTGTACTGAAGGCGCAGATGTCGTGTGTGGAGATGGTGCGACCCGGTGTGACGCACGACGAGTTGAAGCAACACTCGATCGAAGTGTTGACGGAAGGAATGGTTGAGCTCGGGTTGTTGGAAGGTAAACCCGAAGAGCTCATCAAGGAGAAGAAGTACGAAAAGTTTTACATGCACGGGCTCGGGCACATGCTCGGGATCGATGTGCATGACGTTGGTCGCTATTACTTTGGTCAGGAGTCGCGCGCGCTGGAGCCGGGGGTCGTGATGACGGTCGAACCCGGGATCTATATCGCGCCTGATACGAAGGACGTACCGGAGAAGTATCTCGGGATTGGAGTGCGGATTGAGGACGATGTTTTGTGCACAAACAATGGACCGAGGGTATTGACGACCAAAGTTCCTAAGCACGCCGAGGAGATAGAGGCCCTTATGGGACAGGATTAATAAGATTTTTACCGGATGAACAGATTATCCTGTTAATCCTGAAAAAAATTATGTCAATCCTGTCCCAATTTTCTGAATGATCGCATCCGCGAACTCAGCGGTCTTCGCGGTTCCACCGATATCGCGCGTGCGCACCTTTCCTTCGCGGAACACCGCAAGCATCGCATTCTCGACGCGGTCCGCGGCTTCTCGCTCGCCGATGTGACGCAGCATCAGGATTCCGGACTGCAACAACGCCGTCGGATTCGCGATCCCCTGGCCTGCGATGTCAGGCGCGGAGCCGTGTACCGCCTCAAACACTGCGCCCTTCTCGCCGATGTTTGCACCCGGCACTAATCCCAGTCCTCCAACCAATCCAGCGCACAAGTCCGAAACGATATCGCCGTAAAGATTCTCGAGCAGCATCACGTCAAACTGTTCGGGTCGCATCACGAGCTGCATACACGCGTTGTCGACAATCTTGTCGTCCGCGATGATCTCCGGATAGTTCACACTCATTTTTCGAAAACACTCGAGAAAGAGACCGTCCGAAAGCTTCATGATGTTTGCTTTGTGGACCGCCGTCACCTTCTTGCGTGACTCGCGTCTTGCATACTCGAACGCAAAACGCGCGATACGCGTCGATGCTTTCTCGGTAATGATCTTCAAACTCTCGACAACGCCCGGAACGACGACGTGTTCCAAACCCGCGTACAAGCTCTCGGTGTTTTCGCGCACCACCACGAGATCGAGTTCCGGATAACGACACGGAACATTCGGCAACGCGCGCACGGGCCGCAGGTTGGCATAAAGATCCAGCGTCTTGCGCAGACCGACATTGACCGACGTGAAGCCTTTGCCGATCGGAGTCGTGATCGGACCCTTGAGCGCGACCTTGTTGCGCGTGATTGAGTCGAGCAGTTCCTGCGGCAGCGTGTTGCCGAATTTTTCGAGCGCCTGCGCGCCGGCGTAGTGCGTTTCCCATTGAATGTCGACACCGGACGCCTCGATGATTCGCACTACGTTGGAGGCTACTTCGGGGCCAATGCCGTCGCCTGGAATCAGTGTGATAGGATGCATTTCGCGCAAGAGAATACCACGAAAGCAGGTTTCACAGGATTTACATGATTTATCAGGATGTACGGGATTATTCATGTAAATCCTGTCTAATCTTGAGAATCCTGTGAAAACGTCTTCAGAGGTTGTAGTGATCGGGGGCGGCGTGATCGGGTTGACGATCGCCCGCGCGCTCGCTCTGCGCGGCGTGCATGATGTTTGTTTGATCGAGAGAGCGGGACTGGGTACGGAAGCGTCGTTCGCGGCTGCCGGAATGTTGTTGCCGCAAGTCGAGGCCGCGACAAAAGGCGACTTCTTCACGCTCGCGTGTCGGAGTCGCGACGCTTACGCCTCGTTTGCTGCCGCACTGCACGAGGAAACCGGAATAGACGTCGAGCTCGACACGACGGGAACTCTCTATCTCGCTCTGAATAACGCAGATCAGGAAGAGATCGAAAAAGGACATTACTTTCAGAGTCGCGCCGGGCTCGCTATCGAACTGCTGAGCGACTCTGAAGCACGCGCGCTGGAGCCGTGCATCTCCGAATCCACCACGGGCGCACTGCTCTTTCCACGAGACATTCAAGTCGAGAATCGTCGCTTGCTCGCGGCGTTGGCAAACAGCGTCACGAAGCTCGGCGTGACCGTTCTCACCGGAACAAACGTCGACTCTCTCGTGATCGAAGGCAATCGTTTGACTGGCGTACAAACGAGCGGCGGCGCAATAACGTGTTCAACCGCAGTCGTCGCGGCGGGCGCGTGGTCGAGTTTCATCAAGCACAAGAGTTTTTCGATCGAACCAGTGCGCGGTCAGATGGTATGTCTCGAAGCGAAACCGCAGTTGACGCGTCACGTGATTTTCAGTCGTCGCGGCTACATTGTCCCGCGACGAGACGGCCGCTTGCTAGCCGGATCAACCAGCGAAAACGCCGGCTTTGACAAGTCGATCACTGCGGGCGGGATCAACAAGATTCTCGGGAACGCACACGAAATTTCGCCTGCGATCTCCAATTTACCCATCGTCGATATTTGGGCCGGTTTGCGCCCGCGCGCACCTGACGGTTTGCCTGTGCTGGGACCTTGTGTTGAAATTGACGGTCTGTTTTATGCAACCGGGCATTACCGAAACGGAATCTTACTCGCGCCTATAACCGGGGAGTTGATTTCCGAAGCAATTGTCGAAGGTGTCGCTTCACCTTTGCTCGCGCCTTTTAGTCCCGAACGTTTTCTCCTTAAGTCAGTTGCATCAGTCGAATGATCTCGAAACTCTCATCAGTTCTCCTGCTAATCCTCCTGGCAACAGTGTCGAGCTTTGCCCAGGGACTCGCTCCCGAGGCAAAAGGTGATGCGAAACCCGACAAACGCCCGGCGCAGGAACTTTTCGAAGACGCGAACGGCTACCTCGGACGCAAGTATCAGGAATTCAACAAGCAAAAGCTGCCCTACAATCCCAAGCTCGAAGCGGACACGAAAAAAGAGCAGAAGGAACTGGCGATACTTAACGCCGCGACGCTTCAAGCTCGCTCACCGCTAGCAGGCAACGATCTCTACTACCTCGGCATGTTGCAGCATTTGGCGGGCAACGCCGACGCTGCACTGGCGACGATGCGCCTTTTCTTGAAGGACAATCGTGACGGCAACAACGCGCAAGTCGCGCGCAACGTGGTCGTGCTTTACACGGTAAAAAAGGATCTACTGCCGGAGGCAAAAGCCGCCATCGAAGATTACGCGCGTCACCAGCCGCAAAACCCGGACGATCGTTATCGCATGGAGCTTCTGATGGCCGACGCTTACTGGCGTGCGAAGGACTTCGCCTCGGTGACCACGCACGCACAGCAGATGTGGGCCGCGGCGAAGGCTTTTACCGAGGCGCGCAAAACTGAAGTTTTCAGGCGCGACGAGATATTGATGAAGTCCGGAATATATCTCACTGAAGCCTATCTCAAAACGAATCAGAAGGATCAGGCGGTGGCGCTGTGGACCGAGCTACGTCGCATGGCGATCGCGTTACCCGCGGCGACTCTCTACAGAGACACGACCGTGCGGTTGCTACGACTCAATCCGGCGCTGAAGATAGATCAACTTTTCGATTCGAGTTTGACTCCGGCGAAGACAGTCTTGCCCGAGCTCATTGGGAAAGAGTGGATCGAGCAACAACCGGTGAAGCTCAAAGATCTTCGCGGCAAAGTCGTGTTGCTCGATTTTTGGGCGCCGTGGTGTGGTCCATGCCGCTATACGCTTCCCAATTTTGCGCGCTGGCAGAATACTTTCAAGAGCAAGGGACTCGTGATTCTGGGCCTGACCCAGTACTATGGACACGGCGGCGGCCGTCAACTGACCGAAAGCGAAGAGCTGGTTTACCTTCGCGAGTTCAAGAAGCGGAATGCGTTGCCGTACGGGTTTCTTGTTGCCGATTCAGACATGAACGACTTCAATTACGGCGTGTTTTCAATTCCAACCTCGTTTTTGATCGATCGCAAGGGTGTCGTGCGATACATCTCCGTTGGCGCGAGTGAAGAAGAGGTCGCAAATTTAGGAGAGATGGTCAGGACGCTGTTGGACGAAAAGTAAGTTTCACAGGACATCCTGTGAGATGGTTTTAGTTATGGACCAGGGCATTTCATTACTGAATATCGCGATCTCATTTGCCGCGGGAGTGCTTTCGTTTCTCTCACCGTGCGTGTTGCCGCTCGTTCCGGGTTACATCGCGCAGATTTCGGGCGTCAGCATCGACGGATTGAAGGAGGGCACGAGTAGCCGTCGCGCCGTAATCCTCAACTCACTCGCATTCAACGCCGGTTTGTCAGTCATCTTTCTTCTGCTCGGCACGACTGCGGGACTGGTCGGCGCCGCGATTACGAGTAATCCATGGGTGCGAATCATCGGGGGCCTGATCATCATCGCTTTTGGTTTACAACTCATCGGCCTGCTGAAGATCGGCGCACTCTACAAAGACACACGCTTCTTCTCGAGCGATAAGCCAACGGGTTTTCTGAGTTCAGCCGTGCTCGGGATGGCGTTTGCCGCAGGCTGGACGCCGTGCATCGGTCCGATCCTCGGCGGCATCATCGGCCTCGCGGCGACGAGTGGTGGTTGGCGCAGTGGCTTGGTGCTTTCGGCGTTTTACTCCGCTGGCCTGGCGGTGCCGTTTTTATTGACGGGCCTTGGTATCAATCAGTTTCTTGGTTTCTACAAAAACTTTCGCAGGCACTTGCATAAGGTCGAGGTCATTTCGGGTGTGATCCTGATCTTTATTGGCCTCTTGATCATGAGTGGACAATCAACCTTGCTGGCCAGCTCGCGATTCATGGCGTGGATTCCGAATGTCGAAGGCGTGCTGAGCGGCAAGTTCAAGCAAACACCGCCCGCGGCGGCGCCTGCGACGGCCAATACAAACTACGAGGTTGCACCCGACGTTGAGTTTCAAACACTCGCGGGCCAACCGTTTCGACTCAAGGAACTCCAGGGCCAGGTGGTGTTGCTGAACTTCTGGGCCACGTACTGCATCCCGTGTCGTGAGGAGATTCCCGCGCTGAATAAATTGCAGAGTGAGTTGCAAGCGCAGGGGTTGAAGATCGTCGGCGCCTCGCTCGACGACACCGCCGATGGTGTAAACGCGTATCAGCAATCGGTTGCGAAGTTTGAGTACCAGGTGCTCCTCGGCGGCAGCGATGCGAAAGTGAAGTACGCGCAGCAAGTGTTGCCGACAACTTACCTTATCGATCGCCAGGGACGTATTCGCCAAAAGATCATTGGAGCCAGAGACAAAGCTGGGTGGGAAGCGGCGGTCAAGCCGTTGCTGGCGGAAACGCCTGCCACGGCGAGCGCCAAATAACGCACGGAGTAAGACCATGAAGAAATTGTTGTTCCTCTCGATTCTCGCGCTACTTGTTTCAGCAGGCATAGCAAACGCACAGAGTCATGAGTATTCACCGCTGGCGGAGAAGACGGTCAATTACAAAAACTGGACGCTCCCGAATCTCAAAACGGATAAACCGGAAGAGTTGCGCAAACTGCTTGCCGGGAAGAAGCTGGTGATGGTTGTTTACTTTGCGCCGTGGTGCGGAAACTGGAAACAGGAAGCGCCGATTGCTGCGAAGCTGTACGAGAAGTACAAGGACCAGGGATTCCAGGTTGTTGGTGTGAGTGAGTACGCTTCGCGTGACGACGTTCGCGCGTACTTCGGCGAGGCCGGCGCGCCATACCCCGTCGTCACCGAGTCAGAGTCGAGGGAAGACAAGCAGAAGACGCCTCACTACGAATACCGGCAGCTCACGGGCGACAAGCGCAACTGGGGTTCGCCGTGGAATATCTTCCTCGATCCGAGCAAATGTAACGCGAAGGGCGACGTGCTCGTCGAAACCGCGTGGGTCGTGAATGGGGAGTTGATTGAAGACGAGGTTGACAAGTTTATCGCGTCGAAAGTCGGGGCTCCGTCTGCGTCTGCCGGTGTGATTCAGCCCTGTAAGAACTGATCGCTTTATTTTGGCCACGGATTTCACGGACAAATCACGGATCGCATCCGTGATTTGTCCGTGAAATCCGTGGCTTAATCCATATGAACCTTCGCCTTCTCTACCACGGTCACTGCTTCGACGGTGTCGCCTCCGCAGCGACTTTCACACGCTTCTACAAGCAACGCATCCATCCCGAAGCTGAAGTCAATTACACCGGACTGCTGCATCGTCCCGGCAACTTGTTTGACATGGCGATGTTTGACTCCGACGAGAACGCAATCGTCGATTTCAAATACGCAGCTTCCGAAAAACTCACGTGGTGGTTCGATCATCACGAGTCGGCGTTTCTGACGCCCGAAGACGAAGCACATTTTCGCGCAGACAAGTCGGGCCGGAAGTTCCTCGATGCGACGCGGAAGTCGTGTACGGAATTCATCGCCGATGTTGCGCACGAACGCTTCGGCTTTAATCCCGAACCGATCGAGTCACTGGTCCACTGGGCCCACATCATCGACGGCGCGTTATACGAGTCGCCCGCGCAGTGCGTGGAGTTGAAAGAACCCGCGTTGCAGTTGATGCAGGTGATCGAAGCGGATCCGGATGATTCGTTCATCGAGCGGGTCATTCGCGAGCTGACAGTTAAATCGTTGGAGGACGTCGCAAATAGTTCCGAAGTGCAGCGGCGCTTTAAACCCATACTCCAGCAGCATCTGGAGACGCTCGAAGTCGTGAGAAGAAAAGCGACCGCTGCGAACGGTGTGGTCAACTTCGATCTCGTAGACGAAGGTTACGAAGGCTTCAACAAGTTCATTCCCTACTACCTGCATCCCGAGACTACCTACTCAGTGGCGCTGACGCGTGGACCGCAGCGCACGAAGATCTCGGTCGGTTCGAATCCGTGGGCGCCGGTGCCTCGTACGCACAACATCGCCAAGATCTGCGAGCGATACGGCGGTGGCGGTCACGCCGTGGTGGGTGCGATCTCGTTCAAGCCGGAAGAAGTTGAAGAAGCGCGCAAGGCCGTGCGGGAAATTGTGGCCGAGCTCTCGCGCTAAACATCATGCGCCGTAGAATTTTTCGAGCGCCAGTAATCTCTTTCTTAACTCTCACTCTGCTCACTGTTTCCCTGGCCCAATCGCCGGCGCCGCAACGCAAGAAAATCAAAGACTTTGGCTCGAGTCTCAAACGCCTGAAGTGGAATCCGGAGAAAAACGCCGCCGTCGACTCGAATAACGCGACAGGCACGGAACTCAACGACGGCGACGTCATTCGCATCGACACCTCGCTCGTGAGCTCTGAACTCCTGGTGCTCGACAAGCAAGGCAACGCCGTCACCGGCCTGACCGCAGCCGATTTTTTAGTCGCCGAAGACGAGACGTCCCAAAAGGTCGAGCATTTTTTCAACGGCAACAACGCCAGCGTTGCGCGCACGATCGTGTTGATAATCGACTACAGCGGGAGCCAGTTTCCGTATCTGAAAAACAGCATCGCCGCCGCGCACATCATGGTCGACAAGCTCGGTCCAAAAGATCGAATGGCTGTCGTGACAGACGACGTCGAAATGCTCGTCGATTTCACTGACGACAAAAAGAAACTGAAGGACGGACTCGACGAGTTATTGGATCGCACCAAACTGAAAAAGCGTTTTTGGGGAGGCACGAAACTTCGGCTCGGCCGCAGCATGCAATACAGCGCGTTGATGGCAACTCTGAACGAAGCCTTCGACGAAGAGGATGTGCGGCCGATTATCATTTTTCAGACGGACGGAGATGAAGCTCTGTTTCTGCGCAACCCGCCGATCGTGATGACGCCTCCGGCCGGTCTCGAAGGTGACGCGCAGGAGAAGGCGGAGCAGAGTTTTCAATTTCACCAGAAGGAACTTCTGAGGAACGTCACGGAGTTTAGTCTCGAGGATCTGTATCGTGCGGTCGAGCGCTCGCGCGCGACGATTTACACGGTGATTCCCGGACCAAAACTTGTTGGTTTACCGATCGAGGAGCAGGCAAGAAAGATCAGAACCGATCGACACGAGTCGCAGGCAGATATTTTGGCGCAAGTGTCTTCCACTGACGCGAAAGCAAAGGTGCGAGCGCGCATGGACCGCGACGAAAAGAACTTCACAGAAGAGTACGATCGATGGCGGGCCGATCTGAGGTTCAAACAGCAGTCGGCGCTGGCAGGCATTGCTCCGTTAACGGGTGGCTGGACGGAGTTTCTCGAGACGCCGTCGCAAGCCGATCAGATCTATGCGCGGATCTTTTCCGACATCAATCAGCGATACATTGTCGGGTATTATCCGACGAATAAAGAGCATGACGGCAAGCGACGCAAGATCGATTTCGAGGTGAAGGGACACCCGGAGTATCAAATCTTCGGCCGTCGCTCGTATTTTGCGCCTAATCAGCATTAATCCGTGTTATCAGTGGCAATATGTTCATTAAGTTTTTCCGCGTTACCGCTTTAATTGTTCTCTGGGGTTGTACGACTTACGCTGCGACGCTGCCCGCCGGTTTTACAGAAACCGAGATTTCCGGACTCTCGAATCCGACCGCGATGGAGATCGCTCCTGATGGTCGCATCTTCGTCTGCCAGCAAGGTGGAAGTCTTCGCGTCATCAAGAATGGCACACTCTTAGCGACGCCTTTCATAACACTGAACGTAGATCCCAACGGCGAACGCGGACTACTCGGCATCGCTTTCGATCCGAACTTCGCCACTAACAACTTTCTTTATCTCTATTACACTGTTCCGATCGATCCGAGGCACAACCGCGTCAGCCGTTTCACTGCGAACGGCGACGTCGTAGTTCCCGGCAGCGAAACGATCATCATGGAGCTCGAAAATCTCACCTCGGCCACTAACCACAACGGCGGTGGCCTTCATTTCGGACCGGACGGGAAGTTGTACGTTGCGGTCGGAGAGAATGCGACTGCGTCAAACGCGCAGACGCTGAGCAACCGGCTCGGAAAGATGTTGCGCATCAACGCTGACGGATCCATTCCCACTGACAATCCGTTTTTCAATCAAGCCGTCGGAAACAATCGCTCCATCTGGGCGTTCGGACTGCGCAATCCGTTCACGTTTGCGTTTCAACCGGGAACGGGCCGGATGTTCATCAACGACGTCGGCCAAAACACCTGGGAGGAGATCAACGACGGCATCGCGGGATCCAATTACGGTTGGCCCGACAGCGAAGGTCCTACGAGCAATCCGGCATTTCGTGCGCCTCTGTTTGCCTACACACACGCGTTTGGGTGCGCCATTGCGGGAGGAGCTTTTTACAATCCGGCCACGGTCCAGTTCCCGCCGAGCTTCGTCGGAAAATACTTTTTCGCCGACCTGTGTGGTGGCTGGATACACTTTTTTGATCCCGTCACGGGAACCGTGTCTGACTTTGCGAGTGGGATTTCGTTGCCAGTGGATCTGAAGGTTGGTGCTGACGGAAGTCTCTATTATCTATCGAGAGGTTCGGGTTCGGTGTTCCGGGTTCGACTCACGGAACCTGTACTCATCAGCGAACCGAACACTGACAGCGCGGTTGCGCTGGATTCAGTGACACTGGTGCGCGATCCGTTCGCGGTCACGAATCCGTTCAACTTCAGCACTGACCAACGCACGAGACTCATGTTGTTTGGCATGAACCTGGATTTGCTTCCGGGAGAGAACAGTTCCGCGGTGACGGCGAGATTAGAAGATGCATCTCAGAATGCGTTTCCGTTGACAGTGGAGTTCGTGGGGAAGGTGCCGGGGTTCGATTGGTTGACCGAGGTTGTAGTGCGCCTGCCGGACAATACGCCCGTGAATCAAACGCTGAACGTGAGTGTTACATTGCGCGGAAAGACGAGCAACAAAGTTAGAGTACGGATGAAGTGAGCCACTGATCACACGGATTTAAATCCGCGGATTTATAATCCGTGTCCATCTGTGGCTAAATGTATTCCAAGTCGCTTGATCTTGCAGTTGAGCGTCGTGACTTTCACGCCCAGAAGTTTCGCGGCGCGACGCTGATTGCCGCCGGTTCGCTGTAGCGCCTGGCGAATGAGTTCCGACTCGTATCGCTGCACCTCTTCCTGCAGACCAAGCCTCGAATTGGTCTGAGGGTGGCGAGTCGCCAACGACTCAACTTCGCGCAAGAGTGTTAATGCTGCTTCCCTCAGGCTGTTTAGATTGGGAATTTCAACTTCAGAACTCATTTCGTTCAATCCTTGCTCAAAAGTTCTCTGAAGAATGCGACCGCACGTTCGTCGCCGGTTTGACCAAGCATTTGAATCGCGAGCTTTCGCACCGGCATCTTCGGATGATTGCGAGCGGTGCGAATCAGGATCGGAATCGCTTCATCCTTCGGTCGTTTGCCGATAGCCATGACTGCCTGTTTCTGAACCTCGAGCTCTGCATCGCCGTCGACGGTGCTGGTCAGTGCGCCCAGACTCTTCTGGCCCGCAATGCGGCCGAGATTAGCCACAGCGCTCTTACGCAACTCGATGTCTTTTTCGTTTTCGGCAACGCGGATGAGATATGTTGCGGCGCCGTCGGCGTTGTCGTTGCGCGCGATACCGCGCAGCGCGCCTCGCTTCAGTTCGCGCGTCGTCATCGTCTCGAATAAATTTTGCAGCAGTGGCAGCGTTTGCGCGGAACGGCTCATCGCGAGCGCCGACATCGCCTGTTGCCGCACGTCGCTGCTCTCCTGGTTGTTGCGGACGATCTCGGTGAAGAGAGTGTTCTTTGTTTGCGTTTCAGGTGTGTTTCCGAGCCAATAGATCGCGCGGGAGCGCATCGGGTCCGCGACGGGCCGGCGAATCATCTCGATCAGCATTGCGTCGACGCGCGCATCGTCGTGCAAGGCGATCGCGAATGTTGCTCGTTCGGCGAGACGGTTGATTTCGGGCGCGGGTGAATCGACGATCGACTTGAGGTAATTCAGACTCTCTTCGTTCGAGATGCGCCCGGCCCAGTAAACGGGATAGTTGCTGAACTCGTGTTGGCGACGAAGGTTGTAGACTTCAGCGCGAATGAAAGAATCGCGTTGCGTGTCGAAAAGCTGGAACAGGCCCAACTCGCGCGTTTCATAGCGTGGGTCGCCCATCATCGAGGTGCCGTCGTTCGAGATGTAGAAGCTGCCGGAGCTATCGACGATCTCGAAATCGATTGCGACGCCCGGTCGTACTTCGAACTGGTAACCAACCCAGAATCGACCCTGGGGCGTGTTGGCAGCCTTGCCTGCGACGATCGCGCTCTCGAGCCTGGCTTTGAGACTCGCGCCGTCAACCGGAATAAAACTCTTCGTTTGAGCCGCTATGACAGTACACAAAAGCAAGCCACAAAAAGGCACAAAAGGCACATAAGTGAAGAGAAGAAAACGAGGAGAAATTTTCAGACGTAAATTCATAACATCCTAATTTGCAGACGTAAATTCATAAATCCTTTTGTGCTTTTTTGTGGCTTTGCCTTTGTGCCTTTTGTGGCCCTACTTCAACAGATCCTCGAGAAACTTGAGCACCTCAGGATTCTTGCTTCGGCTCAACCAACCGATCGCGCGCTTACGACGCTCCATTGGCTCCTGCGGGTTCCGCGCGATCTGGATCAGTTTTTGGACCACGCGGTCGTCGCTCATCCTGCCTGTATAGCCGATCGTGGTCCCGTTAGAAGTAATCACGGGAGCGTATGCGATTCCATTTCCGAACCCGAGTGAGTTGAGAATCCGATCTTTCAGCTCCTCGTTCTTCTCGGTGTCGTACAGACTCAGCAGAGTCTCGACCGCTTTGTCACCGCCGCGACGCGAGATGGCGCTGATCGCAGCTTTGCGAAGTTCCAGCGCGTCAGACCCGCGCGCGATCTCGAGCAACCTCGCCCCCGCACGTTCGCTCTTGCGATTTCCAAAACCCGAAATGACGGCCGCGCGAATGTCGAGACTTTGATCCGCATCGTAGATTCGGAACAGAGCATCGACCGCAGGCTCACCCGGCCGGCTGGCAATGCTGGATATCGCCAACCTGCGTTGCGGCATCGTCTTGCCCTTGATTGCAACGTCACTGAGCACCACGATCGCACGTTCGCCCGTGTGTTTAGTCAACGCATACACTGAAGCCTCAACGATATCGTTCTCCGGCGAGTTGAGCGCGAAATCGCGCAGCGCATCGACGACGCTGTCGTCGTTCGTCGCGCCGAGCGCAGAGATCGCGCGAGCCCGCAACTTCAGATCAGACTCGTTCCGAGCGACGCCGAGAATCACCGGCGTGACCGTCTTGCCGCCGTTGCGACCGAGCAACGTCAACGCCGCGCTCTTGCAACGCACTGTTTGTGTCGAACCAGGCTTGAGCCAGTCAGTGGCGACGACGATCCCGCGCTGGAGGTCCGTTTGAAAGAGAGCTTGAAGCACGACGATCTTGAACTCGCATGGATCGTCGTCGTTCGAATCCGAGTCCATTAATTCGCCCATTCGGATTACCGTTGCTCCGTCAACACCGGCAATTGCTGCCGGGCCGACAGTAACTGCGGTGCCAGGCGCATAAACGATTGAAGGTCTAACCACCGGAACTTCGACAATACGACCTTCGATTACCTGTTCTGCGATGGGAGCCGCGGCGACGGCGGCCTGCGCCCGCATTTCGTCAATGAGTGCGGTGTTCACCGTATAACCGCCCGGCACCTGCGCGAGCAGCACGCGCGCGTCGTTTTTCCACGTCGTGGTTGGATACTTCTCGAGTAGACGAACGAGCGTGTCGCGACATTGATCGTACCTTCCTAACTTCTGCTGCGCGTACGCGAGCCAGTAGAGCGCCGCGTCGAGGTTCTTTTCGTTCTGATACGATCGGACGTACTCCTCGAACTTTTCCTGCGCCTTGGACCAGTCGCCGTCTGTGATCGAGTCGCGAGCACTGCGAAAGACGGTAGTCGCGTCGCTTTGCTGGCTCGTGCGAGTCGTCGCCGCAGGGGGAGTAGCTCGCTGTTGACTAAAAACAGTTCCAGCAATGCTGATAACGAGCGCGAGTGCAAGGGTAAGGTTTCTGAACATTTTATTTAGCCTCAATTCTCTAACGATTATTCGGGCCCCGATCCTGGTAACCCATTAACGCTGCGACGATCTCGGTTTTCTGCACGCGCTCCTTGATCTCGCGCACGTCTTCCGCACGTGCGCGATCGGGCAGGTTTGCAATGTCGATCAGGAGCGGTTCCACATCTGCGAGGAGTGACTTGGTGGGGAACTTTGCTTTCATTTCGGCGTCGCGGCGCAAGACGATGTTTTCATTCAACAAGCGTCGCGAAAGTGCTTTGTCGTAACTCACGTCGATCTCTTCGTCTCCGTCGGCGACGGAGACGTTTCTGATCGAGCGCAAAAGATTCTGTGTTTGCTCGATGTGCTTGGCGGTGTCTTGATCGTCGACGTCGAGATACCCGAGATCGGACGACAAGACGTCTGACTGATCGATTGGGGCGTGTTTGATTGGTTGTTTACTACGGCGTGGTCGATGCGCAACGATCTCTTCGGATTTCAACCTGGGTTGCGCGTCGTTTCCCTCTGCACGCTGTTGTTTTCCCTTCGCACTTTCCTGGGTGAGGTCAGTACCGTTACGCGGTAGCGTCGGTTCCGTTTGCTTTACGATCTCCCTGGGAGTTGACCGACTCGACATCACGTAGACGACTCCCACGGCGATCGCGACCACCAGTATCGCGATCACACCAGCGAGCGGCGTCGCGAAGAAGTACGCGCGCCACCCGCCTCTCTTACCATTATTCCCGGCGACAGTGTGTTGAGCGATCCTGGTCCAGAGAAACGGCGGTACCTCCACATCGCGATCGTAACGCGCGAAGATTTCCTGTTCCGCCGTTAGCTCCCGAAACATCTCGGCACAATCAGCACACGCGATCAAGTGCCCGCTAATCCGCTCCTGCTCGTCAGCCGGAACCTCGCCGTCGACATACTCTTCCAACCGCTCTACACAAACTTCACACTTCATAACCAACTCCAGCGTAGGGACTGATCTTCTTTCTCATCTCCGCACGCGCACGGTGTAAATCCGTCTTCAACTTCGCCAGCGAGAACCCGGTGATGCCTGCGATCTCTTCGTAGCTGCACTGGTGCAGCACCTTCAACGTGAACACCAGTCGCTTGTCTTCGTCGAGCGCTGCCAGCGAACGCCGGATCAGCTCGTTCAACTCCTTGCTGAGCAACCCTTCGACCGGTACCGGTTTGTCGTCGCTTAGATCCATGACCGACTTATCCGCGAGATCCACATGATTACTCGCGCGGGCGCGCGCCCGGAGAGATTCGCGTGCCACGTTGCGGGCGATGCCAAACAGCCAGGTGGAGAGTTTTGTTTCGGCGCGCATCGTGCGAATGGCACGGTAGGCACGGACGAAAGTCTCCTGCGTCAACTCTTCGGCGAGCGCGCGATCGTTGACCATGTCGTAGATGAAACTGATAACAGGCCGCGAGTAGCGTTCAAAGATCAGACGAAAGGCTTCGGAGTCGCCCTGACACGTGCGCGAAACCAGGTCTGCTGAACTATTCATCAGAGTTCCCGCGAAGGCGCCAGGCTGAGCATCCAGATTCAGTTCATCGACCGTCAGCCGCTTCATCATGTTCTCGCTAGGTTAGTGCGCAGGCAGGGCGAAAAGTTTCAGGAAAATCCGTCCACAGATTACACAAAGAACCCTTCACAAATTGCACAAAAAGGATTTGTGTAAATTTGTGTGATTTGTGTACTAAAGAAACTCTTTCGGTTCCACGATCTTGCCCGCAATCGCAGAGGCGGCGACCACGTACGGTGAGGCGAGATAGAGCTTGCCGGGTCCGCTGCGCCCGGGAAAGTTTCGATTTTGTGCACTGACGGTGACTGTCTCGGCGGACGGTGAGGCGCCCGGGCCCGCGTTGATGCATGCGCCACACGACGGATCAATCAACTCAGCCCCCGCGCGCTCGAAAATGTCGATATACCCACGCTGGCGCGCGTACTGTTTGATCTTCTGAGAGCCAAACTGAATGTAAAGGTGCACGCCTTCAGCCACTCGCTTCCCACTGGCGAGCGCGTTCTCGAGCACTTGCGCATACATGTCCATGTCAGCCATCTTGCCGCCCGTACACGAGCCACCGTAAGCAGCGTCGATGCGAACCTCGCCCAGCTCGTCGATCGGAATGCCGTTTCGCGGATCGCCCGGCGTCGCCACCATCGGTTCGATCGCGTCGAGATCGATCTCGAAAATAGCCGCGTACTGCGCGTCCTTGTCGCTGTAAGTAAACCCTTTTCGCACTTCGTCAGCATCGAGTCCGCGCGTCCGCACGATGTATTCGAGCGTCACGTCATCCGGCTCGATGATTCCGGTCGTACCGCCCGCTTCGACGGCCATGTTCGTCAACGTCGCGCGCTCATCCAGCGCCCAGTTCTTCAAATCATCGCCCGCAAATTCGAGCACCTTGCCGATGCCTTTGCTCGTCTTCATGTACTCGGTTGCCAGGATATAGAGCATCACGTCTTTCGCCGCGACGTCGGCGCGCTTCTTTCCTTTGAGCACGTAACGCACAGTCTCGGGAACGCGAATGCGAATATCTTTCGTGTACCACGCATTCGCCATGTCAGTCGATCCAACACCAAACGCGAAGCAACCGAGCACACCCGCCATGCACGTGTGGGAGTCAGTCCCGATCACGATCTGACCCGGCAACGCGAGATCTTCGACGACGGCGTTGTGACAGATGGCTTCAGAACCACCTTCCGGATTCTCACCGTAGAGCCTGATCTTTTGCTGCGTCGTAAAACTCTGCTGCGTCGTCGCCAATCCCTCAGCCTTCTCCAACAGTCCCATCTCACGATGCTTCGGCGACATCACGCGCCCGAGAAACGTCAGGTGATCTCGAAACGCAAACACCGACTCCGGTTCGGACACACGCGCGTCCGGCCCGAGCGCCTGTTTGAACAACGACTCGGCCATCGGCGTCACGTACTCGTGCGAGAACCTCACGTCTGCCACGGCAAACAACGCATCGCCCGGCTTCACCGCCTCGACGCCAATGCTGCCCGCTCTTACAAACGTATGCCGCGCAATGATCTTCTCGACGATCGTCATCGGACGTCGAGGCGTTTCGATCGGCGGCGGCGAGACTTTTCCCGCGAGTCGCGCTTTGTTGTAGTTGAACAATCCGCCGTGAAAGACGATGTCCTCCGAGATCGGATCGAGTCCTTTCGTGAACTCTGCGAGTGGAATGTCCTCCCCGAGTCGAATGCGCTCGATCAGACCGAGATCCGTTGAAGTCAGAAGCCCGATGTTCTGCGAGTTCTGGCCGTAAATCTTCTCGATACTCTGTGCGATGACGAGTTGAATACCGGCTGCTTTTTCCGCGAACGGCGCCGTCTCACGCGAGGAGCCGCAGCCTTTTGAAAGTCCCGAAACAACGACGGCAAACCCGCCGTTCTTCACTTCGTCTTTCTTCACCGCACCGTCGCGCATGCCGACGTAGACGTACTGACCCAGCGTTTCGTCGTAGTAAAAACAGACCCAGCCAGGCGTTATCTCATCTGTCGAGATATTGCTCATCAGAGGCAAAGTACCTTCGAGCAGACGCCCCGCGAGCTCGGTTTCGAGCTGTGTCGCCGCCTCATCGCGGGCTTCGAGTTGTTGCCGGATAAGTGCGGTATCTTCAGTAAGAAATAGAATGCGCCCCGAGAATTTGATATGTTCAGTCACTTTAGTTTGCCGCGATCATTAATTATTATGTGATGCGGAACTTATTATAACCTCACCCGGATAAAACCTTTAGCGGGCGCTTTGGCGTCTAAGGGACCGGCGGACACGCTAGCGGAGGAAAGCTGATATGAAGTTGTTTGTAAAAGGATTAGCAGCGGCTGCGTTCATGGCCGTTGCGCTGTCGACATTTGGTTCTGTTGCGGTCGCCCAGCCTGCTCAGAGCGCCGTCCAGACCGCACAGGTCGGTCCGGAAACCGAGGATCCCGTAAAGGTCCGGCTTTATTTGCAGTTTTACGATAACCACAACACCAATCGTGGCGTCGCGTACCAGGCTGCGAAAGACTACCTGCTGAAGTACACGAAAGATAAAGATCAGTACATCGACTATCTCACGAAGTGGGTCATGTTCTACGAACGTGACGAGCGCAAGCGCAAACTCCCGGGGCTGATTAACGAAAAGAACTTCGCGGAAGCCTACAGCACCGGCGCGAAGATACTCGCCGACGAGCCGACTTACCTGCGTGCTCAGATTGACCTCGGCTATGCTGGTTATCTTGCCGCTTCAGCCAAAAACGAAGCCTACAATACCGACGCGCTCCGCTATGCGCGACAAGCCATCCAGGCGATCGAGTCAGGGAAAGTGCCGACGGAATGGGCGCCGTTCAAAGGCAAGGACGACACGCTCGCTTATCTAAACTACGCAGTCGGGTTCCTGATACTGAAGACCACGCCGGATCAGGCGATCGATGCGTTGCTGAAGGCGGCGCAGTACGACAGCGACATCAAGAAAACTCCTTCGACGTATTATTTCCTGGCGGTCGCTTATGAGTCGGGTCCCTACAAGACGAACGCGGCGGAGTTCCAGACTAAATACGCAGGCAAGCCCGAGACGCCCGAAAGCAAAGCAGCGCTCGAGAAGTTGAACGCCCTGATGGATCGTATCATCGACGCGTACGCGCGCGCGATTGCGACCGCAGGAACGGATCCGAAGACGGAACAAAGTCGTAAAGAGTGGTTGGCGCAGTTAACAAATTATTACAAGTTCCGACACGCCGACAGCGTTGCGGGGATGGATGAATTTATCAAGGCAGCGCTTCAGAAACCTTTGCCCCCGAAACCGTAATGGTGCGAAGAATAGAAGATTTAGAGACGCTCGAGCGGCTGGATCGTGCGCGAGATTTTATCGACCACTGCTATGACCACCCGCTCAGCCTCGATCAGATTTCCGAGAAAGCGTGTTTCTCTCGTTATCACTTTCTGCGTCTGTTTCGACAGGCTTTCAACAAAACGCCTCACCAGTACCTCATCGAGCGTCGTATCGAGAAAGCCAAGGAACTCCTCGGCGGCGACGAACTTCGCGTCACCGACGTGTGCTATGAAGTCGGGTTCCAGAGTCTCGGATCGTTCAGCACTCTGTTTCACAGATACGTCGGCCATGCTCCGATCACCTACCGCGAAAAAGTGAAGCAGAGGGAACAGGCAAAGCGACAGGTGCCCGGCTGTTTCCTCGTGATGTACAAACTCGAATCCGCTTAATCCTGAAAAATCCTGTTAATCCTGTCTAAAAAGCAATTTCCAAGAAGCGCTTTCTCAGCGGAATTTGCTATCGTCCAACTCTAAGGAGAAATCAACTAATGATCCGCAGGATGTCTCACGCCACAATCTTCGTAAACAATCAGAATGAAGCCCTCGAGTTTTATCGCGACAAGCTCGGGTTCAGGGTGCACACGGACGCGATGGTCGGCGAGGATTTCCGCTGGCTGACGATGTGCACGGAAGACGACGCTGATTTCGAGCTCATTCTCATGGAACCCAAACCAGGAATGCTGATGGATGACGAGACGTCGCAGCAGTTGCGCGCGATCATGAACAAGGGCGTGCTGGGCGCGGGCGTGTTCAATACGGACGACTGTCGCGGCACTTACGAAGAGCTGAAGGCGAAGGGCGTTCAATTCATCGGGGAACCCGCCGAAAGACCGTACGGCGTCGAAGCCGTTTTCAAAGACAATTCCGGGAACTGGTTCAGCCTCACGCAGCCAACTGAAGGGAATTGAGGTTAGAATAGGTCCTACCCGTCCTATAGGACCTATTATGACTGAACGCATCAAGTGGACCGACCGGCGCTTTAATTTCGACTTCCCCGCAGGCATCTATCCCGAGATGATCGAGCGCATCCGCGGCACTCCCGCGCGTCTCGAAGATCTCACGGGCGGTCTATCACCCGAAACACTGACGACCCAGGCAGATGGCCGCTGGTCCATGCAGGAGAATGCCGGCCACCTGCTCGATCTCGAAAGTCTGGTCGACCAACGAATCGACGAGTACGTCGCCGGAAATGCAGCTCTGCACGCGGCTGACATGTCGAATCGAAAGACCTACGAAGCAAGTCACAACGAACTGCCTGTCGAGTCGATCCTGAAAGCGTTTCGCGCCGCGAGACACGGAATCGTCAGGCGCCTCGAAAGCTTCGACGCGGATCTTTTTGCGCGATCCGCGCTGCATCCGCGTTTGAATGTGCAGATGCGGCTTGTAGATATGCTATTTTTTCAGGCCGAACACGATGATTACCATCTCGCCAGGATCAGTGAACTCAAAAAGTTACTTTTGTGACTTTCTGTGCCTTTTCGTGGCTAAACTTTAGGAGCACCCATAAATGCGTCGTGGATTCCTTGTTCCGCTCATTCTTGCTGCGCTCGCCTTCAGTGTCAGTGGTCAACAACAGTCGCTTGACGCGATGATCGATCACGAGCTCGCCTCGTTGTTATCAACTTACAAAAACCTGCACCAGGCGCCCGAACTCTCTCATCGCGAAGAGAAAACGGCGGCGTTCATTGCCGGCGAGTTACGAAAGCTCGGGTTCACAGTTACCGAGCGCATCGGCAAATATCAAAATGCGCAGTGGGTGGGCCATGGTCTGGTGGGCGTGTTGAAGAATGGACCAGGCCCGACGGTTTTGGTGCGGACTGAACTCGATGCATTGCCGGTTGAAGAGAAGACCGGCGTGCCATACGCGAGCCAGGTAAAGACAAAGAACGACGCGGGCGTCGAAGTCAGCGTGATGCACGCGTGCGGTCACGACATCCACATGACCAGCTTCCTCGGAACGGCCAGGATGCTGACGGAGCTGAAGAATCGTTGGAGCGGAACGCTGGTGATGCTGGCCCAACCGGCGGAGGAGACAGGCGACGGCGCAAATGCGATGTTGAGCGACAATGTTTACACAAACATTCCACAACCCGATTTCGTTCTCGCCCTCCACGACGCAGCGGACCTGGAAACAGGCAAAGTGGCTTACACACCGGGATACGCAATGGCGAGTGCGACGTCGATCGACATCAAGATCAAAGGCATTGGTGGACATGGTTCGAAGCCTGAAGTAGCGAAGGATCCTATCGTCGTAGCAGCACAGGTCGTAATGGCTCTGCAAACGATCGTGAGTCGCGAGAATTCGCCACTCGATCCAGCGGTCGTCACTGTCGGATCGATCCACGGCGGCACGCGTTACAACATCATCCCCGACGAAGTGAACCTTCAGTTGACGGTACGCACTTACAAGGAGGACGTCAGGAAACGCATCCTCGCATCGATTGAACGCATCGTTAAGGGCGTTGCGATGACGGCGGGCATTCCTGAAGATCGTGCTCCAATCGTGAAAGTCGCCGAGGGCACAGGTTCAATGTACAACGATCCGCAGTTGATCGAACGTCTGGC
>DATNCH010000302.1:0-8243 GCA_035571655.1 Pyrinomonadaceae bacterium
ATGGGTAATGGGATTGCCCAGGTCGCCGCGCGTGCGGGTTATGAAGTGGTGCTGCACGACGTCAGCGAAGATTTTCTTCAGCGTGGACTCGGTGCGATCGATAAAAGCCTGCAACGCGACGTCGACAAAGAACGTTTGGACTCCGACACAAAACAGGCGATCACTAAACGCATCCGCACGACCACTGACTTCGCATCGCTCCACGACGCGGTGTTCGTCGTCGAGGCCGTGACGGAAAACCTCGCGGTCAAAACGGAAGTATTCAAGACACTCGACCAGATCACGCCGCCACACGCAATACTCGCCTCGAACACTTCATCGATTTCAATCACCAAACTCGGCGCCGCAACGAAGCGACCTGACAAAGTCATCGGGATGCACTTCATGAACCCTGTGCCGGTGATGAAGTTAGTTGAAGTGATACGCGGCATGGCGACGTCGGACGAAACGTACGAAAGAGTCAGAAGTTTGTCCGAAAAGCTGGGCAAGACCGCACTCGACTGTGAGGACTCGCCCGGTTTTGTCTCGAATCGCGTGTTGATGCCGATGATCAACGAGGCGATTTTTACTCTCTACGAAGGCGTCGCAAGCCGCCAAAGCATCGACGGCATCATGAAACTCGGCATGAACCACCCGATGGGCCCGTTGACGCTGGCGGACTTTATCGGTTTGGATGTATGCCTCGCCATCATGAATGTGTTATATGAGGGGCTCGGAGACCCGAAATACAGGCCGTGCCCGCTGCTGAAGCGTTACGTCGACGCGGGCTGGCTTGGAAGAAAGAGCGGCCGCGGGTTCTACGAATACTGAAACAATGCGCCCCACGATCTCTCATTACTGTCAAAAGTGTCTTGCCGCAAATCCGCTGGGCCAGGAATTTTGCGCGCGGTGCGGCACGCGTTTGATGATCGTAGTCGAGCCATCCACTTCAAGGTTCGAAGCTGGTCCAGCAAGTGTTTCCACCGACGAGCATCTCCTCGAACGCATCTCCGCCGCCGAAAACCGCGTCGCACGATTAGCTGAACGTTTAGAACGCAGTCTCGACCTGTTGCTGCGCTACGCGCAAAACGCTTATTTCGATCGTTCGCTGATGCGAGCGCTGGTTAATCTGTTGACTGAAGACGGCGTCGTCGACACTGAGCGACTCGAAAGGATGTGGAGCGAGCGCTGCCAGCGCGACACTGTCGAGCAGGAAGAGAATGTTCATCGCGACGAGTTGCGCCTGAGGATAATCGCGGGTGCGCGAGTTTCAGACAAAGAGGCTTTCGAAGAGCTCGTCAACGAGGGTTTCCTGCTGATCGAAGACAAGCAGATCCCGCAAGGCATCGCCAAACTCCAGAGCGCCGCGGAGATCGCAGAAGAGAATGCAGCGTTGAATCTGTTTATCGGCGAGCACTTCTTCCGTCGCGGTCAGACGAAACAGGCGCGCGCGTATCTGACGAAAGCTCACGCTGCAATGCCTGACGATCTGCGAATCTCGCTGTTGCTCGGTTTGACGTGTGCTGACGACGGGGAGGTTGAGCTGGCGAAGGATCTGTTGAGCAGTGCGACCGCGCAGGGCGGTTCTTCATTCGCGATTCATTATGGTCTCGGCTGGGTGTTCGTCGCGGAAAAGAACTGGCGACGTGCGATCGGTGAATTCAAACGGGCGTTGACGGTGAGACCGTCGCCCGAGGCGCATTACGTGCTGGGCTGTCTTTATTACGAACTGAACCGTGACGAACTTGCCGTTCGCCACCTGCGAAAAGCCACCAAGATGGATGAAGGTTACGCCGAGGCGTTCTATCTGCTGGCGCAGGCGTACGAACGAACCGGGCGCAAGGATCTGGCGCGACAGGCTTTGGAAAAAGCGAATCGCAAGAGCGTAAACCTTTTCGGAGCGCGTCGTTTGATGGCCGGGGCGGACAAGCGACTGGCCGAGGCGCTGCGTGAAGATGCGCTGGCGGCATTCAAAGGCACAGATCTTCAGAGATGAATGCGGATCCGTACCCATCTGCGAAGATCCGTGGCTTACCTTGCGTTGACAGGCAACATTTGGTCGCTATAATGGCCCTTTTGCGCGGAGAGCGCCGCGGAGACCTGTGCGGATTGAGCTGGAGAATCTGGAGGGGGGGAAGGGCGATTTCGCCCATGTTTATCAGCCTGAAGAGCTGAATCCAGTAGACGAACGAGTTCGATTGACTGCGCCTGCGGCCGTGACCGCGAAGGTCAGGCTTTCCGGAAACGAGGTTGTTGTTAACGGTCACGTCGACACTCGAGCGCAGGTCGAATGCGATCGTTGTTTGCAACCGATAGAAGCGCCCGTTAGTGCGGATTTCGCGCTGGAATACATCACCGGATCGGAATACGAATCGAGTGAGGTCGCAGAGCTAACGGAAGCCGCCATGTCGGTTGGGGTGTTTGACGGCGAGGCGCTCGACGTCGACGAGATCATAAAAGAGCAGATTTTGCTGGCCGTACCCACTCGCATGTTGTGTCGCGAGGATTGCAAAGGCATTTGCCCGGAATGCGGCATCGACAGAAATACGGGCGAATGTAGTTGTGTTGCAGATGATATCGATCCGCGTTGGGCGGCGCTCAAGAATTTAAAAACGGAGTAATTATGCCAAATCCAAAGCGACGACATTCAAAAGCTCGTCGAGACAAACGACGCGCGCACGATGCGTTGCGTGTACCGCAGACGACATTGTGTCCGAATTGCCGTGAGCCCCGCATGCCCCACCGTGTATGCCCCAAATGCGGCCATTACAAAGGCCGAGAAGTGGTGCAGGTCGAACAAACCTAACTTAAGTCTGTGCGAAGTCAGTCCCCGCATCAGGTCCCGTTGACGGGCAAAGTCGTTCTCGACGCGATGGGAAGTGACAATGCGCCGCACGTTGAGATCGACGGCGCTCTTGCTGCGACGCGCGACTTCGGAGTCGGAGTTATTCTCGTGGGCCAAGCCCACAAGGTTGAACCTGAACTGCGCAGGTGCGGTTGGCGAGGCGACGGCGATCGCGGCATCGAGCTGGTCGAAGCCCCTGAAGTGATTGCGATGGACGATCCGGTCGCGACTTCAGTGCGCCGGAAGAAAAAGAGTTCTTTGAGAATCGGTAGCAAGCTCGTCATGGACGGCCGTGCTGACGGTTTTGTTTCAGCAGGAAACACCGGCGCGGTAATGGCCACGGCGAAGATGGTGATCGGCACGCTTCCGGGCGTCGATCGGCCCGCACTCGCGGCGATGATTCCGACGAAGGCTGCAAAGCCGGTGTTGTTGCTCGACGTCGGCGCAAACTCCGAATGCAAGCCGCATCACCTGGCCCAGTTCGCGATCATGGGCGACGCTTACTCGCGCTCGGTTCTCGGCACGGTCAAACCCTCGGTCGGCTTGATGAGCATCGGAGAGGAAGAGGCGAAGGGAAACGAACTGACGAAGGAAGCGTTTCCACTGTTGCGGCAGTTGACCAGCATCAACTTTGTCGGCAACGTCGAAGGCCGCGACGTTTTTTCGGGAATGGTTGACGTGATCGTGACTGACGGCTTCACTGGAAACGTGATGTTGAAGCTGTCGGAGGGTCTTACTGAAGCGATGCTGTCGATGTTGAAGCGGGAGTTGACGCAAACCGCGGTGACGAAGGCAGGCGCGGTGCTTGCTAAACCGGCGTTTCGCACTATCAAGAAGCGGCTCGATTATTCGGAATACGGTGGCGCACCGCTGCTCGGCGTGAGTCGTATCGTGGTTATCGGGCACGGGCGCTCAAACGCGCGTGCGATTCGTAACGCGATCCGGAGTGTAAAAGATTTTTCCGAACATCGTACTGCGGAGCGAATAGAAAAGGGATTAAATCAGACACAGATAACACAGAGAAGTGCGGATTTTAATCTGCCTGTATCCCTGTAATCTGTGGTTAAATTAATTTTATGGTGAATCAACGCGCAGGAGTTCTGGGGACAGGTCATTCCTATCCCACAGGCATTCTGACGAATGCAGATCTCGAACAGATGGTTGAGACATCTGACGAGTGGATCACGACGCGCACGGGAATCAAGCAACGTCGCAAGGCTGCGCCCGACGAGTACACGTCGCTGTTCGCGGTGCGTGCTGCGAGACAGGCGATAGAACGCGCTCGTCTCGATCCGTCAGATATCGATCTGCTTCTTTGTGCCACCGTCACTCCCGACCAGATACTTCCATCGACCGGTTGCATCGTCCAGGCAGAACTCGGTGCGCACAACGCCGCTGCAATGGACGTCGTCGCTGCGTGCTCGGGTTTTTTGTACGGCGTATCGCTCGCTGACTCGATGATCAAGACGGGCCAGGTGCGACATGCAGTTGTCGTCGGTGCGGAGATCCTGACGCAGTACGTCGATTACACAGATCGTCAAACGTGCGTGTTGTTTGGTGACGGCGCCGGCGCCGCAGTGCTCGGTGCAACGGAGAGTAATCGAGGCATTCTTGCAAGCAAGATCCGATCGGACGGACGTTACGAAGAACAGCTCTATTCACCCGGCGGCGGGACGCGTCGCAAACCAACGGCGGATACACTCGCAGCGGGCGATCATTACTTCAAGATGAAAGGCAACGAGCTGTTCAAAGTCGCCGTGCGCTCGATGGCCGAGGTTTCGCGCGACGTTCTGGAACGCGGCGGAGTCAAGTCAGACGAGATCGATCTGTTTATTCCACACCAGGCCAACCAGCGCATCACTGAAGCGGTCGCAGACCGTCTGAACGTCGACATGTCGAAGGTTTATTCGAACATCGCAGTGCATGGGAATACGTCGTCGGCATCGATCCCGATCGCGCTCGACGAGTGTGTGGAAGCAGGGCGTATCAAGCCGGGGGATCTGGTGTTGATGGCGTCGTTTGGCGGCGGCGCGACGTGGGGCGCGGTGTTGATGCGATGGTGAGCCACGGATTTACGCAGATGGATACAGATCGATCCGTGTCATCTGTGGCAATGGTTTTTCCTGGTCAGGGGTCGCAGAGCCCTGGAATGGGAAAAGAGTTGTTTGAAAAATATCCCGTCGCGCGGCAGGTCTTTGAAGAGGCGGACGATGCGTTAGGGTTTCCGATCTCGCGGCTGTGCTTCGAAGGTCCCGCGGAAGAGTTGCAGTTAACCGAGAACACGCAACCCGCGATTCTGACGGTTTCTGTCGCTGCGTTCCGCGCACTGAGCGGCGCGGGAATCAGCGCTCCGGCATTTGTCGCTGGACACAGTTTGGGTGAATACTCGGCTCTTGTCGCCAGCGGCGCCTTGAGTTTATCGGATGCAGTGCGAACTGTTCGGGCGCGTGGACGTTATATGCAGGAAGCGGTGCCGGTTGGGACCGGCGCGATGGCGGCCGTGATTGGCGGTGAGCTGAGTGCCATCGAGAAGGCTTGTGAAGCGGCGCGTAGCGGCCAGGTTTGCTCGGTGGCAAACATGAATTCGCCGAATCAGGTTGTGATCGCAGGCAACACGGAGGCTGTCGATCGTGCGATCGAAGCGTTGAAAGGTGTTGCGAAGCGAGTGATGAGGTTGAACGTCAGTGCACCGTTTCATTGTGCACTGATGAAACCGGCGCAGGATCGGCTCGCTCCGGATCTCGGAGCGCTTCAGTTCACGGAGCCCGGCGTTGGGGTTGTTACGAATGTTGATGCGCGGGCGACGAGCGTTCCCGCCGAGTTGCGGGATGCGCTTGTCAGGCAGGTTTCAGCGCCGGTTCGCTGGTCGGAGTCGATGCAGTTGCTGATGCAACAAGGCGTCGATACATTTGTTGAAGTGGGTCCGGGAAAAGTTTTGACCGGTCTGATGCGTCAGATCAATCGCGACGCTAAGACATTGAACGTGGAGGATGCAGCGAGCTTGGAGGCAACACGCGTGGGACTTGCTGCATAGTTTGAGTAGTTTAATAAACTCACAGAGGAGCAAACAAGATGCCCGATCAAGAGATCGAGAACAAGGTAAAACAGATCATCGTCGACGAGCTTGGTGTCGATGAAAACGAGGTCACTCCGAACGCGCGATTTATCGACGACCTCGGCGCCGATTCACTGGACACGGTCGAACTCGTGATGCGGTTTGAAGAGGAGTTTGGCATTGAGATTCCCGACGAAGACGCTGAGAAGATTCAGAGTGTGCGGGATGCGTATAACTATATCGATCAGCATAAGAAGTAGATCGATTTAGCCGCAGATTATTTCAAGGAGTTCTAATTTGACACGTCGTGTCGTGATTACGGGCCTCGGCCTCGTCACACCTGTTGGCAACACTGTCGAAGACACGTGGACCGCATTGATGCAAGGGCGCAGCGGCGCCGACTACATCAAAAAGTTCGACGCCGAGAGGTTTTCAGTCAGATTTGCCTGCGAAGTCAAAAACTTCGACCCACTAACATTCATCGCTAAGAAAGAGGCGCGCAAGATGGGCGCCTTTATTCATTACGCGATCGCCGCGTCCATCGAAGCGATGGCCGACAGCGGCATCAAGATGACGCCCGAGGGCAAGTTTCCGGACGACATCGCGGAGAATGCCGGCACTTACATCAGTAGCGGCATCGGCGACTTCTGGGCCATCGAGCGCGAGCATTCGAAGCTCCTCGACGATGGACCGGATCGCGTCTCTCCATTCTTCATCGTTTCCGCGATCGTGAATCTTGCCGCCGGACAGGTGTCGATCCGCTTCGGTGCGAAGGGGCCAAACTCGGCCACAGCCACCGCCTGCGCCGCAGGTGCACATGCTATCGGCGACAGCTTCAAGATCATTCAACGAGCCGATGCGGACATAATGATCTGTGGCGGCGCGGAGTCGGCGATCACGCCGATGAGCATCGCCGGCTTTGCGTCGATGCGCGCGCTGTCGACCAACAACGACGATCCGCAACACGCGTCGCGGCCGTTCGAAAGAGATCGCGATGGCTTCGTCATCGGCGAAGGCGCAGGGATCATGATCCTGGAGGAGTTGGAGTCGGCGAAGAGAAGAGGGGCGCGGATTTATGCGGAGATTGTGGGTTACGGTGCTGCCGCCGATGCGTTCCATCTCACGATGCCTGACGAGACGGGCTCGGGCGCAAGACGCGTCATGCAAAAGACGCTGAGAGACGCAGGCGTTCGACCCGATCAGGTTGGTTACATCAACGCGCACGGAACGTCCACGCCTTATAACGACAAATTTGAAACGCTGGCGATCAAGGACACGTTTGGCGAGCACGCATACAAGCTCGCGGTCAGCTCGACGAAGTCGATGACGGGTCACCTTTTGGGCGCAGCGGGTGGGATTGAAAGCATATTCAGTGTGCTGGTGCTGCATCGCAACATGCTGCCGCCGACGATCAACTACGTGAATCCCGATCCGGATTGTGACCTCGACTACGTTCCGAATGAACCGCGCGAAGCGAGAGTCGATTACGTGCTTTCCAACAGTTTCGGATTCGGAGGCACGAACGCGGCGTTGCTGTTCAAGAGGTACGAAGATTAATGAAGATCATTGTGATGATGAAGCAGGTCGCTAACAAGGACGCGATCCTGCGGATTAACAAAGACGCGACCTGGATCGAAGAGGGCGACCTCTCGTTCGAGGTGAGCGAGTCAGACGGTTACGCGCTCGAAGAAGCGTTGCGCGTGCGCGAGAAGCTCGGCGGTGAAGTGGTTGTTTGTTCGATGGGACCGCAGCGCGTGAAGAGTGTGATTAAAGACGCACTCGCGCGCGGCGCTGACCGGGCGATTCATGTGGCTGGAGATAACCTGACGCATCTCACGCCTTACGCGGCGGCGAGTCTGTTAGCGGACGCGATTCGCGACGAGCAGCCGGATCTGGTCATGACCGGACTGCAGTCCGACGATTATGGTTACGGACAAACGGGCGTGATCCTCGCGGAGTTGCTTGGACTGCCGCACGCGACGATCGTGATCGAGCTTGATGCAGCAGCGGACAAGCTGCGCGTGAAGCGTGAACTCGAGAGTGGCTGGTACCAGTGGTACGAGATGCCACTGCCTGCTCTGCTCACGATTCAGTCGGGCATCAGCCAGATCCGGTATGCGACGTTGAAAGGCATCATGGCGGCGAAGAAGAAAGAGATTAAGGAAGTGACGCCCTCGCCGGAGATCGTGGGACGCGCATCGCACCAGCGGGTTGAGAAAATTTATCTGCCGCAGAAGATGAAGCAGACACAGATGCTTGGAAATGGCGATGCGAAGGCGGGTGCGGCGGAGCTCGCGCAGAAATTACACGTCGAAGCACGGGTGTTTTAATAGATGAGTAGCGGAATATTAGTTTTCATAGAAC
>DATNCH010000303.1:0-41893 GCA_035571655.1 Pyrinomonadaceae bacterium
TCAGATTGCGTTGTTGCTGGGTGGTCGTGCGGCGGAGCAGGTACTGCTTTCGACGATGACTGCGGGAGCGTCGAACGACATCGAACGTGCGGTCGAGATTGCGCGGCGAATGGTGAGTGAGTTTGGTATGAGCCGGCTGGGGCCGATTCACCTGGGTCAACCGGATCAACCGCACAGCCAGAGCCTGCTGGATAAAGTCGAAGAGGCTACGAACGAGCTCATCAACGCTCAACTCGAGCGCGCGTGCGCGATCGTCACTGCCGAGCAGGACTCGATCGGCCGTCTTGTGGAGATGCTCATGGAGCGCGACACGCTCGACGCGGAAGAGATCCTGAGTTGCTTTAAGAAAGATACAGCACGCGCGGCGTAGATTCGGTTAGACAGGATTTACAAGATTTTTCAGGATTGACGAGAATCCTGAAAAATCTTGTAAATCCTGTCTAACTACACGACCAAATAAAGCGGGTTCTCGAGGATCTTTTTGAAGGTCTGCAGGAAGCGAGCGCCGGTGGCGCCATCGATCACGCGATGGTCGCACGACATCGTCACCCTCATGATCTGTCTGATCACGATTTCGTTGTCGCGAACGACAGGCTTCGGACTCATGGCACCAACCGCCAGGATCGCCCCTTCGGGTGGGTTAATCACCGCCGTAAATTCATCGATCCCAAACATTCCCAGATTGCTGATCGAAAAACTCGCGCCGGTGTATTCCTCGGGTTTCAGTTTCCGCGAACGCGCCCGCTCCGCCAATTCGCGCACTTCCGCCGCGATCTCGCTGAGCGACTTCTGATCCGCTGACCGCACCACGGGCGTGATCAGTCCATCCTGGATCGCCACTGCGACGCCGACGTCCGCGTGTTCGTAATAGCGAATAAACTTCTCCTGGAACGACGCATTCACTTCCGGATGTTGTATCAACGCCGCAGCCACCACCTTGATGATGATGTCGTTGATGCTGATCTTGAGATCAGGATCGAGAGCGTTGATGCCCTTGCGCATTTCCGCAGCGCGGTCCATCTCGATCTCGGTCGTAAGGAAGAAGTGCGGGACTGGTCCGAGTGAAGTAACCAGGCGCTTCGCGATAACCTTGCGAATCTCGGTTGCGGGTTCGTCTCGATATCCTGATGCGGCAGCCTGCGGGAACTGACGCGGTTCGACGGCTCGGGGGAACGCCGCCGGCGCAGGCGCGGCTTTCGGCTGGCTGATCGCCTCTTCGATGTCTTTCTTGATGATTCGTCCGCCGGGTCCACTACCCTGAAGGGACCGCAGATCAATTCCGGCTTCAGCAGCCATACGTGCAGCGAGCGGCGAAACTATCAATCTTCCCGAATCTGCCGTTGCTGCCTGCGGCTGTCGGCCGTCTACTCCGCTCGCCGGCTGAGCACTCGCCGCCGCAGCTTTCGCTTGCGGTGGAGGCGGCGGAGCCGCGGGTTCCACTTGTTGCTGCCCCTGTTGCTTCGGTTCTTCCTTAGCCGGTGCGGCAGGTGCTTCAGAAACCAGCGCCGCAATGTCTTCGTTCGGTTCGCCAATCACCGCGATCGTTTGACCCAACGGTGCTGACTGTCCCTCATTAATCAAAATCTTCCGCAGCACGCCGTTCGCAAGCGCTTGCATTTCCATCGTCGCCTTATCGGTGTCGATCTCGGCTAGCGGCTCGCCCATGGAGACCTTGTCTCCCTCTTTCTTCAACCAACGCGATATCTGTCCCTCCTCCATAGTCGGGGAGAGCTTCGGCATGATTACCTTAGTGGCCATTCGGTTCCCTTAATTATGAATTAAACCTAATCGAGATAAGCGACTTCGCGCACAGCAGCGACGATGCGATTCACATCGGGAATCGCGAGCTGCTCGAGATTCTTCGCGTAAGGCATCGGCACGTCCGCTCCCGAAATCCGCTTCACCGGAGCATCGAGATAGTCGAACGCGCGTTCCATGATCTGCGTCGCGATCTCCGCGCCGACGCTGCACACCGGGTGCGATTCTTCCGCCACCACGACGCGATTTGTCTTCTTCACTGACTCGATAATCGTATCGATGTCCAGCGGTCTGATCGTTCGCGGATCGACTACTTCGCAGGAGACTTTCTGCTGCTCCAGCATCTCTGCGGCCTTAAGCGCAACGGGGACCATCAAGGATCTCGCGACGATGGTGACGTCTGTTCCTTCACGTTTGACGTCGGCTACTCCGAGCGGAATCGTGAAGTCAGGATCGTCGGGAACCTCGCCTTTGTTCCCATACATGCGTTCCTGTTCGATGAAAATCACCGGGTCGTCATCGCGAATTGAGGATTTCAAAAGTCCTTTTGCATCGGCCGCAGTCGACGGCATGACGACTTTGAGACCGGGGAAGTACGCGTACCACGACTCGAGTGCCTGCGAGTGCTGTGATGAAACCTGAAACGCCGAACCGCCTGGGCCACGAAAGACAATCGGAATATTGAACTGGCCGCCTGACATGTAGAGCATCTTGGCGGCCGAGTTGATGATTTGGTCTGTCGCCAGGATCGAGAAGTTGAAGGTCATGAACTCGACGACGGGTCTGAGTCCCACCATCGCTGCGCCGACTCCGAGACCGCTGAAACCCAGCTCAGTAATCGGTGTATCGATAACTCTCTTCCCACCAAACTCCTTGAGCAGGCCTTTGGTGACCTTGTAAGCGCCATCGTATTCGGCGACTTCCTCGCCCATCAGAAAGACTGTTTCATCGCGCGCCAACTCCTCGCGGAGGGCCTGATTGAGTGCTTCGCGTATCGTAATTGTCGACATTATTTGCGGCCTGGTTCGATTGGGTTGGCGTAGACGTCTGTGTAGAGCTCTTCAGCTTCGGGCAAGGGACTTTCATCGGCAAAACGCAGAGCGTCTTCGACCACTTCACGCGCTTTCCGGTCGATCTCTTCGAGTCCTTTGTCGTCGATAAATTTCTCCTCGAGCAGGCTCGCCGCGAAGAGCTTGATCGGATCGCGTTCCTGGTACTTCTCGATCTCGGCGCGCGTGCGATAGTTTCCAGGGTCAGACATCGAGTGGCCCATGAAACGATACGTGCGAATCTCGAGCAGTGTCGGCAACTTCTCCTTGCGAGCGCGTTCAACTGCACGCAGCGTGGCGTTGCGAACTGCGAGCACGTCCATGCCGTCGACAAACTCTGAAGCCATCGAGTAGGCGCAACCCTTTTCCGAGATGTTGCTCAGAGACATGGCGCGCTCGAGCGATGTGCCCATTCCGTACTGATTGTTTTCGCAGATGTAGATGCAGGGAAGTTTCCAGAGCTGCGCCATGTTCAGCGACTCGTGGAAAGCCCCCTGATTCACCGCCGCCTCGCCGAAGAAACAGAGCGCCACCTGGTCTGTGCCTTTGTATTTAGCGGCGAAAGCAACGCCGGTCGCGAGCGGAATCTGGCCGCCGACGATGGCATGACCACCGAGGAAACCGAGGTTTTTATCGAACATGTGCATCGAACCGCCCTTACCCTTCGAACAGCCGGTGGCTTTGCCGAAGAGTTCCGCCATGATCGATCTCGCCGTCATCCCTTTGGCCAGGGCCAGGCCGTGTTCGCGATAACTTCCGAGCACGTAGTCGTCTTTGCCGACCGCGGAAATCGCGCCAACACCGACGGCCTCCTGGCCGATGTAGAGGTGGCAAAAGCCACCGATCTTGCCGGCGACGTAGGCTTCCGCTGACTTCTCCTCGAAGCGTCGAATCAGAAGCATCTGCCGGTAGAGCTCGACGAGCTGATGTACGGTCAGGCCAGTGTTGCTGAGACGATTTTTCTGGCGTTCTTTCGCCTTGTCTCGTTCGAGTTTAAGTTGGTGTTGATCCGGTTCGGGGGGTGCTGCTGTTTGGTTGCTCATGAAGCGATGGATTATAAGCGTAGCCACAAAAAAGCACAAAAACTACCAATGAGGTGAGAGTCATTTGTAGTTTTTGTGCTGTTTTTTGTGCCTTTGGTGGCCTACTACCTCATCATGTCGATCGAGCTGACACCCGCGCCGGCCACAGTCAGGAAGGTCTTGCGTGAGTTCTTGTCGCGCTGCATGCGGCGGGCGGCGGCGGTCAACAATTCCTCGGACGTCTCCCCATCATCAGGAAAACACGCCACGCCGAGACTGACGCCCAATCCCACCATCGTCCCCGCTCGCACAGAAAACAATTGATCTTCGACCGCATTCCGCATCCGTTCGCTGATCGAGCCTGCCATCTTGGTTGACGCCATCGGCATGATTGCGACGAATTCGTCTCCAGCGTACCGCGTCAGAATGTCCATCTGCCTCAGTTCGCGACGAACAACGCCCGCAACACTCGCCAGTAATCGATCGCCGATCGAATGTCCGTACTTGTCGTTTATGACCTTGAAATCGTCGATGTCCATGCAGACGAGCGCCAAAGGCTCTTTGTTCATCCGCTGGCACTCGGCAATGCGCTGTTCGAGCATCATGTAGAAGCCACGCGCGTTTGGCAGTTCTGTCAGCGGATCGACCAGCGCGCTCTCCCGAGTCTTTTCATATGTCAGAGCGTTATTGAGTGCGCTCGAGGCGTGCTGGCAAACCGACTCCAACAGACGCACGTGCTCCGCCGTGTAAGACGTTCTGCTTTGCGAATACAGCGAAATGGCGCCAAACGCGCCGTCTTCACGCTGCAACGGCGAAACAAGCACGCCGCGAAAACGTTTGACCACCTCGTCGGGCAGGCCAACTAAATCCAGATCGGGCGACGCATTGCACATCGAGCGCGAGTTGGCTATCACCCAGCCCGTGATTCCATCGCCGATGTTTATCCGTCGACGTTTGAATACCTCTACTTCTTCACCAACCACATGCGCCGCGATCGCTTTGCCCGAAGGATCGTGGACGAGGTAGATCACGCACGTATCGAAAGGCACGATCGCGCGGAGTTTGTTCGCGACCAGCGTCACCGTGTCGCTCAGGTTGAGTGAGGAACCGATCGTCTGCGCGATTTCATGAAGTGCGAAAACCTCGCGCTGTGCTTCAGTGATCGAGCGAAAGCCTGAAGTCTCTTCGTAGACACCGAGAATGTCCGGCGCGAGCCCCGCGTCAGGCTTGGTTCTCGTTTCGGTATCGACGGACGGCGTGGAGGCGACTTGTTCCTGAATGTCCTGCGAGTCGATCAATCGATCGAACTCCTCGACGTGCCTGGTGAACGTTTCGACAACTCTGGGATCGAACGCCGTACCCACCATGCTGCGAAGCAGTGCGAGCGACTCTTCGCGCTTCATTCCTTTGCGATATGGACGGTCGCAACGCGTGGCGTCGTAGAAATCCACTACGGAGATGATGCGCGCAATGAGTGGAATCGCTTCGGCTTTGAGTCCTCTTGGATAACCGCTGCCGTCCCACTTCTCGTGGTGGTAACGAACGATGTCTTCAACCGGGTAAGGGAAGTTGACGCGCTTGAGGATGTCGCCGCCGACGCTGGGGTGAATCTTCATCTTTGCAAACTCAGCTTCGGTGAGTTTGCCGGGTTTGTTCAAAATGTACTCCGGCACCGCGAGCTTGCCGATATCGTGAAGCAGTGCGCCCGCGTGAAGCGCCTGCAACTCTTTTTGGGAGACGTTGAGCAGCGCTCCCATCTGTGTGGCATAGATCTGTGTGCGACGCACGTGACCGTGAGTCGTCTGGTCCTTCGCGTCGATCGCGATGGCCAGCGACTCGATGGTGTTCATGTGGATGCTCGCCATCTCCTCGACGTGGCGACGCTGCTCCGCTTCGTTGCGCTGAATCTCTTGGAGGCGGCGCTCGTTGACGCGATAGAGGAGATAGACCAGCGCAGCGATGAGCAGGCCGAGTAACACATGGACCACGCTCTGATACACGACGGCCAGGTAGAACAGGAGTAGCAGACTCAGGACGGAGATGCCTGTAATGAGAGCGGTGCTCTTCCAATCGGCTTTCAGCATTGCTGGGGACCCAATCCTTCCAAACTCGGAGATTACGATGGTTTGTGGAGGAATTTAGCGCGCTTGGTAAGGTGCCAACATTGTTGGACACGACGATAACTATAGACTGATTTCACAGGATTTACAAGATGTTTCAGGATTGAAAGGATTCAATCTTGTCCATCTTGAAAAATCTTATAAATCCTGTCCAAGTCGAAGCTGAGCACCAAGCTCGAAGGGGTCCGTCACGGGGTTTTGGCAGGCATAATGTACGCAAACGTACGCCGTCGGGAGGTCATTAACGAGGGGACGATTCTCCAGGAGCGGGATGACATCGACGCCAAAACTCGCGGCAACCACCTTGTTCGGCAAGTATCTCCGCCACACCTCACGCAGCAGCGGCTGGATGTCAAAAGGATCGTTTCCGACGATTGCGATTTCTTTCGGTGTGGAGAGGAGAAAATCAGCCGCTGACAGCGCGTATCCGAAGCCTGACGGATACCTGCGAGCCTGATCAGCGATTGCGCCCAGGGTGGCTGTTGCGATATCGCGGTATTTCTCGTTGCCGGAAAGCAGCGCGAGTTTCAGTAAGACGAGCGCGGCAACCGAATTACCCGAAGGTGTTGCGTTATCAAAGAAGTCCTTCGAGCGCACGATGAGGTTTTCATGACTCGTGCCGGTAAAGAAGAAACCGCCTGCGTCCTCGTCCCAAAATTCTTTAATCATGACCACACTGAATGCCAGTGCTTTCGTGAGCCAACGAAACTCGCCGGTTGTTTCAAACAGCGTAGTCAGACCCTCGATCAGAAACGCGTAGTCTTCAAGGTAAGCATTAAACTTCGCGACACCGTCCTTCCACGTGCGAAGCAGTGCGCCGTCTTTTCGGAGATTAAAAATCACGAATTCCGCATTGCGTCGCGCGGCGGCGGTGTAATCAGGCCGGTTTAAAATCACGCCGGCTTCAGCAAAGCTGGCCATCATCAGACCGTTCCAGGCGGTGAGGACTTTTTCATCGCGACCGGGCTTGATGCGCGTTTCGCGCAACTCAAACAGTTTGCGTCTGCTTTCCTTGAGCGACTCCTGCAATTCAGAAACAGAAACGCCGTGTTCTTTCGCGATATCTTCCACTGAGTACGTGACGTTTGGAATGTTCTTGCCTTCGAAGTTTCCGGACTCGGTGATGTTGTAGTAGCCACAGAAGAGCGCGGCATCGCGTTCGCCAAGGACGTTTCGGATCTCGTCGATGTCCCACACAAAGAACTTTCCTTCGTGGCCTTCGGAGTCGGCGTCCTGCGTCGAATAAAATCCGCCGGCAGGATCGGTCATTTCACGCAGAACGTAATCGAGAATTCCTTCGACGGTCTCTTTCGCTAACGGATCCTGGCTCACCTGGTAGTAGTGGAGATAGAGCCGTGAGAGAAGGGCATTGTCGTAGAGCATTTTTTCGAAGTGAGGAACGAGCCATTTCGAGTCGGTGGAGTAGCGATGAAAACCGCCGCCGATTTGATCGTAGATTCCACCATTCGCCATTTTTTTACAGGTGTGACTCACGATGTCGAGCGCCTCTTGATTTCCGGTGCGCGCCGTTGTGCGAAGCAGAAACTCGAGCGTCATCGCCGGTGGAAACTTCGGCGCGCCACCGAAACCGCCGTTGACGGAGTCGTAATTCCTGATAATGCCGGCGTAGGCCGCGTCCAGTAATTCCCTCTCGATCGGTTGATCCGAAGTGCTTGTCTCACTCAAACGACGAAGCTCGTTGACGAGTGACGTGCCAGTCTCGCGGATATCGTCTTGTCGGTCGCGGTATGCTTCGGCAACGCCGATCAAGACTCTCGGAAACCCCGGCATGTTGTAACGATCCTGCGGCGGGAAGTAAGTGCCACCGTAGAACGGCACGCCATCCGGCGTGAGGAAAACCGTCATGGGCCAACCACCGTGATGAGTCATCATCTGCACTGCGTTCATGTAGATCTGATCGAGATCGGGACGCTCTTCACGGTCGACTTTGATGTTCACGAAGTTCTCATTCATGAGCTGCGCGATCGCTTCGTCTTCGAACGATTCGTGCGCCATCACGTGACACCAGTGACAGGCCGAGTAGCCGATACTCAACAGCACTGGCTTGTTCTCCGCGCGCGCTTTTTCAAAAGCTTCTTCGCCCCATGGATACCACTCGACCGGGTTATAGGCGTGTTGCAAAAGATAAGGACTCGTTTCATGAACTAAATGGTTTGGCATGTACACAGATTACACAGATCTGTGTAAAGTGTGTACATGCAACGAGAGACATTAGAGTTTGATGTGGTCTTTGTTGGCGCAGGTCCGGCCAACCTGAGTGGCGCGCTTCACCTGGCGCGATTGGTGAAAGAAAACAAGTCGCTGGGCGACGTCGAGATCGCCGTGATCGAAAAAGGCGCGACGGTCGGCGCGCACATTCTTTCGGGCGCTGTGATGGACCCGAAAGCGCTGCGCGAACTCATCCCCGATTTTGAACAACAGGGTGCGCCGCTCGAATCGCCCGTCAAAGAAGATCACTTCCTTTACCTGACACCGAAACTCGCGTTGCGCTCGCCGATCACGCCGCCGCCACTCAAAAACCACGGCTACTACATTGTTTCGCTGAATCGTTTGACGGCGTGGTTGGGCGAGAAGTGTGAAGCAGCAGGCGTCAACATCTTTCCGGAGTTTCCCGGGGCCGATCTTCTATACGACGAAAACGATCGCGTCGTCGGCGTTCGCACCGGCGACAAAGGGATCGACAAAGAAGGTAAACCAAAAGCGAACTATGAGCCTGGCGTCGATCTACACGCGAAGGTCACCGTGTTAGGCGAAGGACCACGCGGTTCGCTGACAAAGCAACTCGTCGAGCGCCTGGGACTAGCCGAAGGACGTGAGCCACAGGTCTACAGCATCGGAGTCAAAGAGTTGTGGGAGCTTCCTGACGATCGTTATCCCGCCGGTCGCGTCACGCACACTCTCGGTTTTCCGTCAGACTCTGCGACGTACGGCGGCGGCTGGATTTACGGCATGCAGAACCGCGTGTTGAATATCGGCTACGTCACGGGGTTGGATTACAAGGACCCGCTGATCGATCCGCACGCCGAGTTTCAACGCTTCAAGACGCATCCGTACGTCGCGCGTTTACTCGACGGTGGCAAGATGATTCGCTACGGCGCTAAGACTATTGCGGCGGGCGGTTACTTCGCGATGCCGCGCACGTACGCTGACGGAGTGCTGCTGGTGGGTGACTGCGCCGGTTTTCTCAACCCACAACGTCTGAAGGGAATTCATTCCGCGATCAAGAGCGGGATGCTGGCGGCGGAGGTGATCTACGAGGCGCTGGTCGCGAAAGATTATTCCGCCAAACAGTTGCAGCGTTACGAGAAGGTGGTTGATGAGAGCTGGATCATCCCTGAGTTGCGCAAGGTTCGGAACTTTCACTCCGGGTTCAAACACGGTCGCTGGCTGGGTTTGATCAATACGGGACTGCAGTTCTTTACGGGCGGGCGCTCATGGGGGCTATTCGATCGCGATCGTGGCGTCGCGGGTCATGAGGAGATGAAGAAGCTTTCGTCGTATGGCTATCGCGGCGACAACATCGAACAGCGCTACAAGGATCTGCGTTTCGACGGCAAGGTGACTTTCAATAAGCTCACGGACGTTTATCACGCCGCGGTGGGCCATGATGAGGACCAGCCGGTCCACCTGCATGTGCTCGACACAAACATCTGCGCAACGCGCTGCGCCGAGGAGTACGGCAACCCGTGCCAGCGCTTCTGTCCGGCGGCTGTTTATGAAATGGTCGAAGATGGTGGAAACGGGAATCGACGTTTGCAGATCAACTTCTCAAACTGCGTGCACTGCAAGACGTGCGACATCATGGATCCGTATCAGATCATCAACTGGGTTACGCCTGAGGGTGGCGGCGGACCTGACTACAAAGGAATGTAAAGCCACAAAAGGCACAAAGAAGCACACAAATAACTTTTGAAGGACACAAATGACTTTTTGTGTTCTTTCTTGTGCCTCTTTGTGGCTATTCTTCCTGCCCGTCCTCTTTAATACTAAAATGCACGCGGCCGCGCATGACTTCCTCGAGCGCGATGCGCGTCGGTTTGTGTTTCTGAGGATCGATCTCGATTCGGGGCTGTGCTCCTCGCTGTAGTTGTTTGCTGCGCTTCGCGGCGAGGATTATCAGACGATACTTAGAATCAACTTCCGGCCCATTAGTCCCGTCAACTTCACTATCAACCAGCTCTGTCGTTGTGGCCACTCGATTGCTCCTTCTTTGATGACTCTATAAATTTTGTTCGCTTTTGAATTTTTCAATCACTTCTCGCACCAGGCCCTCCTGGCGCATGCACCGCGCACGCTCGGCGTAAATAATCGACGCAAGCTGGTTCACCGCTCGTTCGACTTCATCATTGATAATTACGTAATCGAATGCTGAATACTGGCTCAGTTCTTCAGGCGCATTACGCAAACGAATCGAGAGCTCTTCAGCCGAGTCTGTCCCCCTCGCTATTAAACGCTCACGCAGCACTTCGTAAGACGGCGGTAAGATAAAAATACTCACCGAATCCATCAGCAACCGCCGCACGCTCGCCGCGCCCTGAACGTCGAGTTCAAGGATGATGTCTGCGCCCGAGCCAGTCTCTGCAAGAATCTGGTTCTTCGCAGTGCCGTAAAGATTCCCATGCACGCAGGCCCATTCGAGAAACTCGCCCGCGGCAACCATCTCCTCGAAAACTTCTCGACTTACAAAAAAATACTCGCGGCCATCGACCTCTTTTAGACGTGGCGCACGAGTCGTGTACGACACAGAATAGCTAAGATTCTCCACACATTCCAGCACGTGCTCGATGATCGTGCCCTTGCCACCGCCCGAAGGTGAGCTGACAACGAAGAGCGTGCCTCGCGGAGGAGCGATGTTCGGCGCGTTTGAAGCTTCCAATTCCGTCACTTTACTCGACATTCTGAACCTGCTCGCGAAGTTTCTCGACTTCTGCCTTTATCGCCAGTCCCGCTTCCTTGATCGCCAGATCCGTGGATTTTGACAGCGTGGTGTTCGCTTCACGGTTGAGTTCCTGTAGAAGAAAATCGAGCATCTTGCCGGCCTCGCCCGGACCGTCGAGTGCTTCCTGGAACTGTGAAAGATGGCTGCGCAGTCGCACCATCTCTTCACTCACGTCACTGCGGTCGGCGAGATAAGCGACTTCCTGGGCCAGTCTCGCAGGATCGATCTCGACTACCTGTCCACCGCGATTCAGCAGCTCTCCAATCCGTTTCTGCAACCGCAGGCGATAGGCGTCGGCAAGACCCGACGCGGATGCTTCGATGATCGGCACCAGCGCCTCGATCTTCCGCACGCGCTCGCGCAGCTCGTTCTTGAGCGCTTCACCTTCCTGTTCGCGCATCTTTTCGAGTTCGTCGAGTGCCTGGTCCAACGCTTGTTCCAGTGCGGCGATCATTCTTTCGTCGATACCGTTTCGCGCGGGCTGGAGCGCGCCGGGAATTCGTGCCAGGACGTTGATGTCGAGCTCGCCTGCGAGATTGAAATCCTGTTGCAGTTGTTTGAGTGCACCGATGTAGCCGGCGATGAGCGGGCGATTGAGTTCGTAAGCGATCTGCGCGGCGCGTTCCATGCTGACTGTGACGTCGACGCGCCCGCGCGACAGCCGCGCGGTGATTCGTTTCTTGATCGAGGGCTCGAGCGCCGCGAGCTCGGAGCCGACGCGTAGGTGAATATCGAGAAATCGATTGTTTACGGTCTTGAGGTCGACAGAGACGGAGAAATCTTCGCCCGCCACCATCCCCTTGCCGTATCCGGTCATTGATTTCATATTCTTAACTCAGCGCTACCAGGTCTTCTTCATCTGCGAATTGCAGTTCGTACAGTTTCCTGTACTGACCACCCTTCGCCAACAATTCCGCATGCGTGCCCACTTCAATGATTCGCCCCGCTTCCATCACCACGATGACGTCCGCACGGCGCACGGTCGAGAGCCGGTGAGCAATAACGATTGTCGTTCGATCCCGGACGAGATTGCCGAGCGCCCGCTGGACCAGCCGCTCGGATTCAGCATCGAGTGCCGACGTCGCCTCGTCCAGAATCAGGACGGGCGCATTGACCAGAATTGCACGTGCGATAGCGAGCCGTTGGCGCTGGCCGCCGGAAAGAAAGATACCCCGCTCGCCGACAATCGTATCGTATCCATCGGGTAGTTCGCGAATGAAGTCGTGAGCAAACGCGATTAATGCTGCGTGTTCGATGTCCGTGTCAGTCGCGTCGGGTTTTCCGTAGGCGATGTTATGCCGGACGGTGTCGTTGAAAAGCACTGTCTCCTGTGTAACCAGCGCAATCTGGCGTCTCAGACTCGAAATCGTCGTCTCGCGAATATCGATTCCGTCCCACAAAACCGCGCCCGAGCTCGGATCGTGAAAACGCGGCAGCAACTTCGTCAGCGTCGACTTCCCACCGCCTGACTCGCCGACCAAAGCCACCATCGTCCCGGCTTTAATCTTCAAACTGATGTCGCGCAACACCGACCGCGTTTCGTTCGCATAACCGAACGAGACATTTCGCAACTCGATCTCGTTCGTCAACGTTGGAAGCTCACGAGCTCCAGGCTTCTCTTTGATCTCCGCATGCTCGTCCATCACTTCCCAGACGTGGTGTGCTGCTGCGAGCGCCTGTTCCATGCTGTTCTGAAGTCTTGATAGCTTGCGCATCGGGTCGTAACTGCGAAACAGAAAAAAGAGAAACGTAACGAACTGCGCCGTGTTCATGTGGCCCGCCATGATCTCGCGCTGACCAAAAAACAGCAGCAGGACCACGAACACAATTCCGATCATCTCGATCGTCGGCGGCGAAGCACCTGCGATACTCGCGCTCCGCAAGTTCGCGCGCACGATTCTTTTTGCAACGACAGTAAAACGTTCTGACTCGCGTTTCTCCGCGCGATACGCTTTAACGATGCCTTGATTGGCAAGGGCTTCCTGGGCCGTGTCTGTCAGTTCTTTGCTTCCTTCAAAACTCTCGCGCGCGAGATTGCGCAGGGCTTTCCCAAACTTCGCAGTGAGAATCGCTATGACGGGCGCAATCAAAAGGGAACCGAGCGTGAGTCGCCAACTGTAATAGAAAGACGCGGCGAGAAATGCGATCAAAGTAAAACTCTCGCGCAGCATGTCGCGAATCGTGCTGGTAACTGCCGTCTCGATCGCCGCGGCGCTCGATACGAGTCTCGAGACAAGATAGTTGGTGCGGTGACGCTCAAAGAACGTCGCCGACTGCGCGAGCAAGTGTCTGTACAGATCCTGGCGCAACCGCAACACGGCTGACTGTCCGATACGCGCCATCAGATAAGTCGAAAAATATTCAGCAATGCCTTTTGCGAACGTGAAGACAAGCAACAGCAGCGAGATCATTTTCCAGGCTTCGAGCGGAGCCTGGGGAATTAAATGTTGCAGACCGAAAATCGTGGCGGTACGCTGACCGGCGCCCTGGACGAACGCCTGGTCGAAGATTGGCACGATCAAACCGCCGATGGCACTCTCGAGGATCCCCACGAGCAGCATCGCGAGAGTAGCCAATGTGAAGGTTGGCCAGTGAGGTCTTAAATACTTTAACAGGCGGCGAAGATCACGCATCAGTGGTTGCGGAAATCTCTGATCAGTTGTTATAAGGGAGGCAGCAACGGTCCAAAACCTAAAGGAAGAACTATACTTACCCCCACTTATTTGCGTCAAGGCTGACCGATTTGCCGATTCCTCCGTAGACCTGAATTCATGCAAATCAACCCCCGAGGGTGAGTCTGCGGAGAATTGGGTTATAATTCTTTCCGCTAATGCAGCCTGTTAACGGCGGCGTAATCAGATCCCATCCGACAGGATCAAAGGACATTTGGCACAGCAAGCAACACCAAACACCAAGCACGCGGGTAAACGTCTTCTCATCGCAGACGACGATACCGACATGAGACTTCTTTTGGCCGAGTACTTTCGCCGGCTGGGCTTTCAAGTTGAAGAACGCGAAAGCGGCTCGGCGGCGCTCGAAGCCACGATCGCGGGACGATTTGACTGCTTCATCTTTGACGTCTCAATGCCCGGAATGTCTGGTCTCGAACTGCTGAAACGAGTTCGAGATCGAGGTATTCAAACGCCGACGCTCTTCTTAACCGCACACGACGCGCTCTCGGATAAAGTCGCGGGATTTGAGGCCGGCGCCGACGATTATCTGGCAAAACCATTCAGTCCACGGGAGCTCGAGTACCGCGTCGAGGCATTGCTCCGGCGTGGTGGCGCGGCTCCGCAAGAGGCGGACGGTGAACGGATCGAGGTCGGCGATCTCGTCATCGACAAGCGACGTCATGAAGTCATACGAAACGGTTATCGCGTCGACCTGACTCCGCTCGAGTTTCAGATTCTCGAGTTGCTTGCGTCCGAGCCGGGCCGAGCATGGTCGCGAAATGCGTTGCTCGATCGCGTCTGGAGCACAGACTACGAGGGTTATCAACGCAACATCGATCCGCATATCAATCGTTTGCGTAAGAAGCTCGAGACCGATCCGAAGAACCCGCGTTATGTGCTTACTGTTCGTGGCGTCGGCTACAAGCTCAACGAGATTCCGTGATGCTGTGGGTTGTTGGCGCAGGCCTCATAGCTGCGTGGGGTGTGCTCACGCTGTTTGCTCCAAAGGGCTGGGCGCCGCTGCTTCTACTTTCAGGGATCTGTTGCCTCATCATCCAGATCGCCGCTTATCGTAAGAAAAAGGTACACAGATATCACAGATGACACGAATTCATTTGTGTGATCTGTGTACTAAATTGGCTTGACCTCCTCATATCCTTCGGCAACAATGCGGCTGTTTGAGGCATCTTTTAAGCACTGCCAGTTGCTCCCAAATTGGATACCAGGAGTATTTCGCCATGATTTTGAGCCGCATTGGTCGATACCTCGTTGTTGCGCTCAGTGCCTGCTTACTGTCTGTGTCTGCTGCTGTTGCTCAACAGGACGTTGAACGCAAGACGGTCGCGATAACTTACCCTCTGGACGAAACGGTTAACGTCAAATTTCGTGGGACCACAGTGCTGCCGCGCCTGAAGGGTGAAGCGAAAGTAAAGCGTGCAGGGCGCCGTGGGACACGGGTCGAATTCAATGTCGAGGATCTGCCACGCGCGTCTGAGCTCGGCGGAATCTACACGACTTACGTTCTTTGGGCCATCTCGCCCGAGGGAAATGTCGACAACCTGGGAGAAATCAAGCGCAGTGGAAGCACGTTTGTTGATTCGAAGCTGGACGTCACCACGCCACTGCAAACGTTCGCGATGATCCTGACGGCCGAGCCGCACTTCCTGATGAAAGTGCCGAGCCGAATGGTGGTGATGGAAAACCTTCCGCCGCAGCGAGCGAATGGCAGTCAGGTCGAAACAGTCGACGTTCGCTACATTGGTAACTCGAGTGACTACTTTCGCACGGCGAAAGTTCCGGAGTTAGCAGATCGCGATTACAGGCAGACACCTGTGTCGCTGCTCGGCGCTCGACAGGCTGTGAACCTTGCGAAGTATGCAGGAGCGGCCCAGGACGCGACGGCAGAGTTGCAGACGGCGGAGGATCTGTTACAGGAAGCTGAGAAGACGTGGCGTTTGAACCAACCCGTAGCAGAGGTTGATCTGGTCGCGCGCAAGGCGACATCGGCGGGTGCGCATGCTGAAGAGGTAGCTGCCGTTCGACGTGCTGCGCGAATCAGTCGCGAAGAGATACGGCGGCGTGATGAGGCTGTGCGCAGTGCGGAGCGCGAGGCTGACGCATCGCAGCAGGAAGTCGCAAAACTTCGGGCCGCGCTTGAAAAGGAACAACGCGCGCGTGAGTTGGTCGAAAGAGATCTCGGCACGGCGAACGATCAGTTGCGTGAAAAGCGAGTCGAGATCGCACAACTGCGTGATGAAAATCAGGTGTTGCGGTCGGAAGGCGACGCAGCCAAGCTGAAGCTTGCGCGATTCGAAGGTGAGAAGGCGGCTGAGACTGCGCGCGTGGAAGCGGAGCGACGCGCGGTTGAACGACGAGCCGCGGAAGCGAATCTCAAAGAGACGCTCGCGAAGTATGGGACGCTCAAGGAGACTGCGACAGGGTTTCGACTGGTGCTTCCGGAAACAATATGGACCAGCACCCGTGCAGCAACATTGTCCGCCGCATCTTCAGCGAAGCTCGAACCGCTCGCAGCACTGCTCGCCAGCAATCCTGATTATCAAATCCTGATCGAGGCGTACACTGACAACAAAGGCAACGAAGTTACGTTGCAGCAGTTGACCCAGGAGCGAGCTCGTGTGTTGTCAGATCGTTTTCAGTCGGCGGGCGTTGATCCGATGAGGATTCAGGCCAACGGCATGGGAGCATCCAATCCTCTCGCGCCAAACACGACGGTTGCGGGCCAGAGAAAAAATCGCCGCGTCGAGATCACTTTCACATCGCCCTCGCGCAGCGCGTCGGCGAATTAATTCAGACAGGATTTACATCTTGTAAATCCTGTCTAATGGTATGTCCCCACTCGATCCGCTCGAAATCCTTCAAGTCATCGGCTATAGCATTGGCGCGTTGCTGCCGCTCTGGATGTTTTTCCAGTTGATTACGCATCGCACGAAGCTAACCAGCATGGAGCGTATCCTCGCGTTGCTCGCGCTCACGATGGGCGGTTGGCACACCAGCAACCTCGTCGTCACACTTCACGGTCTCTTCGATCTCGGCTTTGACACATGGACGACGCTGCTGCGCGTAGCCGACACTGTCGCAGTCGTCAGCATCACTTTCGCCTACTCATTTCTTCTCCACGTTCACCTGCATCTCTGGGCCAACGCCCAGGGCCGCCCGTTCACAAAAAGCGAACACCTGCGCGTCTATCTCTCTTACGTACCGGCGATTTTTCTCGTCATTGCAGTGCCGCAGCTTTGGGCTGGCGACTACGCGCCAATGTTCGCGAAACTCTCGTTCTTCGTGATCCCGTTCGCCTTCTGGATCGCGTACGTGCTTGGTCTGATCGCTCTAACCGAACTACTGATAGCCAGGAAGAGTCGCAATCGCAGCGAGAAGAGAATCATGCGCACGCTCGCGGCGTCGTTCATCGGCATCGGCGTCGTGATCTTCGCCGCGCTCGCGGCTGGCGTCGGTGCAGGCACGGCGGCAGGTCTGTATCTAAAGACATTTGCGAATCTCGGATCGCTCTTGCCATCAGTGTTGTTGGCTTATTACATCTATCGCTATCGCTACCTCGAGATCATCATCGAAGAGAGCTTAGTCGTCGTTAGTTTCGCCACGGTTGTGCTGACGGTCTACGTCTTCGGAATTCGCACCATCGGCGACTGGATGACACAGCGATACGGAGTCAGACCAGGACTCGTCGAGGCACTGTTGATTCTAGCCTTGGCACTGCTTGCCGCTCCGTTGCGAGGTTTTCTGGCCCAGCGATTCCACAAATTGTTCGAACGCGAAGCTGCGCTTTATAAAGAGATCGTCGCCCGCATCGGATCTTACGCCGGACAGTACAAAGACCTTTCGGAGCTGCTGCACTTTGTCGAAGAGCGAACAACGGGCGCGCTCGGTCTGAGACGTTTAAGCATCTTCGTCGATGGTCCAGACGCAGAGCCCTGGATTCATCAAACGCTGGAAATGTCTAAAGCGGGCGGTTGGGAGCCGGTCGAGGACGATCCCGTGATCGTGGACCAGGGCTTCAAGCTCGCGTATCCCTTGAGGCGTGAAGACAAAGTCGAGGGTTTACTGGCGCTGGACGCTGCATCGGCCAGTCTGACGCCGGACGCACGCTCGATACTCGGACTGCTCGCAGATCAGATCGCGATCGCGATCGACGACTCACGCTTGATGGAAGAGAACCTCAGGTTGGAAAGGGAACTCGCGGAACGAGAGCGCCTCGCTTCGCTCGGCCGCATGGCGGCAACCGTCGCACACGAGATCAAGAACCCGCTGTCGGCGATTAAGTCGATCGCGCAGGTGATGCGAGAAGACGAAGGGCTGCGAAATGAATACGAGCGCGATCTCGGTTTGATTGTCGGCGAGACGGATCGACTCAGCCAGAGCGTGACGCAGTTGCTGAGCTTCGCGCGGAAAGAAAGCCCGTCGGCGCAGCCCTTGAGTGTCGATGAGTTACTGCGATCTGTTGTGGATCTATTTCGCGCGAACGCGAGGGAGCAGGGAATCGTCCTCGATTGCGAAGTAAGAGTCGAAGCACAGCTTGCGGGAAAATCTGTTTCCGCACTCCGCGATGCGTTATCGAATCTGTTGCTGAATGCATTGCAGGCGACACCGAACGGAGGAAGAGTTGAGTTGATCGCGGCAGCTTCCGATGGTGAGTTGCTGATCAGCGTGCAGGACAGTGGTGCGGGAGTCGCTGCTGATCTGCGCGAGCGAATCTGGGAGCCTTTCTTCACCACGCGACAGCGCGGAACCGGGCTGGGCCTGGCGATCGTTCGCAAGCGCGTTCAGGAAGTCGGGGGTTCAGCATCGCTTGACGTCTCGCGCAATGGTCGCGGCGCGTTGTTTGTTCTGCGCCTCCCATTACAAGAACCAGTATAGGACCTATTCCGGAACTTTATTCAACAGCATGCGTGTTAGCTCTGGCCGGAGTAACCCGCTACTTTTTGGATTAAGGAGAGATCGAGTGTTATGAAGAATCGAAGAGCGTTGTACCTCACTGTGTGCGCCGCATTATGTCTGATGTTCGGCGCCTTGAGTGTTCAAGCACAGACCACTAATCCCGCACAAGCAGAAACCAAAGAAGATGATACCAATCTGGAAACACAACTGTATCTGATCTTAGGAACCAACCAGGAGGTCACGGATTCGAGGCTGCCTACGTCTCTAGATCCCGTCGTTAAAGAATTGCGTGCTGCACTGCCTTTCAAAAACTATCGTCTGGCCGCCACTCTAATCAATCGTGTGAAGAATGATAGCCGGCTTTCCCTGAGCTGGGTTGGTGGAACATTAGCGTCGGCGACGCCAAATACACCATCATTGACGCCGAGCTTCAGCCAGTTCAACGTGCGGCAAGTCAGAGTCGTCCGCAATAGCCAGGGCCAGCCCATAGTTCAGATGTTGGGCTTCAATTTTGGTGCTCGCATTCCGATTCAGGTCAGTGGCGCGATCGCGGCGAACGGCGCTGTGGCTCCAGCTTTCAATTACGAAAACACCGGCTTGTCTACAGACATCAGTATGCGTGAGTCGGAACCCGTGATCGTAGGAACGATGAATATTGGTCCATCAGGCGACGCTATCATCCTCGTCGTCGCCGCGAAGCGAACGCTAAAGTAACGAGACGCGGGGAAGGTGAGACGCGGAGAGGGGGAGACACGGGGACGCGGAGACACGGCGACGCGGGGACACGTTCACCCAATCCCCGCGTCACCCCGTCTCCGCGTCTCCGTGTCTCCCCCGTCTCCGCGTCTTCTTCTCTGGCACGCAACGCGCTAGGAGTTTAGGGCCGCACGGCCCTAAACTACTCAGGAAGTGAGAAAAGAAGCGTTGCGATTGATGATAGTTGACGACGAGGAAGCCGCGCGCTACGGAATGCGGCGCGCACTCACGACTTTCGGTTACAACATCTCTGAAGCTGATTCTGCCGAGGCCGCTCGGGCGCTGCTGAAACAAAACGAGCCCGATCTTCTCCTGCTCGACGTTAACCTCCCGGGAATGAGCGGCCTCGATTTCCTTCGCGAACTCAAATCTTCAAATGGCAACGGCCCGCTCGTGATCATAGTCACCGCGCATGGCTCGGAGCGAATGGCCGTCGAAGCCGTTAAAGCCGGCGCATACGACTACCTGTCGAAGCCGTTCGAGCTCGACGATCTCCGGCTCGTCATAAAGAACGCTGCCGAAACAGTTCAACTCCGCCGTGAGAATTATTCGCTGCGCCGGCGCATCGAGGTTGAACGTTCGCAAAGAGGCGCACTCATCGGTAACTCAGAAGCGATGCAGAAGGTTCGGTCGATGATCGACAAAGTCGCCGAGACCGATGCTACCGTGCTCGTGCGCGGCGAGTCAGGCACCGGAAAGGAACTCGTGGCGCGTGAGCTTCACGAACGCAACAGCGTGCGCCGCAACGCGTCGTTTGTGGCGGTTAATTGCGCTGCGCTGCCTTCCGAGTTAATCGAGTCCGAGCTGTTTGGCCACGAAAAGGGCGCTTTTACAGGGGCCGCAGCGCGCCGTGAAGGGAAGTTTGAGCAGGCTGACCGCGGCACGTTGTTTCTCGATGAGATAGGCGACATGAGCGCCAATGTGCAGGCCAAACTGTTGCGCGCTCTTGAAGAAAGACGAATCGAACGTCTCGGGGCGAACGAGTCAATTCCGGTTGACGTTCGTATCGTGAGTGCGACGCACCGGCCGCTCGAACAGGAGATCACCAACGGCAATTTCCGCAACGATCTCTTCTACCGTTTGAACGTTGTGACGGTGGACATTGCGCCGTTGCGTGAGCGTCGCGAAGACATTCCGCTTTTGATCGAGACATTTCTGCGGCTCGCAAGCGAGCGCTATGAGCTACCCCAGCGAGCACTCAGCCAGGGGGCTTTGAAACGGCTCGTCGAATACAATTGGCCGGGAAATGTGCGCGAACTGAAGAACACGATTGATCGCGCGGTGATCATGGCTGAAGGCGATGAAGTGATGCCGAAGGACTTGCCGGACGAGGTCACTGCGGGGATGTCGAAAGACAGTATCATTGAAGGGGAAACCGAAACAGACGGTTTGAGGGTTCCTTTTACAGCCGATTTTCGAGAAGATCGCAGGGAGTTTGAGCGCCGTTACATCACGCGCTGCCTCGAGCACACGCAGGGTAATGTGACGCGTGCGGCAGAGATTCTCGACATGCACCGGCAGTCGCTGCAGCACAAATTGAGGCAACTCGGTCTTGGCCGGCGTTATGTTTCGGTTGGTGGCGACATGCAGGATAATCCCGACAGTTGACGGAAAAACGATGGCTACAAAAAGAACAAAATCAGTTTTGCGCCTTTTGTGCTTTTTTGTGGCTACTTAACTTGAGGCAAACGATGAAAGCGCGAGTCGACGCAATCATCCATCGCGATCAGGCTGACTACCTGGACCAGTTGCTAACCCAAAATGACCCGCTGCTTGCTGAGATGGAAGCATATGCGGCGGAGCATCGCGTGCCGATCGCCGATCGTGAAGTCGCTCGGTTCCTCGAGATCACTGCTCGCGCTACCGGTGCGCGCAAGGCTTTAGAGATCGGAATGGCGATCGGTTACTCGGTGGTCCATCTTGTGCGCGGCATGGGCCAGGATGGGCTGCTCGTCACGATTGAACCGAGTGACGATATGATTCAAAGAGCAACCGCTTATCTCGAACGCGCCCGACTGCGCGATCGTGTTCGTATCGAACGTGGCAAAGCGCTCGAAGTGATGCCAGGCCTCAACGAGACTTTCGATCTACTTTTCATCGACGCAGTGAAAGAAGAATACTCTCATTATCTCGATCTGGGCCTGCCGCGTTTACGCACCGGTGGTGTCGTGATCGTCGACAACCTCCTCTGGGGCGGTCGCGTCGCAAGTGACGACGACGAAACCTCAACCGTCGCATTACGCGAATTCAACACCTACTTCATCAATCACCCTCAATTGCGCGCTGAAGTATTATCCGTCGGCGACGGCTTAGGTTACGCAGTTAAGATCAGCTAAGGCGCCTCTTTGGAGTGCTGCCACAAAAAGGCACATAAGGAACACAAGCAAAACCGAAAGGGGTCTATCTGTGTCCTCATGTGCCTTTTTGTGGCAGCACTCCGAAGAGGTACCCTTCTCACAAACCTATTATCTTGATAAAAACTTCCGCTGCGTGGTAACTTCCACTCGTCTCTCCGTAACTTAGCGAGAGTCTCTCCTGCGGCCTCATGTGAGTTTCCTCTCCTGAGTTGGAGGTGCCTGATGAAGTTTAGACAGATCGTCGGACTGCTTTTGCTGGCGTCGTTCGCCTGCACCCAATACTCATGCACGGTCGCGTCGAGTAAGGGAGAGTTTTTCGGTTCCACCACTCCTCCCGCACGAAACATCTTTCGCTACGTCAACGGCGACGAGCCCGAATCAGTCGATCCGCAAATCAGCAATGCACAACCCGAAGCTCGGCTGGCCATGGCACTCTTCGAAGGTCTCGTCGAATATCACCCCAAGTCGATGGCTCCTATACCCGCACTCGCGGAACGCTGGGACATCAATGACGATTCATCCGAATTCACTTTTCACTTGCGACACAACGGTCGCTGGTCCAACGGCGATCCGATCGATGCGAACGACTTCGTTTACAGTTTCCGGCGCGCGCTAACTAAAGAAACTGCTTCGCGTAACGCTAATCTTCCAATGTACATAAAGTACGCGCAGCCTTTTTACGAGCAGCAGGTTTTTGTGCGCGACCCGCAGACGGGCCAGTTCCTCCTCGCGAAGGACTTTGACGATAAACTCCCTCCCATGCCACTCAGTGGCAGCCCCATCGATCCTTCGAAGAGTGAATACACGCCGACGGCTGAAGAAGCGAAGCCCGATCCAGACACTGCTTTCCATCAATTGATGCACAGCCCGCTGCGATTGACGCTGCCGGGTGGTGAAAAGGCTCGCACCAAGCTGCTCGACAAAAACGCAAAACTCAAAGCAGCGATTGCAGGCAAAGAATTCGTGACCGTGAAGGGCGAGGACATCGGCGTCGAAGCGATTGACAACTACACCCTGCGAATCTCTTTGGTCCAACAAGCGCCCTTCTTCCTCGGCTTACTCGCACACCAGGTTTTCAGAATCGTGCCGCGGAAAATCGTCGAGAAGTACGGCCACCTCTGGACACAACCCGAAAACATCGTCACCTGTGGTCCATTCAAGATTAAATCCTGGGTTCCGTACGATAAGCTCGTGATGGAGCGCGATCCGATGTACTGGGACGCCGCGAACGTCAAACTCGATGAGCTCCAGTTCTATCCAATCAACGACCAGACCACGGCGATGAACCTGTACAAAGTCGGCGAGCTCGAAGCGGTTCAGAATCGCGGCGTACCCAATCCCTGGCTTCACGTGTTGAAGGCTAAAAAAGACTACATGGACGCGGCGGAGGGCGCGATTGACTATTTGATCATGAACACCACCAAGCCGCCATTGAACAATGTGAATGTACGGAAGGCATTTAACCTCGGCATCGACAAGAAAGCGTGGGCCGAGTTTCGCAGGATCATAAAACCGCTGACCGCATTTACTCCCGAAGGAATATTTCCCGGATACCCACAGCCGAAAGGCCCTGAATTCAACCCCGCAGAAGGCCGGCGTTTACTCGGCGAAGCCGGTTATCCGGTAACACAAAATAGTGACGGCAGTTTTTCCTGTCCGAAGTTTCCGGTGGACCAGGTCGAGTATTTTTACAACACCCAGGGGTCGAACAAACTTCAAGCCGAGTGGATGCAGGCACAGTGGAAACAGAATCTTGGCATTACGGTGCCTTTAAGAAACATGGAATGGAAGACGTTTTTAGACTCGAAGGCGAAGCTGGATTACAAAGGATTCGCGCGGAGCGGCTGGGGCGCCGACTTCATGGACCCGTTCACGTTCCTGAGCGTCTTCTACACCGGCAGCGAGAGCGGTACGGGCTGGACCGATCAGAAGTACATCGAAATGCTCGACGAAGCGAATCGCACACTCGACACTAAGAAGCGTTACGAGCTGTTGGCAAAAGCCGAGGATTACATGCTTAAACAGCAACCGATCATTCCCATCGCCTCGACAGCCGTTAACTGGATGAAGAAACCATACGTGAAAGGAATGTATCCGAATCCGGGTTCATTGTTCCCCTGGAAGTTTGTTTACATCGAACGCGATCAAGCCAAATGGGATTTTGGCACGCCGAGTCTGGCGGATTAAGAGTTCGCAATTCGACAACATGCTTCGTTTCATCGTCAGACGTCTCCTCGTTACGATACCCACGATCCTTGTCGTGATCACCATTACATGGGCTTTGATTAAGCTCGCGCCCGGTAATTTCTACTCCGGCGAGAAACCGCTCCCACCAGCAATCGAGCAGACCATTCGCGAAAAGTACGGCCTGGATAAACCGTGGTATCAGCAATACGGCAAGACGATGTGGGGTATTCTGAGGCACCTCGACTTCGGAATGTCTCTGAGGTTCGAGGGCCAGTCAGTAAACAGCATCATCAAGCGCTCGCTGCCAGTCTCGGCTGCCGTGGGAATCCTCGCTTACCTGCTCGCATTGGTCGTCGGTATCACAGCCGGATCGATAGCCGCACTGAAACAGAACTCGAAGTGGGATTACGGCTCGATGGCGCTCGCGATGGTCGGTATTTCGGTGCCAAATTTCGTGCTTGGTCCAATCCTGGTGATCATCTTTTCTCTTTGGCTCTACTGGTTTCCACCATCTCGCTGGGACGGCTTTCCGAGTCGAAGTGTCGTTCTGCCAGCCCTGACGCTGTCAGCGGTCTACATTGCGTACATCGCGCGGCTCACGCGCGCGGGAATGCTCGAGGTGCTGCGTTCGGATTACATTCGCACCGCGCGTGCGAAAGGATTGAGCGAGAAAGACGTCGTCATCCGGCATGCGTTGCGCGGCGGACTGATGCCCGTGGTCTCATTCACTGGACCAGCGCTGGCCTTCTTGATAACGGGAACGGTAGTCGTCGAAAGAATCTTTGCGTTGCCGGGTTTGGGAAACTATTTCATCCAGGCATCACTCAATCGCGACGAGCCATTGATCATCGGCATCGTCGCATTCATTGCGCTGACACTCTTAACAATGAACCTGCTGGTTGATATCGCGTATGCGTACCTGGATCCGCGCGTGAGGTATCAGTAATGGTTGCGGACAAGAAACCACATCGCGATGAACTGATCCACATTCCGCCGGAAATGGCGGTTGCGGAGGCTGACGTCAGATCCGAGGAAGCGACGGAATTTGTTCGTGGCACCTCGTTATGGCGTGACGCATGGCGTCGCTTGCTTAAGAACAAGCTTGCAGTGTTTGGTCTCGTTGTCGTCGTCATCGTAAGCATTGCATCGCTGGTTGGGCCAACACTGATCAAGCGAACGTTCGGATTTACGCCTGACTACATCCCTTCACAGGACGTCAAGCTCGCGAGATCTTATCCGCCGTTCACAGGTCCTGACGGACAGTTCTCGTGGTTACATCCGATGGGAACTGACAACGCCGGCCGCGATCAACTCGCACGCGTGCTTCAGGGCGGACAGATTTCGCTGTTCGTTGGAATCATCTCCACACTCGTGTCGCTGTTGATTGGCGTCACCTATGGCGCGATAGCTGGTTACATCGGCGGCCGTGTCGACAACGTTATGATGCGATTTGTGGACGTGCTTTACTCGCTCCCGTACGTGATTCTCGTGATCGTGCTGTTGTCGATGTTCCGCAGCCAGACGCCGCGTGGTCAGTTGATCCTGCTGTTCGTCGCGCTCGGATCGGTTTCATGGTTGACGATGGCGCGGATCGTTCGCGGGCAGGTGCTGTCATTGAAGAATCAGGAGTTCGTGATGGCCGCGAGAGCGACCGGTGTTTCCGGGACACGGATCATCTTTCGACACTTGATTCCGAATACGCTGGGACCGGTAATTGTTTACGCGACGCTGACGATTCCGCAGATCATGTTGACTGAGGCGTTTCTTTCGTTTCTCGGCTTCGGTGTACAAGCGCCGCTCTCGTCGTGGGGGAGTCTGGCGGCTGAGGGCGTTCAGAATATCGCGATCTTTCCGTGGCAACTGATCTTTCCCGGCGTCACGATGGCGCTGACGCTCTTCTCTTTGAACTTCTTAGGTGATGGATTGCGCGATGCTCTGGATCCGCAAATGAGGACGGTATGACGCCTGATTCTGACGGAAACCTCCTCGAAGTCAAGAACCTTCGCACTTACTTCGACACTGAAGACGGCATCGTCAAAGCCGTCGACGACGTCACGTTTCAAATCAAACGCGGTGAGACGCTCGGCATCGTCGGTGAATCGGGCTCGGGCAAGTCAGTCACAAATCTCTCGATCATTCGTCTTGTCCCCGATCCGCCAGGAAAGATCGTCTCAGGCGAAGTGATCTTCAACGGCAGCGATCTTCTCCTGCTGCCGACCGAAGCGATCCGGAAGATCAGAGGCCGCCGCATCGCGATGATCTTCCAGGATCCGATGACGTCACTGAACCCGTTCATGAAGATCTCGCGGCAACTCATGGAGATGACCCAGTTGCACCTGGGACATACGAGGTCTCAAGCCTACGAACACGCGGTCAGGATGCTGGAAACAGTCGGAATTCCCGACGCACGCGCTCGCGCCGACGATTATCCGCACGAGTTTTCAGGCGGCATGCGACAGCGCGTGATGATCGCGATGGCGCTTTCCTGCGAACCGGAGCTTCTCATCGCGGATGAACCAACAACAGCGCTCGACGTCACGATTCAAGCTCAGATCCTCGAGCTCATTAAGAAACTCAAACGCGACACAGGCACGAGCGTGATGCTAATCACACACGATCTCGGCGTCGTCGCGGGCATGACGGATCACGTGATCGTGATGTACGCCGGAAAGATCTTCGAACAGGCCCGGACATCCGAACTCTTCTCGACACCGGGAAATCCGTACACCAAGGGCCTGCTTCGCTCTGTACCCGATCCCGCGGCCGAACAAGGCAAGCTGTACCAGATACCAGGTCTGCCGCCCGACGTTGCACGTCTTAAACCCGGCTGTCCGTTTGCACCGCGTTGCGAGCGCGTTGAAGAGATCTGTCACAAGGAGTTTCCACCATTCGTACAGCTCAACGCCGATCACTACTCGCTCTGTCACTTTGCGCGTGAGGTCTACACCGATTCGGGAGGAGTATTTTGACTTTCTCTGCGGCTCTCTGACTATCTCTGCGATCTCTGCGTTAAGATCGGTTTCAACGCAGAGATCGCAGAGATACGCAGAGGCCGCAGAGAACACCAGAGCTTATGAGCACAAACGGATCAACTTTGCTTTCGATTCGGGATCTCAAGGTTCACTTCGATCTCGGCGGTGGTGGACCATTCGATAAATTGATCGGCAATAGTCCGGTCAAGCGTGTCGTGAAAGCAGTTGACGGCGTTTCGATCGACATTTACGAGCGAGAAACCCTCGGGTTGGTCGGCGAATCAGGTTGTGGCAAATCAACTCTCGGACGCGCGATACTCCGGCTCACAGAACCCACTGCAGGCCAGGTGCTCTATCGCGATCAAGACCTCGCCCACTTGTCTGCAAGAAAACTGCGCGAACACCGAAGACGATTGCAGATCATCTTCCAGGATCCTTACGCCTCACTGAACCCGCGAATGACAGTCGGCCAGATCGTGGGCGAGCCACTCGAGACATTTCATTTGGCGAAAGGGAAGGAAGTCGAACGACGCGTTCAGGAGTTGTTGGAGACTGTCGGCCTCAGCAAGCGTTTCATCAAACGATACCCGCACGAGTTTTCCGGTGGCCAACGCCAACGCATCGGCATCGCTCGCGCGCTTGCGGTCGATCCGGATTTCATCGTGGCTGATGAACCAATCTCTGCGCTGGACGTCTCGATTCAGGCGCAGATCATGAACTTGCTCGAGAGACTGCGACGCGAAAAGAACCTCACTTACCTTTTCATCTCTCACGACCTGCGTGCGATCAGACACGTTTCGGATCGCGTGGCAGTGATGTACCTGGGCAAACTCGTAGAGATCGCAGACGCAAAAACGCTCTACCACGAGCCTTTAATGCCTTACACGAAAGCGCTCATTTCAGCCGTGCCGGTGCCCGATCCTCAGGTTGAAGCCACCCGGCAGCGTATAATGCTGGAGGGCGATGTGCCTTCGCCGATCAATCCCCCGTCAGGTTGCCGTTTTCACACGCGCTGCCCGTACGCGATCGACGCATGCAAGGAGGTGGTTCCTCAATTGGTTGAAATAAAACCGGCGCATTTTGCCGCGTGCATTCGAATCAGTCCGGCACAACCTCATATCGAAGACGTTCCGCCCGGCGCCGCTCCCGGCCTTGAATGAGGCCGGAAAAGGCACAAAACGCCGCAAAATTTAGTGGCAACAGCCATCCATTGAACATTTAGCACTAAGGTAAACTCCCTCGTGCGGACGGAATTGAACTTAAGCCCCAGAGTTTGATGGTTAAAAAGTCCCCCATTGCCCTGAGTCCTCAGGAACACCGCGAAGACGCTCCGCCCTCCTGGCCAGAAGTCCAGGATTCATTAGCGGAGTCTTCGGGGATGGCCCTTTTGCTTGTTGATGGACACCAACCCCCCGCGGTCGTGGTGTCGAACAACAACTCGGTTTGCCATACCTTTCAAACTTCCCCTGAGTACGCCGAGCTTTGCGAGCCGTATTGCGGCGCCGCACATTCGCGCGCGATCAAGGCCGGCGGCGTTGTCGAATACAAGTGTCACGCGGGACTCTCGTGTTTTGCGAAGCCGGTGGAGTTGAGTTCAAAACGAAAGCTCGCGGTGATTGGCGGGCGTGCTTTTGTAAAGAGTTCGGATTATCAGCAACTGATGGAACGCGTTCGCACAGGTGATTTGCAGAGCATCGCTTCGGAGGAGTTGTTTGCAAACATCCTCTTCTCCGAGTCGCAGCGCGTCGGCGAAATGGCCGAGCGCGTCGATCGTGCTGTGCGACGGTTGCACTCCGCATCGTCGAACGGATCCGGAACGAACCATTCGAGCGCGGCGGCTAAAGCTCCGGTTGAACCTCCGGCGGCGAAGGAATCTCCGAACCAGGATCTCGAGATCGAAGTGCAACGTTTGCGCAACGAGCTGGAGTCTCGATCTCGCTTTGCCGAGTCACTACAGCACTTCCTGGAAAGGATAAGTTGTGAGGAGCCGTTGAAAACCTACAACTCGATCGTCAGCAACTCGAAGGAGTTGCTGCGCTCGGAACGCGCGTCGTTGATGGTGTTGAATGAGACTGCAAACGCGTTGGTTCTCAAGGCTGCGAGCGGGCTTGCGACTGATGTCGCGGCTGTCGATCCGGTCCGCCTCGGCGAAGGAGTATCGGGCGAAGTTATCAACACGGGCAAGGCAGCACTGGTCACTGATATTCGCATTGCAGGACGCAAGCCTGCGCCGCCTGAGCGGTTATACAAGACGAACTCATTTATCAGTTATCCGATCATGATCGGTGAACGAAAGGTCGGGGTGCTCAACGTCACCGACAAGACAGGTGGCGGCACCTACGACGAAGTTGATCTGAGCCTGCTCGAGATGATTGGACCACAGTTGGCGCTTGCTCTCGAGCGAGCCGAATGGCAGGAACGTGCGACGGAATTTCAACTCAAATCGATCACGGATCAGTTAACTGGTCTTCCGAATTTGCGGTACTTGCAGGAACGACTGCCTGAAGAGTTGAACCGTTCCAAGCGCTACGACTACCCGATGAGCTTTTTAATGATCGACATCGACGATTTCAAGACCTACAACGATCAAAACGGTCATGAAGCAGGGAACTTAGCTCTACAAATGACTGCACATTGTTTGAAGGATGCGCTTCGTTCGGCTGACGTGGCGTTGCGTTACGGTGGTGAGGAGTTTTGCATTCTGTTACCGCAGACCGGTCTCGCCGAGGCGAAGACAATCGCCGAACGCATCAGGGAACACGTGTCGAACACACCGTTTCCACATGGAGAGACTCAACCGTTGGGTCGTGTGACGATTAGTGTCGGCGTGTCGACATTCTCGAAGAATATCGAGACCTACGACAAGATCATCGCCGCCGCCGACCGCGCACTGTACCAGTCGAAGAGTATGGGAAAGAATCGAGTTCAGTTTTACGACGAGAGCTAGCAGACGTCATCCTTTGCGTCTTTGCGTCTTTGCGAGGGATTCTCACGCAAAGGCGCAAAGGCGCAAAGAAGAAATAGGTTGTAGAGGATGAGTAGCCGGAGTTCCAACGAAAGCTTACGCCGTGTTCTCGGGCGGGTGACGCAGCAGGACTTTGTCGGCCGTGCGAGCGAACTCGAACGGATCATGGCCCAGGCCGAGCCTGCAAATGCGGGTCGAGGTCTGCTTCTGTTGATGGAACCTTCGGCAGGTGTCTCTGAACTACTGCGCCAGGCTTACGATCAAATCTTCAATCGACGTTCAGACGTCATCCCCATCTACTTCGGAATCACGCGCACCGAAACGACCGCGGTCAGCGCGGCGATCGAGTTTCTAAACACCTTCGTCCAGCAGTACATCGCGTTTCGCAGGGACGAACCGATGGTCGCACACGCGCCTTTGACTCTCCAGGATCTACTCGAACTCGCGCCTCCCGCCGACTTCGAATGGATCGAGCAACTCGTCGAGTCGTACACACGCGTTCGCTTCAGCAACGACGATAAGTCACTCGTGCGATTCTGCCTCGCGGCGCCGCAGCGCATCCCCGCCGGACGTGGACGAGCCTTCGTCATGCTCGACGGAGCACAGCTCGCCGAGTATCTCAATGGCGCCGTGGTGCTGGGAACCGAAATACTGCGAGTCTTCAGTCGCGGCGAGTTTTCGTTCGTGCTCGCCGGCTTGCGTCGACAGATCCTTGAGGCCGCGCACGATGCAAAGAGCGACTTTGAACGTCTCGACCTGCTGCGTCTCGAACAGCTCGATACGAATGAAGCCCCTCTGCTGGTAGAGCATGTCGCCAAGCGACAGCAGGTTGCGACAAGCGAAGCAGCACGTGATCTGCTAGTCCAGCAGTTCGCCGGCAGCCCGTTTTTCATCAGCAGTTTCCTGCAAGCCGCACGCGAAAAACGTACGTCGCTGCTTACGTATCTAGACGTCGAACGTCTCTACGTCGACGAGCTTTTCGGCGGTCACATTCACCGCCACTTCGCCGATCTGCTCGAAGAGACGTCACCAAGACTCGACACGCGAAATCTCTTGATCCGCCTGCTGTGGGAAGCAGCGGCGGGCGAGGAGCGAACGTCGTCATTCGAAGTCTGGCGAAAGCGTTTGCACGTCGCTCCAAACGAGCTCGAGGAGATCCTGCACCGTCTGCACGTTCAGGAGTTCGTGAACTGGGATGGCGCGACTGTCGAAGCCGGCGTTGGACCACAGGCATGGAAAGATTATCTAAAGATCAGATATCGACTTGACGTGCTCAACGAGCCGCGCGCGCTCGTCGTCGCCGACGCGCTCGCAGACGCTCTCAAGCGTGCGCCACACACGATGGCGCGGCACTACAAGCAGATCGCAAACACGGGCCTGAGGGAATTGATCTCTCGATTCAATTGCCAGCAAGTACCTTCAGTGCTGTTCGATTACCAGGGTTTTAGTGGTAAATACAAAGGCGCTGAAAACGAAGCCATCGTTGCCGGACTCGCGGCTGAGACCGAGTCGATCAAACTTCCACAAACGATCCACCTCGCCAGTTGTCTCTCTTTCAATAGCGACATGAAGCAGATCTGCGACGAAGACCGCTGTTTTGTCGCGCACACGTTTGAAGAGGGAACTTACTCAGACGCACAGCAGGTCGTTTGGCTGGCGGCGGAGGTCGAGTCGAAGCTTGAAGTCGACGTCGACGTCGTACGCGCGTGGTACGAGAGATTCGAAAACATGTCCAACAGGCTTGGCTTCACGCGCCTTCAGGTTTGGTTAATCTCAAACGAAGGTTTCTCCGAAGACGCAAGCAGGTTTCTCAAGCGCCGGCACGCTTTTGGCTCGAGCCGTCAGCAGTTGGGCCTGCTGGCTTCACGCGTGAGAGAGACAGTTGCGAGTCCTGTCATGCAAACATCAGACAGTGACGAGTTTCTGATCGTCGTCCCGATGGGCGAGGACAACGAACTGATCGCGGCCAACACAGCCGAACAGATCGCACGTCGTTTGACGTTCCGGCCGGAGGCAATTAACCAGATCAAGACTGCCATTGTCGAGGCGTGCATCAACGCGTCCGAGCATAGTTTCAGCCCGGATCGAAAAATTTATCAGCGTTTTCGCGTGGAAAGTGATAGATTAGTCATCACCATTTCGAGTCGCGGCATCGTGCCAGCCAATCTAAACGGCGCGAATAGCGGAACAGAAGACAAGGAAGCGGCGGAAGCAAGACGCGGTTGGGGACTTAAACTCATCCGAACACTCATGGATGAGGTGGAGTTTGAACGGGTCGATGATGGCACCAGTTTGCGCATGACAAAGTATCTGCGCGCTGGTTCTTCGTAATGCGGCAAAAGAGCACCTTGCTTGGATGAGGTAAGTACAGGGAGCGGGAGCGACCTGGTCATCCTCGCCTAAAGCCATTCAGTAGGGGAGCTATCGAGTGGATACACCAAGTGGCAGGCTAGTACGCTCGCACTGTGTTGGCACCACGGCTGTTGTATACGCTAGCGATTACCTGAATAAGCTGACCGGTGAAAAGATTGAGCGTGAATGTCGCCGGCAACTCGACTGTGGTTGCCGCGCGCTGGTGATCGACTTCAGCGACACCAAGTTAGTCAACAGTATCGGTATTTCAATCCTCCTGGGAATAATCGACGTCGCCGAGAAGAACGGCGCTCGCATTGTTTTCTCTGAAGTAAACCTCCCAACAGTTGAATTGTTCGAAATGCTCGGCCTGACCCGCCATGTTGTCCTCGCAAAGGATGAAAGCGAGGCACTGATGAATCTCTCCCGTTTAGAGACTACTACCCCCGTAGTCCATTAAACATGGAGCCGTCGAAACAGAAACTCATTCATACCTTCGGCGCCCTGGCTGACTTGGGCCAGGAGATTGCCGGCACCGGCGATTTCACAGAGATGGTGCGGACGTCCATGCACCTGCTGCTGGGGACGCTCGCGCTGCGACGTGGCGCGGTCGTCGAGTGTTCTGGCGATGGTTCACTTCGTTGCGTCGCGCTCTGGGGGCTGAGCGATCAATCGTTGAATGGCTTTGAGCTTAGCGACACTGAGAAACACGCTTTTCTTAGTTGCGAGGCGGTCGAGTCGCTGGTGAAGAATACTGAGACGACGAATGGTTTTCTAAATCGATATCGCGACAAGCTCGGGGAAAACGAGATCGAGCTGGTGCTGCCGATGATCGTTCGCGGCGAAGTCACGGGCCTGGTCCTACTCGGAGGAAAAGCAAGTGGCGAGGAGTTTTCGAATGAAGATTTCGAGACGATTCACGCGATGGTTCGTCACATAGGCGTCGGCATTCACACGCATCGTCTGCTCGAACAGGTCGAACAGCGCGCCGAAGAGAACCGCAGGCTCTATGAGGAGATGCGTAAGACCTACCGCGATACGATCAAAGCTTTCGCAGCGGCGATCGATATCAAAGACAAGTACACGCAGGGACACTCAGAACGTGTCGGCAAGTACAGCGAGATCATCGCGCGTGAGATGGGTTGGAGTGAAGAAGAGGTTGAAGGAATTCAGATCGCGGGTTACTTACACGACGTCGGCAAATTGATCGTCGACCGCAACATCATCAACGCTCCTTACAATATCGACGCGAAGCTTTCCAGTGAGTTGAATCGTCATCCGTCGGCGGGTTACGAGATACTTGCGCCGATCAAGCATCCCTACGCCGACATACCTCTGATGGCGAAATATCATCACGAGCGTCTCGACGGTCGTGGTTATCCGGAGGGATTGAAGGACGAGCAGATTCCGATAGGTGCGAAGATCGTTTCGCTCGCCGACTCATTCGACGCGATGACGACGGACCGCCCCTACCGTAGGCGTCGATCGTTTGAGGACGTCGTGCGCGATCTGCGCGAGAGCAGTGGAAAACAGTTTGATGGAAAAGTCGTGGCTGCGTTTGCGAAGGCCATTCTGAAAGAAGTGAACGGCGAAGCCAAAGAGCGCCGCATCACCAGAATGCTCGGCAAAGGCTACCTGGACGGCGACCACGTCTCAACATTACTCACCGATCTGATCGCCGATCTTAGCCTCGAAAAGGCACAAAAAGCACAAAAATAAAAACCACAAGCAAGCACAAATTAAGACAAGCACAACTGATTAAGACATAGCTATTTTGTGTGCCTTTTGTGCCTTTTTGTGGCCCTACCTTGGCTGGATGCGAATGACGAAGTTGCAGATCGCGATCTTCTCATCGGGCCCGACCTCCGTCGGCTCTTCGCGCGTGAGTTCCTTACCGTTGACCAAGGTGGGATTCCGGCCCTTCGCGATTAACCAATACCGCCCTTCATTATCACGCGACAGGACCGCGTGCACGCGGCTGACTTCCGGATCGCCTTTGATCGGCAGGTCAACTGTGATACTCCTCGAACCACGACCGATCGTGATCTCATTCTTCATGATCGGTACGACAGACTCGCGCACACCGCTACGCCAGATCTCAACTGAAAAAAGCGCCGTCGCCTTCGGCCGCACGATAGTCTGTTCGCTCTCGCTTGTTTCCGAAGCATGCTCGACGATCGTGTCTCCCGGATTAAACGCAGGCGCGGTGCGCGAAGGGTCGACGCGCGGCGTTACCATCGTGTGACCGCTTTCAGTTTCATCCCAAACTGCCTGCACGCGAAACTCGCCTTTGTTCAACGTACCGTCCACACGAAGTTCGACGGCGAATGACTTAACGGCTAGCTGCGTCTGTCCACTCAACTCGCGCGCACGCTCGGAGAGAACGTGAAACAATCCCTGCTCGAGTCCGCGACGCTTGTCGCCTTGCCAGTCTTTGTCGTCGTCCGCGCTGAGGTAAACGATGTATTCGCGGGGAATATAGGTTGGACCACCCGGGGGCGTGAACATCTCGCGCTGCATTGCCGCTTCGACTTCGCGCGCGATCTTCACCAGAAACTCTTCCCAAACGCGTCGTGGTTTCGCATGCTCGTCGGCGGCTTCGAGTAGATCCTCGCCTGTTTCACCATCTATCCATTTTCTAATCGATTCAAGCAGCCCCAAGCTGTCACTCCTTCTCCGCACTCCAACTCAATCAAACTCTACAAATCGCTTGTTAATCCAGCCACGGTCGGAAGAATACGGATCGATCTTGGGCCGGCCGTGTTCCACTATCTGAATTTCATACCAGTTATTATCGATAGATAAAACCTTCACTTTAGAACCTGACTCTGCCAGACCGATCGGTACGTTCGTGGCATTCGCCCCTGGTCGCAGGTTTACGTCAGTGGTTGTGATGCCCTGGCGACCGATTATCTGAGGTTCCGCAGCGCGCTGAATAGCACCCAGGGGATTCCAGCGCGTCGTCACGTACTTGTGCGTCGCGAGAAGCATTCCTGTAAAAGCGAGAATCAAACCCAACGCAACCAGGGCACGCCGCGTTCGACTTGCAGGCAGCACTGACGTTCTTTGCGCTAGACGCTCTTTCTGGGTTTCGAGCTCCTGGCGCGCTCGTTCGGCCTCGAGACTGATCGGCACGACGATGCGCGGGCGTTTGCCTGTATCCAACTCCGCAACGGGCCGCTGATCCGGAACGGAAAACTGTGGCCGTGGTGGCGCTGCTTCAGTGAAATCTTCGGGTTCGATCGAGAGATCCGCGCTTGGTTTGCGCCGTGTTTGCACGACCGTTGCGGGCACCATTTGCAGAGGTCGCGTCGGCGGCAGACTCGCATCGGCGAGATCGTCCCAGAACTCTTCAACCGTCTGGTAACGTTCTTCAGGACGACTCTGCGTCGCTTTCTCGAGCACGCGCAAAACCGAATGCGCCCACGAAGCCTCACGAATGTGCAACGGCAGATCGGTCAACGCATGTTGCGCGAACCTGCGCGGTGATTCACCGGCGAGCAACGCGTAGGTCGTCTTCGCGAGCGAATAAATGTCAGCAGAAGGACTCAACTGAACGTGCGGCAATCGCAACCCGCCGGTGTCGAGTTGCCCTGTCTGCATGAGCGGATTGTGTTCGGGCGCCGAATAGATATTCGTTCCGACGCGCGTAATCGCACCGTCAGTCGCGTCGAGCCGCGCGACGCCGAAGTCTGCGATCTTCACGACTTCTTTGTCGGCAGTGAGCAGAAGATTTTGCGGTTTGATGTCGCGGTGGATCACGCCGCACTTGTGCGCGTGTGCCAGACCCGAACAGACCTGTTCGAGATAGAAGAGCGCTCTCTGAATCGACAAAGGCCGCGTTTTAGTGAGCGCAAGCATGTCGCCGCCCGGAAGATACTCGAGCACGATGTAGTGAAATGTCATGCCTGTGAGATCGATCGCGGTGCCGTGACCGAGTCGATTTATCACGTTTGGGTGACGAACGCGATCGAGCGCGACTGCCTCGTTCTGAAAGTTGGTGACTAAGGTGCGCTCGAGTTCGGCGTCGGGAGTGTCTTGGAGGTAGAGATTGAGAGCTTTGATGACGATTGTGCGAGGCGCGCCTTCGGCGGCGGCGTTGTCGTTTGCTACGTAAATCTCCGCATAGCTGCCGTGTCCGAGGCATTCAAGGATGTCGTACCGCCCATCGAGCCTGCTCTGTTGGAGTTTCAGTTGCGCCATTAGTTCACCCTGATTCGCACCTTAGATGCACTACAAACAGATCAGGGTTTAAGGGGCGTTTGTGTTCGCTGGAGGCTTCGTCAACTCCTCGTAATGGTTGAGCACTTTCCATCGATCTTTTTGAGTTCTGACGCTTATGGCGGCAAGACCGAGCACCGCATCTCTCTTGATCGTGGCGTTAGCGGGCGAGGGATTCGCGTCCGCTTTACTGATGGCGGCGTCGAACGCTTTTCCTGCTTCGTCAGTGTTTCCGGTCAGAAGATTTGCGCGACCATAAAGATACAAAAACTCAGGATTCGGAGAGTCGAGAGGATTCTGAACTCCGGAACTCACCAGCTCTTTGCCGATGTCGCTCGCCAACCACGCGCGAGGATCCTTATCTACCTGTCGCCGCATTCTCTCAAACTTAACAAACGGCTCCTCCGGGGGCGCCGTGGTCACTGGAATATTAGTCACGATGGTTTGAGGTTGTTTTGACGCCAGGAAGGGAATGCGTTCCTTGAAACGCGCACCCGCATAGAAAGCTCCCGCGATTAGCACCAACACGAGCAGCGCGTAAAACACGCGCCCTGTGGGACTCTTGTCATGTTTCATCTCCGGCGCAGCAACGTTGAGCGGCTCGCGTGTCGCAACGGCCCCGGCAGCCGGCGGCGCCGGAAAAGCGATTCGAGAGGCCGGCACGAAGCTCGACTCTGCTGGTGAACCGTTGCCCGTTGCGTAGACCGGAGGCGTCTCCGGCGAGATCGTCGGTTCGAGGTCGGCTTCGCGTTCGTCTGCCTTGATACGTTCTCCGACGCGCACCACGACGACAGTCAGATTGTCTTCGGCGCCGCGATCGTAGCAACGTTGCTTCAACTCATTGCAAACGTCTTCAGGACTGTTGCTGACGACCATGAGATGGCGAATCTCGTTGTCAGAAACATGACGCGTGATACCGTCGGTGCAGAGCAGAAACTCCGTACCGTCCTCAACTTCCATCGTCTTCATGTCGACTTCGACGCCTTCTTCGGCGCCGAGTGCGCGACTGATCACGTTCTTGCTCGGATGATTCGCGGCCTGCTCGGGTGTCATTCTCCCGGCGCGAACTTCCTCTTCGACGATCGAGTGATCTTCAGTTTCGCGATGCAGTTGACCATCAGGCGTGAGCCGGTAGAGACGAGAGTCGCCGACGTGCCCAAACGTGGCGACGTTGTTTTTGAGGTGCAACGCGACGATGGTTGTCGCCATCATCGAAAACTTCGCGTGTTCCTGGGCCATCTGGTGAATGGAGGCGTTGGCCCGCTGGATCGCGAGTTCCATCAGGTCTTCAACATCAGTACCGTCAACCTGGTGTCGAAACGCTTCGTCGAGCACTTCGATTGCAGTTTGCGACGCGACCTCGCCGGCTTCGGCGCCGCCCACACCGTCCGCGACAGCGAAGATCGAGCGTTGGCGGTCATGTAAAAATGCGTCTTCGTTGAGCGGTCGCCGATCGTTCAGCCCGCGGTCCGTAAGTGCTGAGGATTGCACCTGGAAGATTTTGGTGTCTTCACTCATTCAACTGCCTCCAGCTTAAGGGGAGAAGAGCTTTTAGCGACGGGCCTCTCCAGTACGACCCGATCGCGGGCATTTCGGTTTGAAAATGCCATTAACATCCCCAACATCGCGAAGCTCGTAATCAGACTGAACCCACCATGGCTGACAAATGGAAGCGTGATTCCAGTCATCGGTAAAGCTCGCAGGATACCGCCAATATTCACCAGGGCTTGAAAGCCGATAAACGCTGTTAGACCAGCCGCGCACAACTTCGTAAACATATCACGCGCCTCAAGCGAAGTGCGAACTCCAGCGACCACGAAAATTACGAGTGCAAGGATGATGGCCGAGCCGCCGAGAACGCCCGTCTCTTCCGCAATCGCAGCGTAAATGTAGTCGGAGTCAGCGATCGGGATGACTTCGGGAAAGCCGAGACCAAATCCACGTCCGCTTGTTTTGCCCGAGGCGATGCCGTACTGCGCCTGCGCGGGTTGAAAAGCGAGCTTGTCAAACCAGATGTCGACGTTCACCGTCTTCTGCATCGCAGGACTCTGCTCCGCGAGCTCTTTGAGCCTCGGATCTTTGCTCAATGCTTCGTCGTATTCGCGTTTCCACCATGAAACTTCCGGTGACGGTGGATCGAAGCCGTCGAGCCATAGATGAAATCGTTGCTGTATGCGAGAGGGAAGCGCGGCGCTGATCGGTCGTGCGATGGTCGGAAGCAGTGGCACTTGCTCCTGAATGTCCCTCGGGAGTGCGCCGACGACGAGGATTCCGATCACGAGCAGAACCGAGCCGACAAATAGCAACAACTGCGGCCAGCGACGAACGGCGACGAGGTAGAGCGTTGTGTAAGCGCCGCTGAAGATCAGCATCTGTCCGAAGTCTTTTAAGGCGAAGAAGGGAACGAACGGCATTACCGCCATTACGAGCAGCGGTACTATGTCGCGCGCACGCGGAATGCCCCAGTAGGTTTCAGCCAGGTCTTTGTAACGCGCCGTGAGGATGCCTGCGAAGCCGACGAGAAAAGGGATCTTCGAGGGTTCCCATGGCGTCATGTTTCCGAGTGCTTTTCCGGCGCTCGACGTGATGACGGCGATTCCGAGTGGCAGGAGTGTGAATAAGACGATGATGAAGCTGTTGCGCTGTAGCCATAAGAGAAAGCCGTCGCGCATGCTGAACGAGTAAGCGATGGCAAATGCGATGAACGAGAAGATCGGGATCCAGGTATAACTCGAAGTCATCGCGTTCCAGAGAGAGTAGTTCGACTCCTTTCTCGGGAGCTGATCGATGTCGATTGGTTGAGCAGGTGTTGGTGGGAGGCCCATCAACTGCTTTTTCACCGGATCGTAGTTTTCCATGATGTAGCGCATGCGAAGCGCTTCCATCTTTTCTTCGCGCGCAGCGGACTTGTTGCGCGCGTTGTATTCCGGATCGCTGTAGAGGCGATACTGGACGAGCATTCCGAATGCGAAGAGCAGAATCGCGGTAGTGAAGAGCACCCAGTTACCGGCGAATCTCTTCGTGCGCGAGAGCCAGATGGCGAGGAGCATCAAAGGGAAGAACATCATCAAATCGCGCACGGCGCCGATCGTCGAAGTCTCATAGCCACGCAGCAACCCGGCGCGATGGACCGCGATGTACCCGATGATCTCGAGGACGAGTATCAGCAGGATCAGGATTAAATGTGATGACGCCCGGTTCTTCATTCAATTTAGACAGGATTCACAAGATGTTTTCAGGATTTACAGGATTAATCTTGTTCATCCTGTAACATCCTGTAAATCCTGTTAAGCATTATTTGAAATACCCAAGGTCCCTCGCTTTCAACACGAGCGCGGCGGCGATCGGCGCCGCGGATCGCGATCCGTAGCCTCCGCCCTCGACGACAATCGCCATCGCGAGTTGCGGTCGCTCGAGCGGCGCGATGCACAGGAACCAACCGTCGATTCTCGGATTTTCATTGTCCATGATCACTTCGTCGTACTCGCGAATAATATTGCCCCGATTGTCTTTCTCAATTTTGTGTCTCGTCTTTGGCGCGCCCGTCTTTTGATCGTAAACCGGGACTATCTTCTGCGCGGTTCCGGTTTTACCTCCAGTGTTGACTCCAGCCGCCTTCACTGGACCAAACACACCACGCGCGGTACCACTCGGACCACCGGTCACAAGCCCCATGATGGAACGCAGTCGCGCCGCAGTCGCGGGCGGGAGCACCTGGTTGAAGACCTGCGGCGCCACGTTCATCTCGATACGCGGCTTCATCAACTTGCCTTCCATGTTTCCGATCGTGGCCGCCGCCAGCGCCATCTGAAAAGGAGTCATCTGCCCGGCGAACCCCTGACCGTATCCCATGAGCGCGAGGTCGTACCTGGTCACCTGTTTGCCGGTTACGATCGTGGCTTCTCTCGGCGCGAGCGCACGCTTCACCGCATCAGTGCTGGCGTTCCAGATCTCAGTCTGCTTTCGACCACGCAACGCCTCCGCAGGCGTATCGTAAGCACCGATGCCGAGTAACTGCGCCGCGCGCTTGAGTCGTTCAGGACCGAGCTTCACCCCCATCTGCGCGAAATACTGGTTACACGAAACCTCGTACGCATGATCGATCGAGATGCGGCCGTGTACTTCGCCTGGTCCACCATCGTCAAAAATCACATTCGCACGGGGCGCCGCATAGTAACCACCGCCGCTGCACGTAAACTCCGTGTCCTGTTCGCCAGCCAGGAACGCCGCCGTCATCGTCACTGTTTTGAAGGTTGAACCAGGGATGTAGTACGCGCCGAGAGCTCGACTCACCAGCGGCTTGTCTCGTTCATTCGCTTCGAGCCGAAGCCACGTCGCTTCGTCGTCGACTTCGTACAAGCTGTAAGACGGTTCACTGTACAGAGCCAGCACGTCTCCGGTTTGCGGATTGAGGATAACTACTGCGCCGTGCTTGCCCTTCAACTGTTCGACTGCCGCCTGCTGCAAGTTGCGATCGATTGTTAAGCGAACGTCTTTATTGCCTTTGTATTCCACGGGCGCGCCTTCGACCACCTTTAGCGCTTCTGGCAGGACGCCGCTCTCAACTCCAAACAGGGCACGCTCCAATCCCGGATCGCCGCGATCCGATCCGAACAAGTGCGCGAACGCTTTGTCCATCGGATACTCACGCCGGATGTTTCCACTCGAGTCGCGTTTGTAATAGGCGAGCGGCTGGTCCACGCGGCCGCTGCGATCGAAGATCCAGCCGCGCAGCGTCGATTCTGACAGTCGACGCCCGCGCAGATCTTTGTAGCTCAACTCCTGAAACTTTTCGTTCTTCTCTGAAGCGTACTGTGCCCAATAGATGTGAAAGGAAAACAGCACGATCGCAAACAGAAAGAACAACCAGCGCAGTGCGCGCAGGCCACGATTGGTTGACGTGGATCCGAGTCGCTTCCGCACCGCCTTCGGCAAGTCTTCGGGAATTGCGGCGGTTGATGTTTGCTTGCGATTACGAATCAGACCAAGCAGGAGCAGCAGAAGTACGAAGGCAAACCCGCCGACATAAACAATGGTGAACAGCGCGGGCGTTCTTTCAGGGACGTGAGGCGTTGGAATCGGGGAGGGCGATGGAGTTTGGAGGAAGAGTAAAAGTATCGTGACGAGGTTCATCCAGTTAACTACTCACTTTTGCGCAAGCGTACTTCAACATCTCCAAATCCAATCACGTCGCCGTCTTCGATCAATCGAGATTCGCCGTAAGCGATGCGGCGCCCGTTGATGTATGTGCCGTTTGTCGATCCCGTATCGGCGACGAGGAGCGTCCCTTCTCCGGTCATCAACAGCGCTGCATGTATCTTCGATACGCTTGCGTCATTCAACGTCAATTCATTGTCGGAAGCGCGCCCGACGTTGAGCCGTTTGCCGCCCGGTTTGAAGACCAGCGGTATCTCGCGTGTTCCCTGCGGGAGCGTAATGCGCGCAATCACCTGGATGTCGGGCATCGGAGGTGCTGCACCGGGAATCGGAACACCCAGTTTCGCGGCGCGTGCCTCCTCGTCCTGCCGCCTTAGATCTTCTTCGAACTCGCCAAATGTGGGATCGACAGAGATTCCGGTGGTGAAGAT
>DATNCH010000304.1:0-9186 GCA_035571655.1 Pyrinomonadaceae bacterium
AACCGTCTCCGATATGCTGACGGCGCATGGGAGTGTACTTGCGGCCGCTGTCACGCGCGCTGAGATAGCAACAATGACAGAGAGACCAGCACTGGCTGAGCCTTTTTACTCCAAAAAGACTCAAGGTGGCAAGCAAGTTTAGTAGTGCTGCATTTTGGATCTTGCGATTAGCTTGGATGAGGTCAGTACCGAAACGCGGTAGCGTCGGGTCAGCCTCGCGAACCTGCCCTCCGTGGACCCGACGCTACCGCGTTTCGGTACTGACTCCATCCAAGATCGATCCCTGACGCGTCGCGCGGACGATTTTACTTCTTAACTGTTCGCTTGCGCCGCACAAAGCAATGCCGAGACCGGCGAGACGAGGTTTAAAAGCAGCACGTCGCAGCAATCCACAAATCCGCAGACGCGAATCGAATTTTCGGGCGTACGCCGCGATGTATTCATGGCCTAAGGCGTCGCTCGTCAAGTTGTTTTGGTGGCGAATGATCACGTCTGAGGCAAGCTCACCGCTTTCGAAAGCCATCAACATCCCGCTGCCTGTGAAAGGATCGATAAACGTCGCGGAATCGCCGATCGCAAGCAGACCCTTAGCGGGACTGGGTCGCTGTCGACCGAAGCTTTCCCATGATGCGCTGAGCCATTCCGATTCAGGTGTTGCTTTTTTGAGTGTGTAAGCGGCGCGCTCGTTTTTCATCACCGCTTCGCGCATGACGGTTTCGGGATCGGAGTGATGAAGCTTTACTTGTTCCGCGGAGGTTATGAAACAGAGATTGCTGACGTTGCCTTCAATCGTGCTGAGTCCGCCGTAGCCGCCGGGATAGAAGTAGATCTCGCAAGCGTTTGGCGCGACGCGCGTGTTTCGCAGGTGTACTTTGAAGGCGACAAGCTTTGGTTTTGTTCTTCGTTGCGCCAGCTTCCGCGTGAGGATGCGCGCACGGCCGGTTGCGTCGATCGTCACGGGCGCGCGGAAGTCGTGCTCGCTGCCTTCGAGCTTTAGCTTTACGCCGGTGACGGCGCGGTCTTTAATTAAAGGTTCGCTGATGCTTGCGCCTTCGAGTACGGAGACGCCGCAGTCTTTTGCGCGACGCAGCAAGACGTCGTCCATCACCGCACGGCTCAGGCCGAGCGCTGCGGGTTCGCCGAACCAGCGACTCGGAATTGAGAGGTGATGGCCGCGCGCGGAGTAGAAGACCGTTTCGGAGATCATCGATGGACCAGCGCCGCTCATCGCGGCTGCGACGCCGAGCTTTTCGAAGTGCTGCCGGCATTCGGGAGAGATGAATTCGCCGCACAGTTTTGGTCGTGGGAATTTTTTCTGTTCGACGAGGAGCACGCGAAGCCCGCGCCGCGCGAGATGTATCGCCGCACTCGATCCCGCCGGCCCCGCACCGGCGATGATGACGTCGAAATTGTCGGTAGACAGGTTCACAGGATGCACAAAGATTTACATGGCACTCAAGACCAAACGATATGGGAAGTGGCGTTCCAGCCAGATGTCCTTCAATTCCGCACGCCGGGCCAGGGTGAGCAGCTCATCCGGTTTGAAACTGCGCAATATCGATAACGCACCATCGTGCCGCAGCAGTCGATTGTGCAAAACCAACTTCCCCAAAGTGGTGTAAAGAAAATACGCCACCGGATGCCGGTGCAGATCGATTACAAATATCCGCCGCCGCGCCACGCGGCTCATCTCGCAAAGAATGTCGACCACCTGCTCGTCGACGAAGTGATGCGTAAACAGCGAACAGATCACATAGTCAAACTGCGAATCCGAAAACGGCAGTTGCAACGCATTACCACGCACCGAACTGATCTCATCGAAACGATTTGACTCCTCGTTGATCGACTCAGCGGAACGTTCGTTCAACTCGAGTCCTACGGCGCTAACGCGTCGCCCAGTCTGCCTGGCCCACGCGGCTGTCACGCGCAATAGTTCCCCCGAACCCGCACCAACGTCGAGAATCGAAAACTTTTTAACTGACGCCGCTTCGATCTTTCGAAACAGCGTGGTCTTCAAACTGTGCGCATCGCCCATCCAGCGATTCACCAACTGCAACTCACCGATACAGTCTTCATACTCCTCCGGCGTGTACGATCCGGTATCGATGTGTTCAGGCTTGTAGCTGCGCTGTTTGAATTTATCGAACATGTTGGACCACTGATCAATGACCAATCTTCTGAACCACCAACGCGCTGTTCTTAGAACCAAAGCCGATACAGTTGCAGAGGGCAGTTCTCACGCTTGCTTCGCGCGCTTCGTTCGGGACGTAGTCGAGATCACAATCAGGGTCAGGTTCGTCGAGGTTGATAGTGGGCGGAATTTTGTTGGTATGCATCGCGCATAGTGCGGCCGCCAAACCTGCCGCACCGCTCGCGCCCTGCGGATGTCCGATCTGAGATTTTGTGGCGGACATCGGGATGCGCGCTGCATGACCGTCAAACGCGAGCTTCAACGCGCTGGTCTCGATGCGATCGTTGAGCAACGTCGACGTGCCGTGCAGGTTTACGTAGTCAAGATCTTTTACTTCGCAACCAGCATCCTCGAGCGCCAGACGCATGGCGCGCGCAGGTTCATCGCCATCTTCGGCCAGGCGAACGCGATGGTAAGCGTCGCACGTCGCGCCGTAGCCCGTAATCTCCGCGTAGATCCGCGCGCCTCGGTCTGTCGCGTGTTTGAGTTCTTCGAGAACGTAGATCCACGCGCCCTCGCCGAGCACGATTCCCGATCGATTGCGCGCGAAAGGTCTCGACGCACGATGCGGCTCGTCGTTCCAGTCGCTGGTCAACACAGTCATCAGATTGAACGCGGCGAGAATGCCCGGAGCGATCGGCGCATCAACGCCACCCGAAAGCATGACGTCCTGGCGACCAAGCGCGATGTGTTGCGCCGCGTAAGCCATCGCGTCGGTCGAACTGGTGCAACCCGTGGAGACGATATGCGACAAACCGCGCAGACCAAACGCCATCGACAACTCACTCGACAGCCCGCCGTGCGTCGACGCTGGAATCGTGTAAACACTCGCCTTCGTCGTTGGACCAATGTACCAGTACTCGTATTGCTGTTCGGTGAACGCGAGGCCTCCGCCACCCGTTCCAAGTTCTACGCCGAAAGCGCGTCGCTCAGCCAATGAAAGATCATTGGCGTAGAGCTTTGCATCTTCCAGCGCCTCTCGCGCAGCGGCGAGCGCGAGTGGAACAGTGCGCGGAACATGTTTGCGATCTTTTGGATTGAGCTGCGCCTGCCAATCGAATGACGGAACTTCAGCAGCTATTTGAACGGGAAAACTGGAAGGATCAAAAGCTTCGATTCTTCGGACGCCGCTCTGGCCCGTCACGAGACCGTGCCAGAACGCGTCGCGGCCGATTCCGAGCGGCGTGACACACCCCATTCCGGTAATCACAACCCGGCGTGGACGCGTCAACCCTTTAAACATGCCCTATGATTCAGTGACGACTGACCTAAACTGACAACGACCTAAACTTTAGTACCGCACTCATTGCAGAACTTTGCGCCCGGTGTCAATTCTGCTTTGCAATTCGCACAAGTGGCCGCGCCCTGCTTTGCACCGCATTCGGTGCAGAACTTCGCTCCGGGCGCGTTGTGATGACCACATTGCGGACAAGGCACACCAGCCGGAGCGGGATTCGCAGCGCTCGATTCTCTCGACTGCTTCATCGCATCGTTCATCGAGCCTGCCATAGCATTTCCCAACGCGAATCCAGCGCCGAGTCCAACACCGGTTCCCGCGCCACCACCAGGATTCTGCGCTGCATCACGCATCGCATCCGCAGCCTGAAATTGCGCATAGCGTCCGACGTCGCCGATGACGCCCATCGACGTGCGCTTGTCCATCGCCGCTTCGACTTCCTGAGGCAGCGAAATATTTTCGATGACGAACTTCGTCAACTCTAATCCGAAAGTCTTGAACTCCTCGTTGAGTTTCTCGCGCGTGAACTTCGCGAGCTCGTCATAGTTCGACGCCAGATCGAGTGCCGCAATCTTCGACTCACCCAAGGCGTCGCTGAATCCGCCAACCAACGTGCGTTTGAGTTGGCCCTCGATGTCTTCGGTAATGAACCGTCCGCTCGTTCCTGCAACTTCTTTAATCAACGCCTGCGGATCGGAAACGCGCATCGAGTAGATCCCAAACGCACGCAAACGGACCATCCCGAAATCCGCGTCGCGCATCATGATGGGATTCGGCGTGCCCCACTTTAGATCCGTGAACTGTTTCGTGTTGACGAAGTAGACTTCGGATTTGAACGGCGAGTTGAAGCCGTATTTCCACGCGCCCAACTTCGAAAGTATCGGCGTGTTGCCACCGTCGATCGTGTAACGCCCGGGCGGAAACTGATCGGCTATCTGGCCCTCGAAGACAAAAACCGCTGCCTGCGATTCCCGCACGATTAGCTGCGCGCCGTTTTTGATCTCCTGGTCCCTCACGGGAAAACGGTACAGGAGCGTGTTTTGTGAGTCATCGAGCCATTCGATTACCTCGATGAACTGCGAACTCGGGCTTAGACGATCAAGTATTCCCATTTTTGAGCCTCATCCTGTCACCAAAGATTAAAACCACGGGAGATTATACGATTAGAACCGCGAAATCGTTTAGGCAGCAGCGCCTCTTCGCCTGCGAATGACGAGCAGGGCCACCAGACCGCCAGTGATATCGATAAGGCTGTCCCAGATTGAGGCGGTGCGCGCGGGAACAAAACTCTGGTGATACTCATCGAGCAGGGCGTAAGTCACGACGAGCACCAGTGAAATTAAAAACCAGCGGCGGTGGATTCGAAAGGTGCGAGCGGCGAGGATTCCCAGAATCGCGTACTCAGCAAGGTGTGCCAGCTTCCTTGTGATGAAATGGACCACCGCGAGCGTTTCCGGACTGGTGTTTGGAAACAGCCAGAGGACCAATGGACCAATGATGCGCGAGGTATTTCCGGCAGAAAAACTGTCAGAGGAAGCGAACGAAATAAATGCGAGCCAGGCGACGAGCGGAAGGTAGCGACTAATAAACCTGCCCACAGTAGCTGTCTTTTTGTGTCTTCCTCTTGTGCCTTTTTGTGGCTTTAGAGCGCCGCGGCGCCAGAGACCACTTCGATGATCTCGTTTGTGATCGCTGCCTGCCGGATACGATTCATGTTGAGCGTCAAACTGTCGATCAGCTCACTCGCGTTCTTCGACGCCGAATCCATTGCCGTCATACGCGCACCGTGCTCTGACGCAACCGACTCGAGCAGCGCCCGAAAGACTTGCGTCTCGATCAAACGAGGCAAGAGCGTGCTAAAGATTTCTTCCGGCGGTTGCTCGTAAACGTAATCAATGAGCGTGACGGGTTGTTGTGACTTCGCTTCCGGCTCTTCTGTTTTTGCTCGTGAGACCGGCAGCAACTGTTCTAACACCACGCGCTGCGACAACACTGATTTGAACTCGTTGTAGATGATGAAAACTTTGTCGATCTCTTCGTCTTCGGTGTAGGTCTTGATTACGGACTGCGCTACTTCGAGCGCGTCAGAGAACTCAAGGCGGGCCTTTGCAGTTAACCCGATAAACTCGCTTGCAATTACTGCGCGCCGGTTGCGAAAGAAGTCGCGACCTTTGCGACCGACCGCCATGATCTCGATCTTCTTGTCTGAGTTGTCACGCATAAAAGCCTGCGCAGCCTTCGTGAGGTTCGTGTTGAAAGCGCCGCACAAGCCTTTGTCGGCAGTGATCAAGACGAGCAGGTAACGTTCGTCGCCGCGAAGATCGAGCAGCGGATGATGGAAATCTTCATCGGTTCGCTTCGCGAGCTCGCCGAGAACCTCCGTCATCTTGATCGCAAACGGACGTGCGGCAACAACTCGATCTTGCGCGCGCCGGAGTCTCGCGGCAGATACCATTTTCATGGCTTTCGTAATCTGCTGCGTGTTCTTAACCGACTTCAGGCGCCGGCGAATCTCTAAAAGGTTCGGCATTGCGTCTTAAGCTGTGGGCTGTGCAGCCGGAGTCGATGCTGGTTTCGGCGGCACTGGAATATCTGATTTTCCGGCAGACTGCTTCTGCCACTCAACCTTGAAATCTTCCAGCACTTGTTTCAGTCCGGCTTTGATCTCGTCCGTCAAAATCTTCTTGTCGGCGATGTCGGCGAGTAAACCCGGATGCGAGTTTTCGACGAAACTCAGCAGACCCGTCTCGAAGCGTCGCACATCGTCGACGGCAATGTCGTCCGTGTAACCATTCGTTGCGGCCCAGATAACCAGCACCTGTTTTTCGACGTCCATTGGCGAGTACTGCGGTTGTTTCAGAATTTCCGTCAGCCGCTGTCCACGTGCTAACTGTGCTTGTGTGGCCTTATCTAAATCAGAACCGAACTGAGCAAACGCCTGTAGTTCACGGAATTGGGCCAAGTCGAGACGCAGCGTTCCCGCCACCTGTCTCATCGCTCTAATCTGCGCCGCACCACCCACGCGCGAAACGCTGTTACCGACGTTGATCGCGGGCCTGAAGCCAGAGTTGAACAGGTCGGCTTCGAGGAAGATCTGTCCGTCAGTGATCGAGATGACGTTTGTCGGAATGTACGCGGAGATGTCGCCGGCTTGCGTTTCGATGATGGGCAAGCTGGTTAGTGAACCACCTCCCTCAGCGTCAGACAGCTTCGCGGCTCTTTCCAGCAGACGCGAGTGCAGATAGAAGACGTCGCCCGGATACGCTTCGCGGCCGGGAGGGCGTCGGAGCAGCAGCGAGATTTCTCGATACGCGGCGGCCTGTTTCGAAAGGTCGTCGTAAATCGTGAGCGCGTGTTTGCCCTTGTCGCGGAAGTATTCACCCATCGCGGCGCCGGAGTAAGGCGCGAGAAACTGCATGGCGGCGGGATCGGAAGCCGTGGCCTTGATCACGATCGTGTAATCCATCGCGCCGTACTCCTGTAGTGTCCTGACCACCTGGGCCACGGTCGAAGCTTTTTGACCAATCGCGACGTAGATGCAGATTACGTCTTTGCCCTTCTGGTTGATGATCGTGTCAACCGCGACCGCCGTCTTTCCGGTTTGACGATCGCCGATGATCAGTTCGCGTTGTCCACGGCCGATCGGCACCATCGCGTCGAGCGCTTTGAGACCTGTTTGCAGTGGCTCTTTAACGGGCTGTCGATCAACCACTCCGGGAGCGATGCGTTCCACGGGGGAGTAGTGCTCGGTAACAATCGGACCAGCATCGTCGATAGGATTGCCGAGCACGTCGACGACTCGCCCGACCAGCGCTTCGCCCACCGGGACTTCCATGATGCGTCCAGTGCGCTTGACGAGATCGCCTTCGCGGATTGTCTGGAAGTCGCCGAACAACACCGCGCCGACTTTGTCTTCTTCGAGGTTCAGCGCGAGACCGCGAACGTCGTGTGGAAACTCGAGTAGCTCGCCGGCCATTACCTTTTCTAGGCCGTGCAGTTCTGCGATTCCGTCGCCGATCTTGATGACGGTTCCGACTTCCGTGACCGTGACGCCGGTGTCGAAGTTTTCGATCTGTTTGCGAATGATCTCGTTGATTTCGCTGGGTTTAATTGGTTCCATGATTTCCTCTAAAAACTCTCAACAACCTGGCATGCTTATCGTCCCGCGAGGTCTTCCGACAAACGCTCGAGATGGCCTTGAACTGAACCGTCCAAGATAGTCGAGCCAATGCGCGCGACTAAACCACCGATGATTGTTTCATCGGTAGTGAAGCTGAGCCTGACCTTTTTTCCAGTCGCCTCTGCCAGTGTCTGCTGTAGCGCGTTTCTCAACTCTTCCGAAATGGGTCTGGCCGTGGTGACGCTTGCGGCAATTACGCCGCTGCGTTCGTCGAGCACCTGGCCAAACCTGTCGACGACTTCGCGCAACTGAGAGAGGCGCTGATTTTTCAACAACACGCGCAGGAAGCTCGCAGTTGTTTCTCTCACGCGACTGCGCGAGATCAAGTCTTCCAGAACTTTTCGTTTTTGATCGTAAGCGACAGTGGGATTCGCCATGACTTCTTTCAACTGGGGATTGGCTTCGATCATGGAAGCCCAATAGTCCAACTCCCTCTGGACCTCACGCTCTTCATGTCGTTCGATGGCCACGTCGGCGAGCGCGGCAGCGTACCGGCGTGCAACCGTTTGCAAGCTCAAACCGTCGTCCTCCTCAAGTCACCAATGTTCTCCTGAATCAGCATCGTGTCGTCTTCAGGCCGAATCCGGCTGCGAAGGGACCCTCGCGCGAGTTCAATGCTTCGGTTTGCGAGGTGTTGCCGGAGCTCTTTACGCGCCAGCTTGGCAGCTCTTTCGATATCTCGCTGCGCCTGTAGTTTGAGCTTCTCCATTTCGGCCGCCGTCGCTGCCGCCACACGCTCTCGCTCCGCTTTCGCTTCCTGCTTCGCCTGTTCGCCGACCATGCGAACGTCGTCGTCGAGCCGGCTCAGAAGATTGTTTGCTTCAGTCACCTGGGCCAACGCGCGCTCGCGTTCGTTGTGAGCGTCAAGCAGTTCCTGCTGGATCGCCGCGCGCCGCGACAGCAGAGCCGCGCCAATCGGTTTGCGCAACACCCAGATCGCAGCGGCCGCGAAAATCGTGAGGTTCACAAATTTCCACACCTCGAGCCCCGGGTAGTTAAAATACTGTTCGAGCCACTCCGATCCTTCTGCCAAAATTAACAGGAACATAGTTTGTTGTTGATTACCGCGCGGGTCGACGCAGTATTCGAGAAGTTATCAAATCACTAATAGAAGTTGCCTGCGCTTCGAGCTCTGCTCTTGCAGCCTCTTCCTGCTTTCGTGTCGCATCTTTTTGCTGAGCGACTTCTTTTAACATCTCGTCGCGGTAAAGCCGAAGCTTCTCCTCTTTTTGTTTCAGGGCTTCGGCGCGCTCCTTCTCCAGGAGCCGGTAACCGTTAGTGCGCGCGTCCCGCAGAGTCTGGTTGTACTTCGTCAGCTTCTCTTCGGTTTCAGCTTTCAGCGCATTCGCCTCACTGAGTCGACCGGCGATCTGCCTTTCGCGCTCAGCCAGAATCTGGTTGATGGGCTTCAGTAAGGTTCGGTTCAGGACGAATACCATGATGGCGATCACCAACAGGTGAAACAGTAACGTACCGTCAGGAACCAACTGAATTGAGGTCTCCGCGAGAAACATCCGATTCCTCTATCTATGCAGTAAGTTGTGGCTGCGAAAAGCGCGCGAGTCTAACATGGCGCTT
>DATNCH010000305.1:0-12469 GCA_035571655.1 Pyrinomonadaceae bacterium
CTCGAACTTACGCGCGGAAAGCTGAGCGCGCGCATCTGGGCGCCGCCACGACTCTTCTTTGTCGACACGCCTTCCGCAGTCGCCGCTGATATGGGTTGTGCCTACACGCTCGAGGTTGACGATCAGGGCGGAAGTCTCTTGCGGGTTACTTCGGGATGGGTTGCGTTGCAGCTGAAGGATCGTGAATCGATAGTCCCGGCAGGTGCTGCATGCGAAACACAAAAGGGAATTGGTCCAGGCACGCCTTACTTCGAGGACTCGACATGGTACTTTCGTTTCGCGCTGAGAGCGGTTGACTTCAGCCCCGAGGCTGCGAACAGGAGCGCAATTCTGGCTGCCTTGTTGGACGAGGCGCGGCTGCGCGACACGCTGACCCTGTGGCATCTGCTCGCGCGCGTTAACGGAGAAGATCGCGGTCGTGTTTACGACAAGCTCGCCGGCTTTGTGTCGCCGCCTTCTGGTGTGACTCGCGAAGGCATCCTGCGTCTCGATCAGCAAATGCTCGATACGTGGAAAGCCACGCTCGAGCCTGCGTGGATCGGAAGTGGCAAGAACCTTTCAAAGAAAGGTGCGTCTGGGACAGTTAAAGGCGGCCTCAGTCAACGCCTGAAAGACATGAGTCCTAAATAGTTTCGGCAAACACTGCACGGGGGGCGCGCCATCAAACTAGGGCGTTGCTCGAACAACTCCGCAAAGAGGCACAAAAGACACAAAAATGATTATTTAACCTTTGTGCATTTTGTGCCTTTTTGTGGCTAAATTCCGGCGAGGTGGCTCGTATCGTTAACGCAAAGGACTCTCACGAATCCATCATCGCGTAATTCGAACCGCGTGATACCGCAGTTCGCGCTGGAGATCCAAACGGGCTTCAGCTCCGGAGCATCCAGGGCGCCCATGAGGTGGAGGGCGAGGATGCAGATCGTTCCGGTGTGACTGAAGACTGCGATCTTGCCGCCCCGATTCTGTGCGATGATCTGGTCCAGCTTCTGCCAGGCGCGGTCGAGGAGTTGGCGGTAGCTCTCGCCGCCGGTCAACACGTGTTCGAAGTCGCGCCTCAATAGCGCTGCGTACTGTTCGGGGTGTTGTTGTGCGGCGTCTTCAAAAGTCAGTCCTTCCATCACGCCAACGCTGCGCTCGCGAAAGGCTTCAGTACCGTTGATCGCCAGGCCCGTCAGCTTCGAAAGCGGCCTCGCCGTCTCCATTGCCCGCGCGAGATCGCTCGAATAAATCGCCGTTAATGATTCCGATTTGAGGCTGCGTGCAGTCGCCTCGGCCTGTTTATGCCCGCGAGCAGAGAGCGGCGTCGCAGTGTGGCCGCCGAAACGGCGTTCCGCGTTTCCCCTCGACTGGCCGTGGCGAACGAGGAGCACATGCGTGTGACGCAATGGCATTCTCGAATTCTAGGTTCTCGGTCGCATGCGTACAAGTTCGCCAAATTTTCCTTGAAAAAGCACGGGTTCGGAGGTACTCTGGCCCGCAGCATTTCGACGTCCAGTTACCTCGCGCCGCATCGCGTTAGTTCAATCTCTTGCCTGGAGAATCCCCCGATGGACTTCCAACAACTAACTAAAGACATTCTGGAATGGGTACTCGCTCATAAACTCGGAGTCTCGATCGTCACCGTCGTCGCGCTCTTGTACGGTGGCATTTGGCTGTACACGATGTTCCAGAAACATGGCTTCTACGTCTGGTACTTCGTGCTGTTCGCCATAGCTCTGGTGGGTACTTTCACTCCGATTAGACTCTACTGCTACACCTTCATTTTAGGGATGGCGACCGCCTTCGCAGAGATCATCTCGAAATTCAGAGACGAGCCGATCAAAACTTTAAAAATGCCTCACGCCTTGTTGTATCACTTGCTGAACGGCGCCGTCGCCGCATTTGCACTCAAGATCATAGTCGTGTTCTTCGGACCTGAGCGCATCGCCAATGGACAGGAGCAATTCAAGAGCGTCGTGGCCGCCGGTCTCGGATCGATGCTGATCATGCGGTCCAAGCTATTCAACATCAAACAGGTGGGAGGAGAAGACATCTCCTTTGGACCAGAGCAAATCGTCAAGATCTATTTTCGGTTTATGGAGGCCGCTATCGACAGGGTGCGCGCTCAGGATCGGATCGAGTTCGTGAAAAGGAACCTGGGCAATATCAACCCTGTCAAAGTATTTGAATATTCAGAGACCATGCTGCTGGCCTCGCAGGCGCTGGATGAGAAAGACAGGCAAGCGTGTATTCAGGGTATCCAGGACTTAAACACGGGAAGCCTCGCGGCTCTATCTGCGAAGACTCGGTCGTTTCGTTTGGGATTCTTGTTGCTCAACAACATGGGTGAAGCCTTTGTGACGAAGGTGTTTGAGAATCCGCCTCCCGATTGGTTGCTCGAGGCTCCCATTCAGGAAAGCAAGTCAACCGTCGTCGACAAACTCCCGTTCCAGGTGCCATTTCTTTCAACCGACCCGAAGGACAAGGCGATCCCTTACATGGCTTATGGTTCAAGTATGAACAGCGAGAGGTTCCGGTCTCGGTTAGGAAAACAATGGCAGGAACTCGATGAAGCGAAGTTTAAGGAAATAACCAAACCGCGTAAGTGCGAACTTATGGGTTACAAGTTGGTCTTCAACGGTTACCGGCCCAGCCAACCTGAAAACGGCTCGACTGGCGTCAGTGAACAGACGGGGATGGCGAATCTTGTGAAAGGTGAGACAACCGATAAGGTGGAAGGTGTTTTATATGACCTCACGAAGGACGTCATCGAGTTTCTTGACCGGACGGAGAACGGGTATTCAAGGGAAAAGACCGACGTCATGGTCGACGGCAAATCAGTCGAAGCTGATTTCTATGTTAGTCGAGTAACTCGCGACAATGCCCAACCAAATCCGGAATATTTTCAGAAAATCATCGACGGTGCGAGGAAGATGTTGAGCGAGGATTACGTGAAGAAACTCGAGGCGATGAGGACCGTGCCCACCAGTTGATCTACGCCGCTACCGCTTCGGCCTTCAATTTCTCGGCCTGGTAGTGTGCGACAAGCGCGTCGATGAAAGGATCGAGGTTTCCTTCCATCACTAAATCGAGCTGGTGAATAGTCAAGCCGATGCGATGGTCGCTCACACGATTTTCCTTGAAGTTGTAAGTGCGGATCTTTTCAGAGCGATCGCCCGAGCCCACCATCGAGCGGCGCTCGCTTGCCTCTGCTTCGTGTTGTTTCTGTTCTTCAAGTTCCTGTAGACGGGCCCGCAGTACGCGCATCGCTTTTTCGCGATTCTTGATCTGCGACTTCTCGTCCTGCATTGAAACTACGACGCCCGTTGGCAGGTGTGTGATTCGTACCGCGGAATAAGTGGTATTCACCGACTGACCACCCGGGCCTGACGAACAGAACGTGTCGATACGCAAATCTTTCGCATCAATCTTGACGTCGACGTCTTCGGCTTCGGGGAGAACTGCGACGGTGATCGCGGACGTGTGAATTCTGCCACTCGCTTCCGTCTGCGGCACTCGCTGCACGCGATGCACGCCCGATTCGTGTTTCAACTTTGAATAGACCTTGTCTCCCTCAATCAACACGATCGCTTCCTTGACGCCGCCGATACCTGACTCTGAGGCTTCAAGGACTTCGAATCGCCAGCGCTGCTTTTCTGCGTACCGTGAATACATGCGCACCATCTCTGCTGCGAAGAGCGTTGCCTCGTCACCACCGGTGCCGGCGCGAATCTCGAGAATCACGTTTTTCTCGTCGTTCGGATCGGTCGGGATAAGGAGGAGTTTGAGTTCCTTGTCGGCGTCGTCGAGTTTCTTTTGGAGTGTTTCGAGTTCGAGGCGCGCCATCTCGCGCATTTCGTCGTCGTCAGAGGTGTCGAACAACTCGCGCGCGCCCGCCAGTTCGTTCTTCAATCCCTTCCACGACTGATACTTTTGGACCACCTCGCCGAGCGTGCGATGTTGTTTCGCCGCTTTCCCGTACGCGGAAGGATTTGAAAGCAACTCAGGAGACGAAAGCTCCTGCGTCAACTCTTCGTATCTCTGAACAATCTGTTCGAGCTTATCTAACATACATACCTCACGCCCTCTTCATGACAGCGGCGCGGGTAACGGCTCTGCCGTCGCCGGCTCCAGCTTCAACGATTCCTTCAACGCTTCGATCGCGACTTCGAGCTGCTTGTCGTCGGGTTCCTGCGTGGTGATGTTTTGCAGCCACACGCCCGGCTTCGTCATCAGTTTGAAGAACCAACTACTCTCCTTTTTCGCCGACAAACGAATGATCTCGTACGACAGACCCGCAACCAGCGGCATCAACGCGATCCGAATCAGGAAGTTCAACAACAACGAATCAAACTTGATTAGCGAAAACAGAACGATCGCCACCAGCATCACGACCATTAAAAAGCTCGTCCCACAGCGCGGATGCTGGCGCGGCTGCGGCCGCGCGTTATCGACCGTCAACGGCAAACCCGCTTCCCACGTAAATACTGTTTTGTGCTCGGCGCCGTGGTACTGAAAGACGCGCCGAATGTCCTTCAATAGCGAGAAGCTGAAGATCATGGTCAGAAAGAAACTCATGCGAATCAGCCCGTCGATCAAGTTGAACGCGACAGACGGTCGCACCGGATGCAGGTAAGTCTTCACTGCGGTCCAGGCGTCTTCGTACCACGCTTCCGTCGCTGGTTCCGAAGTGGCGATGTTGCCTGTGGTGGCCGGCGCGCTCACTGCGGCGGGCCCAGTGGCCCAACCGGCGGCGATAAAGAGCGCGTTTGTAAGCAACAGCGGCGCGGCGACGAAAAGCAGGACGTTGAAGATCAATGCGAAGACTATGGAGCCAGCGGCCGCAGCCGTCGTCCCTTTCTTGAGCTCGTCTTTTGACCGCTTTTGAGTCGGAACTGGAAACAGCCCGGGAACCGCGCCGGTCAAACCTGCGAAATCTCCTTCGCCTTCGATTACCGCCGGCGAAAGTGCAACCTTGACTTCTTCTGTCCTCGCTTCTTCGACTTCCGCAAATGCCTCGTTTGCAGAGTAGTTGAGCGCCTTGATTCCGAGACCCATCGACTGGATCAGCACCGCACTGCCGCGCAGGACGGGTAACTTCAGCACCGGATACTTATCGCTCCACTTGGGCAGCGGCGCCGCAGTGTTGACGATCGTGCCGTCAGCTTTGCGCACGGCGATGGCGTAGGCGTTCGGAGTGCGCATCATGACGCCCTCGATAACCGCCTGGCCTCCAACGATCAGATCTCGTTCTGGTGTGCTCATACTTTTAAGAATCTTGAGAACGCGCGCCGCGCGCAGTTACAAAAATGCCGGCGCTCCGATGTAGTTCGCGGGCTGCGAACTACCGACTCACGCCGGCGTTTAAGAGTTGTGCTGGCTAATGCTGTGGAGTGGCGGTGGTTTCGGCAGCGGGTTTCTTGCCGTAACGCTTGTTAAAGCGATCGACGCGTCCTGCGGTATCGACCAGCTTCTGTTTACCCGTAAAGAAAGGGTGGCAAGCCGAACAGATTTCGACGTGCAGGTCACCCTTCTTGGTGGAGCGAGTCTTGAATGTCTCGCCGCACGCACAGCTGACGGTGATTTCAACGTATTCGGGATGAATTCCTGGTTTCATTTCCTCTTGTTCACTCTCTATTGGTCACTCTCTATAGGCGGCTCCCGGCCGCGTTTTCAAACACGCTATGATAGGTGTCGGAGCGCGGGATCGTCAAGTTTCGAGGGGGATTTCCTCGCAAAGGCGCAAAGACGACTTCTTAACTTTGCGTCTTTGCGTCTTTGCGAGGAAGACTCTTCGTATTCCTTTCCCAAAACATGCCGTCCGCATATCCTTGAATCGATCGATTTATAGATGCGAGATCGAGGCGCTTCGCAGCCAGGCAGCAGTAGGTTTCATCGATTTCCACGCCGACGTAGTGACGTCCGAGCTTTTTGGCGACGACAGTCGTCGTGCCGGAGCCGTTGAACGGATCGAAGACCAGATCCGCTTCTCGCGAGCTCGCCAGGATCACCTTCGCCAGCAACTTCTCGGGCTTCTGTGTCGGATGATCCGTATTCTCCGGCATCGACCAGTACGGCACCGTCAGATCCGTCCACAGATTCGACGGATGTGTCAGCCGGAACCGCCCGTTTTCGTTCTCCGTCCAATCTTTCGGCGCGCCGTTCGGATCCGTGTAAGGCGCGATCACCTGCCGTTTGAGCATCACTGCCTCGACGTTGAAGTAATAATCCTCACTAACAGTGAAAAACCAGATGTCTTCCGAGCAGTTCTTCCAGTTTGACTTCGCGCCGCGCCCTTTTTCGCGCTCCCACGTGATTCGATTCTGCGGGATGAAATACTTTTCACCGACGCGATGAATCGCGGCCGAGCAGCGCCAGTCACCGCAGATATAAATAGAAGCCGTCGGTTTGAGTACGCGCACGGTCTGCGCCAACCACGAATCGAGCCATTCCGCGTATTCGTCAATCGAGGTTTTTCTGAATTTTCGGTCGTTGAAACTCTTGTTCAGATTGTACGGAGGATCCGCAAACATCAGATCGACGCACTGATCGGCCATATTTGGTAAGGCGGTGAAAACGTCCTGACAGATGAGCTTATCCCGCAGATTGTCGACGGCCGACGCAGAGTTTAGCTTTGCAAGTGTGGCCTTATAACGGGCAAGATCTTCGTCTGACAACGTCAGGGTTCTATTTGCAGGCGCGCGATTCATAGGAAAACGAACCACAGATTACACAGTTCTGCGCAATCTGTGGATGGCTTTGAGAAAAATTTGCTATAATCCGGTTTCGCTTTCATCTCTTACTAGCTGTAAAAGCAACATTTATAAAGCGATTGTCTCCCGTAGTCCCGGAGATGGTCTCACGGCATAATGTCAGAAGACACTAAGCAACCTGGTGCGGAAGAACCCACACCGCCGGGTGTCTCAGATGCTGAGGCGTCCGGCACGCCACCACCATCAGCAATTCCCCCCGCAGGCACGCTCGCCGGCGCCGACGCCGAAAAGGCGGCGATGGTCGAGCAGGCAAAGTCGCGTGTGGCTGCCGTAAAGGAATCTTTGCATGAGCCCGCAGCGCCGGGCGCCCCGAAACCTCCGGTCAAGAAAAAAGAAGAAGGTCCGAAACCCACGGACGCCAGCGGTCATCCGCTCGTCAACAAACTGAAATTGCAGTTTGGCGAGGCTGTCGGTGATGCGTCCGAGTTTATCGGACAACTCTCAGTCACCGTCGATGGCGCGCGCATCGTCGAGATCTGCGACTTTCTTAAACGCGATCAGGAAACGCCTTTCGATTACCTTTCAGACCTGACGTGCGTCCACTACCCGGATCGTTGGGATGCGCCGTTTGAGATGGTCTACAACCTGTTTTCAATCTCGACAAATGAGCGCGTGCGATTGAAAGTCCGCACGAGCGAGACGGTCGACAGCGTGACTGGTGTTTGGCCGGCTGCAAACTGGCTCGAACGCGAGGTGTTCGACCTGTTTGGCATTCGGTTCGCGAATCATCCGGATCTGCGCCGGCTGCTTTTGCCGCCTGATTGGGAAGGTCATCCGCTCAGAAAGGATTATCCGCTGGAGTTTGTGGAGAACGCCTGGACCGAACAGCACCTGCCGGTGATGTCTGAGGTGGAGATGGAGCAGTTGCACCAGCGGCGAGCTTACGGTCTCGAGATACTTTCAGTGCCGCAGGAACGTTTGATGCGCGAGATATTTCGCGGCGGCAAGGAAGTCATGCCGAAGGATAAATGACACCAAAAGAGATCGCCACTCATTACGACGCGAAAGTCTTCGACTCGCCCGACGCGGCCAAGGTGGCGGGGTTTGTTTTGACTGAAACTGCGGCGCCGCGAAACGTTTGGAACAAGGCGAGCGCTGCGAGTGCGATAGTGCTGAAGCTGGTTGAGCAGAGAAACAGTGGCGAAGCGGAAGAGATTGGTTTGGTGATCGAACCATTCCGCGTCACCGGATGTTATAAACCAAAACCAGCAGAAGTCCCCGCAGCTTGAAAAGAGGGTTTTCTCTGCGTTCCTCTGCGTATCTCTGCGATCTCTGCGTTAAATACGACTCTTAACGCAGAGACCACAGAGATACGCAGAGGAACGCAGAGAAGAAGTTACAGTGATATGCACCAGGTAGAGATCGCGACAACACAGGAAACACTGCTCGACAGCCCGGAGATGGTGCTGAACATGGGCCCGCAGCACCCGTCGACGCACGGCGTGCTGCGCGTAGTCCTCAGGCTCGACGGCGAAACCGTCATGGACCTCGACTGCGACATCGGTTACCTGCACCGCGGAATGGAAAAGATCGCGGAGAACCGGATGTACACGATGATAGCGCCCTACTGGGATCGTCTCGATTACATCGCCGCTGTCTCGAATGGTCTGGTTTGGGTGGAAACGGTCGAGCAGATGATGGGGCTCCCCGTTCCACCGCGCGCACATTACCTGCGCACGATCCTGACCGAGCTCAATCGCATCGCATCGCACCTCCTGTGGCTGGCTACGCACGCGCTCGACATCGGCGCCGTGACCGTCCTCCTGTGGGCTCTCCGCGAACGCGAAGAAATTTTGAAGATATTCGAGCGACAGTTTGGCGCGCGCTTGACGTGTCACGCATGGCGCGTCGGCGGCATGCCGAACGATGCATACGACGACTTCAACAAAGACGTCCGCCAGTTCGTCAACAACTTCCCGAAGCGTCTCGACGAATACGAGACGGTGCTTTCCGAGAACCGCATCTGGTTGAGTCGAACCGTCGGCATCGGCGTCATCTCTGCTGAAGACGCGATTGCGATCGGATTGTCAGGCCCGGCACTGCGCGGTTCCGGAGTCGCCTGGGACGTGCGCAAGTCTCGACCATACGCCGCGTACGCCGACATGGATTTCGACATTCCACTCGGCGAGAACGGCGATACCTATGATCGGTACCTGGTGCGATTAGAAGAGATGAGACAGTCGCGGCGCATCGTCGATCAGGCGCTGGAAAAACTTCCCGATGGTCCAGTGAACGCGAAGCTGCCGAAGATCGTGAAGCCGCCCGCCGGTGATTACTACCACTCGATCGAAGCACCGAAAGGCGAGATTGGTTGCTACATCGTTTCCGATGGCAGCGCGCAACCGTGGCGCGTCAGAGTGCGTCCCCCGTCATTCATCAACCTGCAAGCGTTGAAGCAGATGTGTGTTGGACACCTGGTCGCCGACGTGGTCGCGATTATCGGAACGCTCGACATCGTTTTAGGAGAGATTGATCGCTAAACCGACGATGATTCTTCTATCCCCTGTAAACGTTCTCAACGATCTCCTCCAGAGTCTCGGGCTCAGCGCCGACTCGATCAACTTTGTCGTTTGGCCGTTGATCCAGATCGGACTGGTGGTGACACTCGTCGCGCTCTGGGTGGCTTATGCGACGTATCTCGAGCGAAAGATCTCGGCGTTCATGCAGGCGAGGCTCGGTCCGATGCGAGTTGGGCCATGGGGACTGTTGCAGCCCATCGCCGATGGCATCAAGCTCCTGACCAAAGAAGACTTCATTCCGGAGAGCGCCGATCGCTGGATCTTTTTCTTCGCGCCGTATATCGCAGTCGCTTCAGCGTTCATCGTGTTTTCGGTGATTCCGTTTGGTCCGGACTGGGCGGTCATTGCAGACGTAAACATCGGTTTGCTGTTCGTGCTTGCGGTTTCGAGTGTCGGAGTGCTCGCGCTGATACTTGCAGGCTGGTCGTCAAACTCGAAATACGCATTGCTCGGTGGGCTGCGCTCGAGCGCGCAGATGGTCTCGTATGAAGTCGCGATGGGGTTGTCGCTGATCGGCGCGTTGATGTTTGCACGCACGCTTTCGCTGTCGGGCATCGTCGCCGCGCAAGCGTCGGATTCGATCTGGTTTGTTGTTTATCAGCCCGCGGGGTTTTTGCTGTTTCTGATCAGCGGCATCGCCGAGAACAATCGCGCGCCGTTCGATCTGCCTGAAGCGGAGTCGGAGCTGGTAGCAGGTTTTCATACTGAATATTCAGGCATGCGCTGGTCGCTCTTCTTCATGGCCGAGTATGCGGCGATGGTCGTCGTCTCGGCGGTTGCGGCGACGGTTTACCTCGGTGGCTGGTATTTCCCGTTTGTTTATCGACTCGAAACAAGCGGACATCACAACTTGTTCGTGCTCGTCAGTCTGTTAGTCTTCCTGGTCAAGGCTTCGCTCATCCTGTACTTCTATTTCTGGTTGCGCTGGACGTTGCCGCGTTTTCGTTACGATCAGTTGATGGACATCGGTTGGAAATGGCTGATTCCGTCGGCGCTGATCAATATCGTGTTGTCGGGATTTGCAATCTTCGCGGTGCAGGCTTTAGATGGGTATCGAGAGTTGAAGACGATTGAGTCGCTCAGTCACGGCTTGAATCTGACGGCCACCGGAAAAGGCGTCATGATCGCTTTTGGTCTGGCGGGTCTGTTCATAACGGCAGCGCTGCTTTCGCGCATCAACTGGCGCTCGCGCGATTTTAATTTGAGGACGCAGCGCAGGAATATCAAGCTGGTCAATGTGCCGAAAGGCAAACCGGCGGTGCAGCCAGGGAATTAAATATGCCATTAGTCAAGACTCCAAAACCGACGTTCGCACAGAAGCTCAAACGCTTTTTCATGATCGATCTGATCAGGGGGCTTGGGCTCACGCTGAAATACAATATCGGCGCGCTCACCGATAAAGACGCGGTGGCGGGCAAGGGAATTTATACCGAACAGTATCCGAAAGTCCGGCCTGACGTCGCGCCGCGTTTTCATGGAGCGCCGCGTTTGAACATGGATCCCGAGACGCACGACACGCTCTGCATCGCGTGCAATCTCTGCGCGATCGCGTGTCCGGAGGATTGCATCGACGTGATTGCGATGGACGTCGAGATCATCGTGGCGGGCAAGCCACGGCGAAAGAAGGTGCTCGACGAATTCATCTTCGACACGTCGCGCTGCATGTTCTGCGCGTTGTGCCAGGAAGCGTGTCCGACGTCGTGTCTTGAGTTGACGCAGGACTTCGAGCTCGCGACGTACTCGCGCGCCGGCTTCGTCTGGAACCGCGAAATGCTCGAGCAAGGGCGGGAAACGGTTAAGTACACAAGCTAATTTGAGCCGCAAAAAGGCACAAAAGTCACAAAATGAAAAACGGAAATACTGCGCACTGTGGCTGAGTATTCAACTCGATTTGACCGTTTAAGCTTCAACTCTTTTGTGCATTTTGTACCTTTTTGTGGCGAATAAATCGGCGAATAATAATCGATGACACTCTCCGGTTACGAAGCTCTCTTCTTCTGGATCTTTGCGCTCGCGGCGATCTTTGCCGGGCTGCTGACGGTGATGGCGCGCAATGCCGTGCACAGCGCGCTGTTTCTTATCTCCTCGCTGGTGTCCGTTGCGGCGCTGTTTGTATTGGCGCGGGCGGAGTTCATCGCCGGTGTGCAGATCCTCGTGTATGTCGGCGGCGTGATGGTCCTGTTTCTGTTTGTGATCATGCTCGTCAACGTCGGGGCCGAAGAGCGTGGACACGAGGAGATCTTCAACAACCAAAGACAGGTGGCCGCGAGTCTGATCTTCTGTTTGCTGCTCGTCGGCGGAGTGCTTTACGCCGTCAACAAAGGTTATGCGGGTTTGCAGCGACTGCATCCGACGACCGCAGACACCGCCGCGCAACAGCAGTCCGCACGCGAATCGTCCTACGCAACATCGGCCACCGCAACCAGCAAGATCACAAAGGACGCGGAGGGAGTCGGAAACAGTCTCTATCGCTACGCATCTCTGCCTTTCGAGATCGCAAGCGTGTTGTTGCTCGTCGCGATTATCGGATCGGTGATGCTCGCGCGCACGCTGAGGCAGGAAGCCTCAGCCGACGATCTCGGTCCGGAAGTCTTGAAGGTTGAGATAGTGAACGATCCGGAACTCGCAAACCTCGAGCCGCAGTCAGAATAGTTATGCTTAACTTTTTCACCCCTGCATTGGTGTTGCTGTTACAGGAAGGCGGCCGGATTGCGCAAATGAAGCAGTCGGCGCTGAATCCCGATCTCTCGAAGTTTCTCGTGATCGGAGCGCTGCTTTTTATCATCGGCGTGGCCGGCGTGCTGACGCGGCGAAACATCATCGTGATCTTCATGTCGATCGAGTTGATTCTCAACGCTGCGAATCTGAACTTCATCGCGTTCTCTCGTTACCTGCAGGAAACCGGCAGCGCCAACGCGCTCGCCGGACAGATATTCACGGTGTTTGTGATCGTAGTCGCAGCAGCAGAAGCCGCGATCGGGCTGGGAATCGTCATCGCGCTTTACAGGAACAAGGAAACGATCTGGGTCGACGAGATTGATCTGTTGAAATGGTAACAAGAATAGGCCCTATAGGACCTATATCGAATTCCCTTAAATGCAAAAATACATCTGGCTAGTTCCCCTGCTACCCCTAATCGGCGCTGCCATCAACGGCCTCCTCGGCCGGAAGTTTCGTTTCTCTGAAACACTCATCGGC
>DATNCH010000306.1:0-25779 GCA_035571655.1 Pyrinomonadaceae bacterium
GAGGTGATGCGGAGCGATTCTTCCTTTTTTACCTTCATCTCGCACGCGTTCATCGATCAATCGTTTCATACGCTCGATGAGCTTGGACGTCGTAAGCCCGCTCTTCGGCTCGACAGTGCGCCCCAGCCTTCGATCGACGACGCTCCCCATACCTTCGAGCACGCGACGGAGCAGGCGTTCAGGCAGCGCCTCTTCTCGCCTTTTCTTTGCTAGTTGCTCGTCCTTGAGCTTGTCTGTCGGCTCGTCCGCGTCAGTCATGAATCGAATACGATATTTTAGCCTAAACAGTGCCACAAAAAGGCACAAAAGACCAAAATCATTTTTTGTCCCTTTGGTGCGCTTTGTTTACAATCTGCCCATGAAGCGTTCTGGAATTGCGGATCTGCCACTTCACGACGGGCGCGTGCCTTCGTGGCTCGCCGAGCGAATGACGAAACTCGGTTCCGCAATCACAGAAACGATCGTTCACGACTACGGAACATCAGCGTTTCTCTCTCGCCTCAGCGATCCATTCTGGTTTCAGGCACTCGGTGCAGTGATGGGAATGGATTGGCACTCTTCCGGCATCACGACGTCAGTAATGGGCGCATTGAAGCGCGGTCTGGCGCCGCGTGCGAACGAGCTCGGCATTTATGTTTGTGGCGGACGCGGACGCTTCTCGCGAAACACACCGAACGAACTGCGTCTGCTTGCGGACAAGCGCGGGTTCGACGGCGACGCACTCGTACGGACCAGCAGATTGACCGCGCGAGTCGATAACAACGCGATCGCCGATGGTTTTCAAATCTACCTGCATAGTTTTGTCCTCACTTCACAAGGCGAATGGGCAGTCGTGCAGCAGGGGTTGAACGCGCCATACGGCCTGGCGCGTCGATATCACTGGCACTCCGCGTCGGTTCGCGACTTCGTCGCCGACCCACATACAGCAATCTTCGGCGAGAACCAGGGCACGATCATGAACCTCGTCGACGCCAAAGCCGGCAAAGCACAGTCTGCGATGTTGGAGATCGCGCACGAGCATCCTTACAAGACGCTGACCGAAGCTCGTCACTTGCACCTGCCGGCACATCACGAAGTTCACGCGAAAGACGTCGATCTGAAACGGCTTGGAGCGGTGCTTGCGGTCGCGTATGAACGAGGTCTGAAGGATTTTGCGGACCTGCTGCTCCTGGAGAAACTTGGACCACGAACGCTACAGTCTCTGGCGCTCGTCGCAGAGGTGGTCCATGGCGCGCCGAGCCGGTTCAATGATCCTGCACGCTTTGCTTTCGCGCACGGAGGCAAGGATGGTCACCCCCATCCCGTTCCCTTGAAGACGTACGATGAGTCGTTGAACTTTCTTCGGTCCTCGCTCGACGCCGCGAAGGTCGGCCACACCGAGAAGCTCGACGGCTTCCGGCGCCTCGAACGCTTCGTGAATTCAGTTGAACGAACACTCAAGCCCCGGGCAAACTTCGACGAACTAATTCAGCACGAACACCTTATCTCACCCTCACTCAACGGCCGCACCGTCTTCGACGACAAGCAGCGCCGCCTGTTTTGAAACACGCTTGGATCTTGGACGAGGTCAGTACCGTAACGCGGTAGCGTCGGGTCCGCATTTGCCTTGACGGTCCAGATGCGTCACGACCCGACGCTACCGCGTTACGGTACTGACCTCGTCCAAGAACGTCCGCTACATCGGCGCATATAGCGCTTCATCAACTAAGCTCACGATAATGCGTTTTTATTCCAATGAAATCGCAATAAACCACAAGCGAACCTGCGCTATCGTACAGGCTTCAGAAACAAGGCTTTAATTTTCGCGCTGCTTTTGTTATCTTTTTTGGCGACCCCCACACACAAGTTGCCCCGACGACAAAAGACGCGCCCCGGAGTGCGCCATACTGCATTCCTTGATAATGCAAATGAAGGAGCAAAACTATGAGCTTTAAAAGATTGTACCCATTGACTGTGGGGTGTGTTCTGGCAGTGTTAGTGTCAGTGGCGCCTGCGGTGATGGGCCAGGTGACTAACACACAAGCCACACAAGCCACACAAGCGACCCGAGAACGAAGCATCAATATGCGGTCTGTGCCGAGCGGCTCAAAGATGAAGTTCAGAGGCGTCGTTATCAACCGTGATGCAGATGTTTTCACGATTCGCGATGCGTCTCGGGCAGACTATCAAGTTCTCATAACCGACAATACGAGCATAAAGACAAATGGCGGTTTTCTCCGCAGTGGTAAGAAATACCCGGTTACTGACATCCTGCGAGGATTGATCGTAGAAGTCGAAGGACGTGGCGATGCGCAGGGCCAGTTGGTCGCGGACAAGATTCGCTTTAGAGAATCTGACATGCGCGCCGCACAAACCACCGATGTACGCGTAGGTCCGGTAGAAGCCAATATGGAGCGCGTGGCCGGTCAGATGGATGAGCTCTATGCAGTGGCAGCCGAAGCACGCGCCGAAGTCAAGGCAGTAAACGAACGCGTGTCATCCCTTGACGACTACGACGTGCAGGAAACAGTTTCGGTCAACTTCCGTACGAACAGCGCCGTGCTTTCGCCGGAAGCAAAGACACAGCTCGACACTCTTGCCACCAAGGCATTGGCTGCGAGAGCGTACATGATCGAGGTTGCGGGTCACACCGATTCAACCGGCAGTGACGCGAAGAATTTCCGTCTCAGCCGCGCGCGCGCTGATGCAGTGGTCCAGTATCTCGCAGTTCAGCACAAAATTCCGCTTCGCCGGTTCGTGACCCCGATGGGTTACGGCAAGACGGAATCAGTAGCTGATAACACGACCGCCGAGGGACGTTTGCAGAACCGGCGCGTTGACGTGAAGATGATTATCAATCGTGGGTTGAATCAGCCGGCGTCCTCGTCGACGCAGGCTACACCTACGCGACCGTAGTGAAGACAAGTAGGTTCGTCTTTCGAACAGTCTTGGAGCAGGAGCAGTAGACAGGTGCAGGATTGAACTGCACCTATCTACTACTCCTGCATTCTTTTTCTATCGAGTTCGTTATAGTTGTTTTGCAATTGTTTTGAGTGTTTTCCTGGCTCGTTGCGTAGTACACGGTTTAGGTTGCCCGGACCCGTTTTGGTCGAAAATTCTCAAACATCACGACGCAAATTCGTGATTATTGGGCTTTTTCTCACTGTTTTCGTGGCCCCCCGTTTGCTCACTTCCTCCGCATGACTAATACAGAAGTCTTCCCAATTCTGCACGGGGGCCTGGTAGCTCCAAAGAAATCTGAACCGGCGCCGAACTCGGATCTCGCACTCGCAATCGCGGCCGGAAAAGGTGACGTGGAGGCGTTTGAAAAGATTTACGAACGCCATAACCGGCGCGTCTACTCCCTGTGCCTTCGCATGACCCAGAATGCGGCGGAGGCGGAGGATCTCGCGCAGGAGGCGTTCATTCAGTTGTTCCGCAAGATCGGCAGCTTCAGAGGTGATTCGGCATTCACCACCTGGCTGCATCGTTTGACGGTCAATCAGTGCTTGATGCACTTCCGGAAGCGGAGCGTGAAACTCGAGAAGACGACGGAAGAAGGTGAGACGCCGGTGCAGGTCGTCACGGGCACGGAGAATCCGAATTCCATGCCGATCATGGACCGCATCGCACTCGACAACGCGTTAACACAATTACCTCCGGGATATCGAACAGTGTTTGTATTGCACGACGTCGAAGGTCACGAACACGAAGAGATCGCAAAGATGCTCGGCGTGGCGGTTGGTACGTCGAAGTCGCAGCTACACAAAGCGCGCATGAAGCTGCGCAAGATCCTCAAAGCCCGCAACGAACCTAGTAAAAACTAGTACACAGATTACACAGATTCTGTGTAATCTGTGTTCATGAACAAACAAAACGTAACCTTCTACCGTTGGGACGATATGCCGAAGGAGAAGGTAAGTGACATGTTTGAGCGGCGGTTGATAACCGCCGATCGCATGATGCTCGCACACGTGTATTTGAAGAAGGGCGCAATCGTGCCGCGACATTCGCATGAGAACGAGCAGCTTACTTACATCCTCGAAGGCGGCTTGCGATTCTGGATCGGCGAAGACGAAGCGCAGGTGATCGACGTCCTCGCCGGCGACGTACTGCACATTCCTTCGATGGTCCAACACAAGGCGGAAGCACTCGAAGACACGCTCGACGTCGACATCTTCAGCCCGCCGCGACAAGACTGGCTCGACAAAACCGACGCCTATCTGAGGCAAAAGTAGTATGGACCTCGGACTCAAAAACAAAGTAGCGCTCGTAGCCGCCAGCAGTCAGGGACTCGGACGTGCAGTTGCCGAGGAACTCGCTGCTGAAGGCGCTTCGCTCGTGCTCTGCGCGCGCGAACCGAAGACGCTGGCCGAAGTTGCTTCGACGATTGCCGATGCGAGTGGTGCACACGTGCTCGCAGTGCCGGCTGACGTCACCGTCGCCGACGATATCAAGCGTGTAGTCGACGCCGGTACCGAACGTTTCGGCCGCATCGACATTCTCGTCACAAACGCGGGTGGACCACCCGCGGGAACGTTCGACCAGATCACACGCGAGCAGTGGGAAGACGCGCTGCGGTTGACGTTGTTCAGCGCCCTCGAATTCGCGCGTCAGGTACTGCCCGGGATGAAGGAAAGACGTTGGGGACGAATCCTCAACATCACTTCGATCGCCGTTAAGCAGCCGGTCGACAACTTGATGTTATCAAACAGTCTTCGCGCCGGACTCACCGGATTTGCTCGCACGCTCGCCAATGAAGTCGCAGCCGAAGGGATAACGGTCAACAACATCATGCCCGGGTACACGCGCACAGACCGGCTCGAAGACCTTGCGAACATGATGGCCGAGAAGCAGGGAATTACTCCGGCCGAATTCCGCGCAAAGTGGGAGAAAGAGATTCCGATGGGCCGCCTCGGCGAACCGCGCGAGTTCGCGGCATTGGCAACGTTTCTGGTTTCAGAACGCGCGAGCTACATCACGGGGACGTCGATTCAGGTCGACGGCGGCTGGATCAAGTCGCTTTTATAATTCGCGTGCCCGGTGTAAGCTTTTGGCTATGATTAAAATGATTCGTGGCAGTACTACCTGATAACTGGATAAAAGCACCTTCGACGAACTCATCCGACCCTATCGGCGAAGGGGTGATCATCGACATCGGGACGGGCGACGGGCGCTTTGTATACCAGTCTGCGCGCGAGAATCCGAACAGGTTCTACATCGGGATCGACCCGAACACGCATCCGCTCGAGAAGATCTCAGAGAAGATCCACAGGAAACCGGCGAAGGGCGGCGCTCCTAACCTTCTGTTCATTCAGGCCGCGGTTGAGGATCTGCCGCCGGAGCTGGACGGAGTCGCAAACGAGCTTCACGTGCACTTTCCCTGGGGAAGTCTGTTGCGAGCAATTGCGACGGGCGACGCCGCGGGGTTGCAGAACTTGCGGCGCATCTGTTCGGCCGGTGCGTTGTTGGAAGTCGTGATCGGTCTCGACCCCGAACGCGATCGATCCGAGATCGAACGACTCGGACTCACACCACTCTCACATGAATTCATCGACAACGAGTTGATCCCGAAATACGCCGCGGCCGGATTCGAAACCATCGAACACGGAATTCTCACTGCATCCGAGTGGCCCGAACTAAACACCTCCTGGTCAAAACGTCTTCAGGGCAACGAGCACCGCACCATCACCTACCTGATCGCTCGCGCTGTTTAGCCCGCGCTGTTTAGCCTTTGCACCTTTTTGTAGCTATTATCCCTTCAATGCTCCTGCAACAGAGTCTCGCGCATTCATTTCAATCACCAATCGTACGCATCGTGCTCGTTGTGATCGCGATTGGGTTGCTTTACGTGCTGTGGCGCGAAGTGCGAAAGATTCCGGCGAAACTCCTGATATTAATGGCGACTGCGTTTATCGACATGTTGGGAGTGCTGATGATCTTTCCGCTGTTGCCGTTTTACGTGAAGTCGCTGGGCGGGGCGGGGATCGATATTCGTGGATTTCACCTCGGCATCGGCATCATCGCCGGATTTATCATTGCCTCGTTCACGCTCGCGCAGCTTTTGAGCGCCCCATTGTGGGGGAAGTTTTCGGATCGCGTCGGACGTCGACCGACGCTGTTGATTGCTTTGAGCGCCTCGGCTGTCGCGTATCTGATTTTCGGCTTCGCTGACTCGCTTTTCCTTCTGTTCCTGTCGCGAATCGTGCAGGGGGCGGGCGGCGGAACAGTCGGCGTGATCCAGGCTTACGTTGCAGATTCAACCGCACCAGAGGATCGCGCGCGTGCGTTGGGCTGGCTTTCAGCAACAACGAATCTCGGAGTGACGCTTGGTCCTGTCCTGGGTTCATTCGCGATCACCTTAGGCAAACGCGATCTGATGCCGGGTCCGTTGACACTGGAAATGGGCCATGCGGCGCCTGGGATTTTCGCCGCCGCGCTTTGTCTGCTGAACATCGCTTTCGCTGCACGTTATCTGACGGAATCGAGGGATCTGACCGAGCATGCGCCCGTGGAAGGTGAAGTCAGACGCAGCTCGCGCGAGGCTCTGTGGCGCGTCATCTCGCATTCGAAAGAGACCTCATCACGTCTGATCTGGATCTATGCGATCGCGATGGGCGCGTATCAAGGCAGCTTTTCCGTACTGGCGCTGTTTCTCAACGCTCGCTTTCAAGTGACGGAGCAGACCATCGGTTACTTCTTCATGTACGTCGGCTCGATCTCCGTGTTTACACGTGTGCTATTGCTTGGGCGGATGGTCGACTGGCTTGGCGAAGCGAAACTCTCGCGCGTCGGGTTGCTGCTGCTCGGTATCGGCGTGATGGGAATGCCACTCGCACGAAACATCTGGATGCTCGGGATTGCAGTGGCGCTGATTCCACTAGGGACCGCGTTCACATTTCCCTGCGTGACGGCGCTGCTGTCGCGCGTCATCAGTCCGAGGGAACGCGGACTCTACATGGGGATGCAACAGACGTATGGTGGCGCAGCTCGAATCATCGCCCCGCTCTTTTTCGGCTGGACCTTCGACACACTGGGCGTATCATCACCTTACTTCTTCGCCTCCGCCTTCATCGTCGCAACCTTATTTCTGAGTCCCCAAATCACCCAAACAAGACCAGACCCAGCGCTATCCACTCAACCCGCCGACAACACCTAGCAGCGCTTTTTTGCGTTCTTCTTTTGTGCCTTTTTGTGGCTCTCTATTCGTTGATATTATCGAGGCCGGTGAATTTCCAACCCGTTCTGGTTTTTTCGAAGTGATAAATGACGACTTCGTTTCCAGCCGCGTCGGGACACGCTACGCTGGAGTGTTTAGGATTCTGCGCGTCCAGCTCGGGCTTGGCTTTAGCGAAGCAAGCTGCTGCGTCAGACTGATCATTGAAGACCTGTTTGTAGCGCTTCGTGAGTTGCGCTTTCGTTTTTACGGTGGGTATGCCGTACGACATTCCGATCGGAAACTTCGAGAGTCGCGCGATCGTCTCGACGTCGCGTTTGCTGACCGCAGTCTTAAAATCCTGCCAGAATGTTTCGAACGAGGAGTCCGCCGCCTGGCCGGCAAGGAAAAGGATCAGGGATAACGCAGCTATCTTTTTCATAGTGGTACAATCCGCTGACCAATAGTAAAACGAAAGGTACTTTTTTGCGATGCTCAAAAGATTCGTCATTGTTTCTGTTTGTTTGATCGCGATGTTTGGGTTTACAGGTTGTGCAAAAAAGAAAGGTTCTGCGACGGCGCAGGCCGACGAGCCGGTTGACGGTGTGGAGAAGGTGAAGCCTGCACCCGGGACTGGCAACGTTCAAGGCAAGGTTCTCTACAACAACGCGCCCGTCGCGAATATCGATGTGAAGTTGTGCGAAACGTTCAGTCGTTTCCTGAGCGGCTGCGGTGGAAAAATCTACACCGCGAAAACCGACAAGGATGGTGATTTCGTGATCACTAATGTCGAACCAAAGGAGTACCAGGGATTGACCGTGCAGGTGTTTGACACTGACTCATACGTCTTTGCGACGACGGGTATAGCCGGGATCGCCGCGACCAAATACAACGTCGAGGCGGGTAAGACGCTCTTCGTCAGGCCAACGCACTTGTTCAAAGGCGATCTGCAAGTGGAGAATCCGAAGCCCGGTTCAACCGTGAGCGCCGAGGGTTTGGAACTCAAGTGGAAGGCATATCCGGATGCCGCGTACTATAAGTTCACGCTTTATCCTGACAACCACCAGATCACACCGCCCTACATCAACCAAAGGGTTGACGATTCATCGTTCAAGGTGAATAAGCCGCTGGAGAAGGGAACCTATCGTTACAAAGTCGAGGCGTTCAATAGTTCAGACAGGAAACTGTCTGAAACCAGCGACGACATCAATTTTACGATCAACTAAGGACGCAAAAGGCACAAAATGTTTGTGTGCATTTTGTGCCTTTTTGTGGCGCCGATTATCGGTTGGGTGTTCGTACCGTCACGATATTTGAGAACGCCGAATTGCCGCCCCCATTAAATGCTCGAACACGATAGCGATACCACGTGTTTCGTGATAACCCCGTATTCGAGAAGTTAGTGACGTTCGCACCCACCGTTGCTATCTGCGCAAAGTTTGAACAACCATTACCGGTGCACCGCTCGATGCTGAAGCCCTGCTCGTTTCCTGAGTTATCCGTCCACGACAGGTTGGCCTGAGTCGTAGAAATGACATTTCCAACCAGATTCGTCGGCGCGTTCGGCGGCGGCGTAGGCGTCGGAGTTGGTGTCGGCGGCGGCGTTGGCGTCACTGTTGGAGTTGGCGTCGGAGTCGGTGTTGGTGTACCACCACCGCAGGTCGGGAACTTGAACGATCCGATTCGCGTGCGCCAGTTGAAGCTACTCGTCGTGCTGTAGTACTCGCTCGTAAACCAGAACGTGCAATCGTCAGCCGGATCGACCGTCAGCGAACTGTAATCACCCCAACGACTACTCGTACCAGTTTGACTGCCAGTGCCCGAAAACAGCGTCGCCTCACCCTGACCCAGAACGTTCAAAGGATCGGATGCAAGCCGGCCCGCGTATCGCAACTGCGGAAAGATTGCCGCACTCGACGCGCTGTAACCGATCGCGATGTTACCGTCGCGATCCATCGCGGCGCTTCCCATCCAACGCCACGTCGTATCCGGCTGGTAAGTACTCTCCTGCGCCACCGTCACTGGACCAGCAGTCACGTTGCGCAACTCGAACCAACGAATTCCCGCGGTACCTCCCGAGTCAACACTGTAGTTGCCGACTACAGACTCGTGCGTGCCAAAGTTCCGGTACGCGACTCTGAACATCAGCCGATCGCCAATTCCGTCCAGACGTGACGTCGTGCCCGATTGCGGCACACACGAGCGAGTGGCCGAACAGAGCGCTGTGAATCCCGCGGCCGGAACATTTGCAAAGACCGTGAAACTCGAATTCCCCGGTGTCACGAAGTCTGCATCGAAGTGAAAGATCTTGTAATTACCACCGCTCGGGAACTCCACAAACGTTGCGGGCGCACCAGGCGGTGGCGAAGTCGAACCATCAAGATCCGCCGGCAGGTAAGACTCTTCACCCGGTCCACCAGTGATCCCGGGAGTGATGAATGTGGCCGGCAGACCGCTCAGCATTTTCGCGCGATCGAAGACGAATGGTTGTGGTCCAAGAAACGACGTTCCCGTGGAGTTGAACACATTCATGCTCATGTAGTAGCCGTCGGGCCAAACACTCAGGTGCGGGTAGTCGAAGAAGTTCGAACCGAGATGGAAGTCGTAACGATGATATGAGCCCGTAGCATCGCCGGTGGTGGAAACAGCCACGCACTCGTCGGTCGGCACCGAGACGCCTGCGAACTGCGTGATGATCCAGCGGTCGGCGAGTTGATCGTACATGACCACGGGATCGCCGCTGCCGTTGAACTCACAGACGCCGCCGAAGCCGGTCCAGATCGTGGAGATGCCCGATGGGCCGAGAAGGGAAGCGCCGGTGGTCTTATTGAACACCTGAAAGCCTTCGTTCACCATTTGCACGTACTGCGTCGCTCCGACCTCGCCGTTCGTATCCGGCGGAGCGCAGTTGCAGGCGACTCCAGGGAACTGCATCCCGTTGAAGTTCTGCATAGCAGCGGGCATGGCGGCGTCAAAGAACTCGGTTGCGATCGTGGATTGGACCACCGGATCGGCAGAGTCTTTGTGCGGATGTTGAATCCTGGGGTTCTTGTTTGCTTCTTTCCGCTCCTTGAACACGGGCTGCTGTTTCATCTCGCGCACAGGCGCTGAGGTGTCGTTGCGAACGGATTCGCCCGAGGTCATGGCCTGGCCTTTTCCCTGAACGGGAATGGCGCGTTTGGCCTCGATAATTTCCGGAATGAGTATTACCGCACCGAGAAGCAGAACTGCCGTTACCAGAATTATCAGTCGTGGTCGCATTCTTGATCCTCCGATCCAAAGGTAAGGCGCTTATTGGACCATAAAAGGCAAAAAGTACAAAGACCAATTTGTGCTTTTTCTGACCTTTTATGGCTTAATACCCGAGTAACCCCGACAGCAGTCAAATTATTTAAGGAGCAGAAGCATGAAAGTATTTCGCACAACTCTAGCCGCAATCGCAGTGGCGGCATTTACGATCCTGGTACAGACACTGCTGACAATGGGCGCCTCTTCGGCTGAAACCGTTACGCAGCCGGCTGCTCCAGCCAACATCGGAATAATCGATTCGTCCCGGTTTGATGACGATAAGGCGGGCATCGCGCGGGTGACGACCGCGATGAAACAGCTCGAGGTGAAGTTTCAACCACTGCAAGCTGAGATTCGCGGCATGGGCGATCGACTCAACGCATTGCGCACAGATCTGCAAAAGAAACAAGCCATCCAGGACGCAGCCACAACGTCGCGCCAGGTGGATGAAGCAAACAGTCTCGAACTACAAATCAAGCGCAAAGCCGAGGACGCGCGGACAAGTTACCAAAAGGAAGTGCTTGCCATTATGGAGCCTTTGCAGAACGATCTTGGTAACGCAGTGATTGCGTTTGCACAGACGAAGGGGATCACGCTGGTGCTCGACTCGAACCGCGTGCCGATTATCTATGCGGCACCGACCCTCGACATCACGCAGGAGTTCATCAACGAGTACAACCGAACGCATCCGGCTGGATCAGCTCCGGCGCCTGCGAGAACCACTCCGGTGCCCGCAAGACCGACGACTTCGCCGGCAAAACCGACGCGACCATAACTAATGCTCAAAAAGGTTCTCCTCCTTTCGGCATCGGCTGGCGCGGGGCACGGGCGTGCGGCAGATGCGATCGAGAAAGCTTTCAAAGAAGTTGGGAATGGCGAGGGCAGGGAAGTTCAGCACCTCGACATTCTCAACTACACGAACAAAGTCTTTCGTCATTTCTACTCAAAAGCCTACATCGATCTCGTCAACAAACTTCCGGAGGTGCCGGGGTGGATGTACGACAAGCTCGACAAACCGTGGAAGAACGAACGTCGCCGTCTCGCGCTCGACAAGCTGAACACGCGCCCACTGGTCAAGCTGCTGCGCGATTACCAGCCGGATCTGATCGTCTGCACGCATTTTCTTCCGGCGGAGATCGTGTCGTGGTTGAAGGCGAAAGAACGTCTTGCCAGTCGACAGGTGATAATCGTCACGGATTTCGACGTGCACGCGATGTGGCTGGTCCATCACTACGAACATTATTTTGTCGCGCTTGACGAAGCGCGCGCGTATCTCGAGGCGATTGGAATTCCGGCGTCGAAGATTACTGTCAGCGGCATTCCGATCGATCCGGTTTTCGCAAAGCACAAAGACAAACAGGCGATGCGAGCGAAACACGGGTTGGAGCCGGACCGCACGACGATCCTGCTGTCCACAGGTGGATTTGGTGTTGGATCGGTTGATGCGCTGATCGCGTCGTTGCTGTCGGTGCAACATCGCGTGCAGGTCGTTGCGATCTGCGGTCGTAATGAGGAGTTGAAGAAACGGCTCTCCCGAATGGCTGCACGTGCTAAGCCCGATGCGACGGTTCTGCTGAAGCCGTTCGGCTACACGAAGGAGATGGACGAGCTGATGACCGCGTCGGATATCGTGCTCGGCAAACCGGGTGGGCTGACCACATCTGAAGCATTGGCGAAAGGGCTGGTGTTTGTGATCGTGAATCCGATTCCTGGCCAGGAGGAGCGTAACTCCGATCACCTGCTCGAACGCGCAGTCGGGATCCGTTGCAACAACCTGCCCGTGTTGTCATATAAACTCGATCGCCTCCTGGCCGACCCAAAGCGCTTTGCATCTATGCAGGCAAACGCCCGCAACATGGGACGACCCAACGCAGCAACCGAGATCGTGGAACAGTGTTTGAGTATTTCCGGTTAACGGAGCTGCATTTGAGGTTGACTGTATATTCTAAGCTTCTGAATATTTGAAAAACGCCGAAGGCGTTGGCTAATTTCAGCCCAGGGTTGGAGCGCAGCGACAACCCTGGGTGATAAGAACGAAAAGAAACAAACGCTGAAAGCGTTAGGCCTGTGCGCCGCCAACCCTTTCAGGGTTGGTCCGCAATACATGACTTAACCCCAGGGTTGTCACTGCGTTCCAACCCTGGGCTGAAATTAGCCAACGCCTTCGGCGTTTTTCACCTGGGCTGAGATTAGCTAACGCCTTCGGCGTTTCGTAGCGACAGGATCAACATGAAAATTAGCAGACGAGAGTTTATTGAGGCATCGGCGCTGACTGTTGCCGGATCGCTGGTGGCCTCGGCGAGCCTTCCCGTACCGCGAAGTCTCAAGGCGCACGACGGGAAAGTTCGGGCGCTTCTATCTCAAATGACGCTGGAAGAGAAAGTCGGGCAGATGGTCCAACCCGACCAGCGCTCACTCAAAGACGTCAGCGACATCGAAAAGTTATTCCTCGGTTCACTGCTCAGCGGTGGCAGCTCGGATCCGAAAACTGGTAACCGCCTGATCGACTGGACCAACCTATACGATAGTTTTCAATCGCGCACGCAAAGCACTCGTCTTCGCATCCCGATCCTTTACGGTATCGACGCCGTACACGGACACAGCAACGTACTCGGCGCCGTCATCTTTCCACATAACATCGGTCTCGGCTGCACGCGAAGTCCTGAATTAGTCGAACAAGCCGCGCGCATCACGGCCATCGAGACACGGGCGACCGGGATCAATTGGACGTTCGCGCCGTGCGTCACCGTTCCGCGCGACGAGCGTTGGGGCAGGACTTACGAGGGCTTTGGTGAAGTGCCTGAATTGGCTCGAATGCTCGGCGAAGCTGCGGTGCGCGGGTATCAAGGCAACGACCTCACCGATCCGCTGCGCATACTCGCTTGCGCGAAACACTTCATCGGAGACGGCGGCACGACGTACGGCACCGGCAAGAAACTCAAGGGCGACGTGCAGATACTGGATCGCGGCGACGTGCGTGCGACCGAACAGCAACTGCGCGACATACACATGGCGGGTTATTTGAGCGCGATCAAGGCGGGTGTCGGTACGATCATGCCTTCGTATAGTAGCTGGAACGGCGTGAAGTGTTCCGGCAGTAAACGTCTGTTGACCGAGATCCTGAAAGGCGAGCTGAAGTTCGACGGATTCCTGATTTCCGACTACGACGCGATCAACGAGATGCCCGGCGATTACAAGACGCAGATTGAGACGTCGGTAAACGCCGGAATGGACATGTTCATGGTTTCGACACTTTATCGCGAGTTGTACAGTTTTCTGCTCGCGCTGGTCCGGGAGAATCGTGTTGCGATGTCGCGTATCGACGATGCGGTTACGCGGATTCTTCGCGTGAAGTTTGCGATGGGGTTGATGGAACCGGGACGATCGCTATTAGCCGATAGGAGGCTGCACGAGAAGTTTGGCTCAGCCGAGCATCGCCGGGTGGCGCGCGAATGTGTGCGCGCGTCGTTGGTGCTGCTGAAGAACGAGAAACAGACTCTGCCGGTGTCGAAACGAGTCAAGCACATCCACGTCGCAGGCAAGAGTGCTGACGATATCGGGAATCAGTGTGGTGGTTGGACCATCAGTTGGCAGGGACGAAGTGGACCTAACACCACTGGCGGCACGACGATTCTAAAAGCCATCCAGGAGACAGTCTCGCCGCAAACGAAGGTGACGTTTTCTGTCGATGGCTCGAACGCCGCGGGTGCTGACCTCGGAATCGTTGTAATCGGTGAGACTCCGTACGCGGAGATGATTGGCGATCGGGCCAGTCTCGTGCTGGAGGATGGAGACGTCGCCGTCGTCGATCAGATGAAACAATCGGGAATGCCGGTGGTGGTTGTATTGCTCTCCGGACGCCCGATGATCATCGACAAAGTGATTGATAAAGCAGACGCGTTTGTCGCGGCGTGGTTGCCGGGAACTGAGGGCCACGGAGTCACCGACGTGCTCTTCGGCGACTTCAAGCCAGTGGGCCGGCTCTCGTTCTCGTGGCCGCGCTCGATGGACCAGATACCCATCAACGTCGGCGACGAGAATTACGATCCGTTGTTTAAGTACGGCTACGGGTTGAGCTATTAAGTTCTTTGTGTCTTTTGTGTACACAAATCCATGATCATTCGTCGCGCAACAATGGATGACCGCGAATCGATGAAGCAGTTGATCGCGGAGTCGGCGCGCATTCTGAGTCGCGCACATTACGACGACGCCCAAATCGAGGCGGCCATCGCAGGCGTGTTCGGCGTCGACACAACGCTTATCGAAGATGGCACATACTTCGTTGCCGAGATCTCTGGCGTGCTGGCCGGCTGCGGCGGTTGGAGCATGAGGAAAACTCTTTACGGCGGTGATCAGTATTCATCCAGAGACACAGGTTATATCGATCCCGAGAAAGACTCCGCGAAGATCCGTGCTTTCTTCATTCATCCCGACCACGCACGTAAGGGAGTCGCACGCGCCCTCCTCGCGCGATGTGAAGACGAAGCAAGGGCTCACGGCTTTCGCGGACTCGAACTCATGTCGACCCTGCCCGGCGTCGAGTTCTATAAGTCTTGCGGTTTTTCAGAACGTGGTGTTTTCGATCTCGAATTAACAGACGGCGTAAAGCTCCCACTGGTGCCAATGCAAAAAGCATTGTGAAGGGGTAGAGTACTCTCTCGATGGAACCCAGACGGAAACTCCTGAACCATTTCCTCGCGGCGCTTGCATACCGCACACAAAAAGCACTGCGCGACGCGCCCCGCGATTTCGGCTCGTTTCGGGCGATGGATGGAGTGCGGACGCCCGCGGAACTCGTGCGTCACATGACGAGCGTGCTGGGTTACGCACGCACGAACTTCGTCGGCGGTAGGTATTGGCCCGAACCTTTGGAAACACTCGACGAGGAGATCGAACGTTTTCACGAGATGCTTGGCATGTTGGCCCAACACCTTCGCGATGGCGATGCATTGTTGGAAGCCATGACTGAGGAGCGTCTCCTGCAGGGACCTTTTTCAGACGCGATGACACACGCCGGACAGTTAGCGCTGTTGAGACGTTTAGCCGGCGCACCCGTGCCGCCCGAGAACTTCATCGTCGCAGAGATCAAACCGGATCGCCTGGGAAAGGATCAGCCCAAGCCGGTTAGCCCAGACAAAGAGTGGGCTGAAGCGCCACCTGGATGGAAAGGGCCACAAAAACGCACAAATGAAAATTAATAGAAGAATCTTAATTCTCTTTCCGCTACTCATCTGTGCAGCGCTCGTGCAGCAAGCGTTTGCACAAAATGAATTCAAACCCAAAACCATCTTTCTCATCCGGCACGCGGAGAAAGAAGACGAGCCCCGCCAGGATCCGCCGCTGAAGAAAGAGGGAGTTGCGCGTTCGCAGGAACTGGCGCGACTACTCTCTGGCGCGGGCATCAAAGCGATCTATACATCTCAGTTCGCGAGAACAAAGCAAACTGCCGAGCCGCTCGCCGCAAAACTCGGCCTGACCGCAACCACGATTTCCCTTAAGTCAAATCCGAGCAACCCACGTCTAATCGCTGAAGAATCGACAGCCGACGTCGTCAACAAGATTCTCGAAGGAGCGGGCGAGAACGTCCTCCTTGTCGGTCACAGCAACTCGATTCCCGACGTGATCAAGATGCTCGGCGGCGACGTTGTTCCAACAATCGACGAGCGAAAGTTTGACGATCTCTTCGTCGTCACTGTTTACGCCAAAGGCAAGGCAAAGGTGACGCAAATGAAGTACGGGGCCGAATAAAAAAGTGGACCGTTTCGGCGCCGTGTTACGCGTTAGGGATTGTAGACTTTAGATCGTGACAGCCATTCCGGCATGGTTCGCCGGTGCAGGAGATTTAGAGATGAAACGTCTGTTCTTTGTATTTCTGCTGCTGTTTCCCATCGTTGCACTTGGCCAACACAACGGTCACGCGCCAGCCAAAGCGCCGGCGCCTGTGGCACTGGTCTCAGGCTTAGGCGACGTCAATCACCCGGTTTCAACTAACAACCCCGAAGCCCAGAAGTTTTTCAATCAAGGTCTGGCATACATCTACGCTTTCAATCACGAAGAGGCTGTGCATTCCTTCAAACAGGCCGCACAACTCGACCCACAGCTCGCGATGGCTTACTGGGGCGTCGCTATCTCGCTCGGTTCGAACTACAACGTTCCGGCGGCCGGCCCTGCGCTCCTGGAAGCTTATTCGAATCTGCAAAAAGCGATCGCGCTGGCTCCGAAAGCGTCTGAGCAGGATCGCGCTTACATCAACGCGCTGTCCAAACGTTACTCGGCCGACGTTTCGGCAGATCAAAAGAAGCTTGCCGTTGACTACAAGAACGCAATGGGCGAGCTCGCAAAAACTTATCCCGACGATCTGGATGCGGCCACGCTTTACGCAGAAAGCATGATGAACCTGCACCCGTGGAAGCTTTGGACGCTCGACGGTAAACCCAACGAAGGCACGTTGGAGATTGTTTCCGTGCTCGAAGGCGTCCTGCGTCGCAATCCAAATCACAGCGGAGCGAATCACTACTATATTCACGCTGTTGAAGCGTCGACTAATCCCGAACGAGCATTGCCGAGCTCGGCACGTCTCGGAAAGATTGCGCCCAAGGCAGGTCACCTCGTTCACATGCCGTCGCACATCTACATTCGCACAGGCGATTACTATGAGGCGGCGCAAGCAAACGTGGAAGCAATCGCGGTGGATCGTGAGTACATGGCCCAGAGCGGTAACAAGGGTCTTTACCCGATGATCTACTACCATCACAACGTCCACTTCCTGGCGGCAGCAAGCGCGTTCAAGGGACGTTATGCTGACTCGATCAAATCCGCGCGCGAACTTCAAGCGAGCGTTGACCCGCAACTCAAAGCGATGCCGATGCTCGAGATGTTTCGGCCGTACCCGATTATTTCGCTGGTTCGCTTCGGACGTTGGGATGACGTGTTGAAGGAACCCAAACCAGATGAAGCGTTGAAGATTACGACGTCGTTCTGGCATTTCGCACGTGGCAGTGCATACGTCGCTTCGAAACAGACGGCGAATGCTGAAGCGGAATTAACCGCGATGCGCGCTCTCGATCAAGCGATGACTGACGAAGTACGACTCTTCAACAACGCGGCTGCACACGTGTTGAAGGTCGGTGAATTGGAACTCGAAGGCAAGATCGCGCTCGCTCGTGGAAACAAACAAGCCGGCATCGATCTCTTGCACAAAGCGGCCGCTGCTGAAGATGCGACGGACTACGCTGAACCTTCGGATTGGGACCTGCCCGTACGAGAAGTGCTCGGCGCTGTTTTGCTGTTGGCCGGCGACAACTCGGGTGCGGAGAAAGTATTTCGTGCTGAGCTTGAACGACACCACCGCAGCGGACGTGCGTTGTTTGGCCTTGCCGAGAGTTTGAAAAGGCAGGGTAAAGACGCGGCGGCACGGTCAGTCCAGGGCGAATTCGAGAAGGCGTGGCAATACGCTGACACGAAGCTGACCGTAGAGTCGCTAGCGGGTGTGGCAATCAGTGCTGCTGGCGCGTCGTCGACTACTGCGCAGGTGCGGTTCTCGAGCGTCAACGCGGACACGGCGATTCGGATCGTCCGCAGGGAAGTCACGCGTTGAAGCAATTCGCCGCGGACGGTTCCTCGTAGATTCCTCTGTGCAACCTCTGTGTCATCTGTGGTTAGTTTTAAACACAGATGACACAGAGGGACACAAGGCTTTACAACATGGATTACAGGAACGCCGATTTACCGACTCTCATAACTGAAGCGAACCTTGTCGCAACCGACGCGAAATCGACGTTTGGTCATCTAACCGCCTCACAACTCAACTGGAAACCGAGGGCGGAGCGTTGGAGTGTCGCTCAGTGTTTCGAGCATCTTCTCACCTCAAACAAAGGTTACCTCCCGATCATTGAGCGTGTTCTCGCGGGCAGGAAGCCGACGTTTTGGGAACGAATGCCGTTGCTTCCCGGACTGGGTGGAGGTTTGTTGATCAAGTCGTTAGACCCGGCCTCGACTCGGAAAATGAAAGCTCCGAAAAATTTCGCGCCTGCTGAGAGCGATATCCGGCCATCCATAATCGACGACTTTGTCGCCCAGCAACGCGCGATAGTCGACAAAATGAAGGCCACTGAACATCTCGACGTCGAGAAGATCGTGATCACCTCACCTGCTTTGGCAGTGGTCACCTACAGTTTGATCGACGCCTATCGCATCATCGTCGTTCACGAACACCGTCACTTCCAACAAGCCAGGCGAGTCACCGAAGAATCCGGTTTTCCTAAATAAGCGTTATCGCCAACTCTTCGAGACAATCTCGAAAAGTTTTTTCCATGCCAACTCAATACAGTCAACGCTCGCTTGTCTGTAGCAGGGAAGAATTTCAGTATTCGAAGTGGAATTACCGTCATGATCACAAGAAAACGTGCGGGGTTTACCTTCTGGTTCGTTCTGGCTTTTTGCCTTTTTATCTCTAAATCGACTTCGGCTCAGGAACGGCTGTGCGACCCGTCGTTTGAAAACTGCTACGCGGGTTTGATCGATCTCGTGCGCAACGAGAACGTCGGCATCGACATGGCTTTTTACATGATCGAGCTGCCGGGACTCACGGACGAGGTCATCGCGAGATACAACGCAGGCGTGCCGGTCAGATTGATTGTCGAGCCGCGCGCGAACGTGAAATTCCCGATGAACCAGCCTTTGCTCGACAAGTTCAAGGCGGCTGGCATTCCCATGCGTTACAAACTCGGCGACGGCATCATCCACATCAAGGAGATGCTGCTCGCGGGTCAAAACAAAGTCGTCTTCACGGGTTCGAACTTCGGTGATGCGGACGTCGCGCCTTATGCACCGTACGACAATTATGTCGATGGTGCATGGTACTTCAGCGACGACCCGTCAGTAGTGAACAGCTTCAAGACTCGTTATGACGATACGTGGACGAACACGACCGCCTACGGACACTATGCGAACATCAACGGGCCGCTCACGCGGAAATACCCGACCTTTCCGATCGATCCGGCAATGAACTTCGTGCCGAACCAGAACCTCGCAGAGGATTACGGCACGCGGACAATCGCGCTCCTCGATCAGGAGACACAGAAGATCGACCTCACCATGTATCGGCTCACCGACGTTGGCATCTGCGATGCGTTACTCAGAGCGCGCACTCGCGGGCTACAAGTCCGTCTGCTCACAGAACCGCTTGAATATCGCTTCGACGCGAACCGGCTCGGAGCGGAGTTTACCGGACCATACAACGTCGATCGGCTGTATGCGGCAGGCGTGCAGATCAAGATGCGAAAGCATCTCGGACTCAATCACCAGAAATCGGTCACGCTCTATGGGCGAGGTTTGACGATCTTCGGATCGTCTAACTGGAGTTGGGAGTCGTTCAACTATCAGGAAGAGCATAACTACTTCACGAATAAGACGTGGTTCTTTCAGTGGTTTGTCGATCAGTTCAATCGGAAGTGGGATTCGGCGACGGAGTACCAACCGTTCGTACCACAACCGCCGACTGCGCCGGTGAATATCTCGCCCGTGCAGAATGGCACCGCAGGGTTGTCAGCAATGCTCACGTGGGAAGGTGGTGGTTGGGCTCACAAATACGACGTCTACATGGGCACCAGTGATATTAACTTATCGCTGATCGCTTCTGATGTAGTTACGGGCACATTGGGACCGAATGGTTCGGAAACGTATCTGGTTTCGGGTTTGCAGAATGGTGTGACTTACTACTGGCGCATCGTAGGCAAGACGATGGCGAACCAGACGGCGACTGGTCAGATCTCGCGCTTCACCGCGTCAGCATCAGCACCAACGCCAACTCCAACGCCAACTCCGACGCCAGCGCCAACGCCGACGCCAACGCCGACGCCTACACCAACTCCGACACCGACACCGCTGCCTTCGCCGCCACCGTCGACTGCCGAGGTAGTTCTCTATGCGAGCCAGGCGCCGGTAAAGGCCGGCAATTGGACCACGGTCTCAGATCTCACGGCGGCCGCAGGTGTACGTCTGCAAAATGCCGATGGCGGCGTACCGAAGATCACGCAACCTTTTGCAAGTCCGTCTAACTATTTCGAAATGAGCTTCACGGCTGAAGCAGGCCGGCCATATCGTCTCTGGATCCGGTCCAAAGCACTGAACGATTACTGGGGCAATGATTCCGTCTGGGTGCAGTTCTCTGACAGCGTGAACAACAGTGGCTCGCCAGTGTTTCGCATCGGCACAACTACAGGCACGGAAATGAATCTCGAAGACTGTTCCGGCTGCGGGATCAGCGGCTGGGGATGGCAGGATAACGGTTGGGGTGTCGGAGTCTTAGGTCCACAGATATTTTTCCAATCGACGGGTACACACACGATCCGAATTCAAAACCGCGAAGACGGAATCGGGATCGATCAGATCGTCTTGTCGCCAGGTACTTACTTGTTCAATTCGCCCGGCGCTCTGAAAAACGACAACACGATATTGCCAGCGTCGTCTGGTGGACCATCGCCCACTCCGACACCCACACCCACTCCAACTCCAACTCCCACTCCTACTCCCACGCCGACTCCTACTCCCACACCTACGCCGACGCCAACGCCAACACCAACTCCCACGGACCAGGTGCCAACAGTCACATCCGTCTCTCCAAACAAAGGCCCCACAATCGGCGGAACATCCGTGACAATCTCAGGCACTGGTTTCGTTAGCGGAGCGACAGTCACATTCAATCAAACTCCGGCAACCAATGTTGTCTTCGTTAATTCGACAACCATCACGGCTTCTACACCTGCCGGTTCGTTCGGATCCGCAAACGTAGTCGTCACAAATCCGAATGGTCAGAGCGGTACTTTGACTAAGGGCTTCTCTTACGAAGAGACCGTCCTTCTTGAAGACGACTTCAACGACAACTCTCTCAACCTCGCGAAATGGTCTGCTAACAACCTCTTCAGCGGCTTCACTGATGCATCTCTGCCTGCAAGAGAGATCTCGCAGCAGTTTCAGGTAGGACCGTTGCTCGCGGGCCAGAGCGGATCGCATTACAACGGAATCAGATCTGCGAGTACGTTCGACTTTACAGGAGCGTACAGCTACGTTGAATTGGTTCAGAGCCCGGCTGCCTCGACCAAAGCCGACGCCATGTTTACGATCGGACGCGATGCTAACAACTACTATCGTATCTACGTCGAAGAAGGCGTCTTTATCTGCCAGTCGCGAATCGGAGGACCGAAGCGAAACCTGTTCACGGCTCCTTACGATCCCGCGTTATATCGATACTGGCGTATCCGCCACGATTCGTTCAACGGAAATGTAATATTTGAAACCGCCGGCGCTAATCCTTCGTTGTCTGGGAGTTGGGTTGCACGGTACTTCGAACGATGGGACACCGCCGCCGTGCCGGTAACCGCAGTGATACTGGAGATAAAAGCAGGCACATGGCAACCAGAACCCATCGCGCCCGGAACCGTTATTTTCGATAACTTCCGGCTTGCTAAACCGTGATACTGTCTTTTGCGCTTCTTGTGGCTGAGCGAGAGAGGAGGTCTCGCGATGTTTTGTCCAACCTGCGGACGCGATAACGCATTCGAACGTAAATACTGCGCCTCCTGCGGCACGAACCTCGCGGCCGTTTCGCAGGCGTTATCCGGAAGCGAGGACGATTTCTTCACCAAGATTGACTCGGGTCTCGATCACTTCCTCGGCAAATACTCCGAACACGTTTTCAAGAATGCACCGGCGAACGCAGCGGAACAACGCATCGGGAAATCCTGGCAAGTCTTAGGTCAAAGCGTCCTCACCTCGATCGTGGATCTTCTGCTGTTCACGCTCATGTGGAACATTCTTCCGCTCAGATTTCTGTTGCTTCTAATCTCCACGCCGATCAGGTTGATCACGCAGCGTGGCCGTCCTCATAAGCGAAGCATCACAGGCGAAACAAAAATGCCTGAACTAACTGACGCTGGGCCACACCAGTGGTTAGCCGGCTCGCTCGACAGTGTCACCGAGCACACGACCGCCATGCTCGCCGACAAAGACCGCCCAAAGACGCGCGCCTGAAGCGTCGTAGAAATCGAGATCACTTTTTGTGCTTCTTTTTTGTGCTTCTTTGTGGCCCAATTGAGCCGAGCAGGTACACAAGACCCACAAAGAACACAACGATGTCGACGCCACGAACAACGAAACGAGTGGTCTTTACCACTTGGGGATCCTTCGGCGACCTGCATCCATTCATGGCCCTTGCGCTGGAACTGCAGGCGCGTGGTTATGATTCGGTAATCGCTACATCGCCGATTTACCGCGAGAAAGTTGAGGCCCAGGGACTCGGTTTTTATCCGGTGCGGCCCGATCTGCCGGCGCCCGACGACGAGACGAGTGCTGACATCATTCGTCGAGTTTCGAATCCTCGTTGGGGTCCGAGTTATCTGTTCCGACAACTACTCGTTCCGCACCTCCGCGAAACGTACGCTGACACGCTCGCTGCGGTCGCGGGAGCTGATTTGCTCGTGTCGCATTCGGTGCCGTTAACGGCGCCGCTCGTCGCCGAGAAAACCGGCATCGAGTGGATCTCATCTGTGCTCTTTCCGATTGCGTTTACCTCTGCGTATGATCCACCGACCCCGCCGCAATTGCCTGCGCTTCGCGCTGTTGCGTCGACTCATCCTTTCGTAGCGCGAACGCTTTTTAGTCTCGGTAAGTGGACCACCACGTCCTGGGTCGAACCGATTCAACGACTGCGTAAAGAACTCGGCTTGCCGCGTAGTCGAAATCCGATTTTTGAAGGACAACATTCTCCGGCTCTCGTGCTTGCATTGTTTTCGAAATTCCTGGCGCAGGTGCAACCGGATTTTCCAGCAAACACGTTAGTCACGGGGTTTCCGTTTTACGATCGGAACGAGGGTCAGGAGCCGCCGCGTGAGTTGCTGAAGTTTCTGGACGAAGGTGAGCCGCCGATTTTGTTCACGCTTGGTTCGGCGCTGGTTTGGATCGCGAAGGATTTTTACCGCGTCAGCATCGAGGCGGCGCAGCAACTTGGCAAACGTGCGTTACTGCTGATCGGTGACAAGCGAAATCTTCCACACGCAAAATTGCCGGAGAGCATCGCCGCGTTTGAGTACGCGCCGCATCGCTTAGTCATGCCGCGCGCAAGCGTCGTAGTTCATCAGGGTGGCATCGGCACGACGGGGCAAGCGTTAAGAGCAGGGCGCCCGATGTTGATTGTTCCGTTCGGACAGGATCAACCGGACAATGCGCGCAGATGCGTGCGACTCGGCGTCGGCCGAACGCTCCCATACCATCGCTTCACAACTCCTCGCGTCGTCCGTGAACTGTCGCAGTTACTTAGTAACCCTACCTACCGCGAACGCGCAGCCAGGGTTGGTCAACAAGTTGAAGGGGAAAACGGTACGCAGCGAGCGTGCGACGCGATCGAGGTTCAACTCGAATTGTCTTCGTAACTTGTTTGCGAGATACTCAACGCGATCCCCGACAATTCATCCTGCCCAGACGGACTCCCTCCCATCAACTTAACGAGAAAAGGAGATATGTCTGATGACTTCGCGCAGAATTCAACTCTCAGCAGTTGCCGTTATTCTCTTTACTTGTTTCTTTGCTTCCGGCGACGCGACAACGAAAGTTTCGTCTGCTCCACCAGTAGCCAATTGGACGTTTGACGGCTGCTGGACACAATTCTCATCGCAGCCCTGCCGCGACATCTTCGTCGACGAGACAGGCCAACACTGGATATGCAAAGAGTGCGGCACCACCGGCAAGCCCGGTCCGGGCAAATGCAACCCAATCAGCACGGCCACCCTCGCAAGCGGCCTCTGGTGCTCATAGCATTGTAGGGGCGGCCCTCCGTGGCCGCCCCGCTGATCCGGAGTGACGCAAGCTTTCTGTTAAGTCAGGCGCACGAATGCTGCCTTTGAGGGCACGCCTTTCGAATCCAGAATGAACACCATGTAATAGCCTGGCGGGGCAATGTTTCCATTAGCTGGTGCTTTCACGTAGAGTTGGTCGTTATTGTAAGTGAAGGTCAGACCAACGAGTCGCTGCTCCATATCAAATGCATGAGTGACTGCGCCGGGACGAATCAGCACGACTGATTTTATGTCCGCTGGATATTGCGTTCTTATGTAGAAGTTGGCGCCGTAATGAATGCTTGGATCGATCCTGCTTATGACTGGTCGCGTGGCTGCGGTGCCGTCAGCGTTGAAGAGGTATGGTGGTGAATAAATCTCGATGTGCGGCTCGTAAACAGTCCGCTCGGGGTTTCCTCCGACTGCCAATACGGTCGCATCGGGTAAGAGTAACGTGTTGGAATGATAGAGCCGCGGAAACGCCATCGTGCTTCCGGGACTAAAGCTGTTCGCGTCAGGGTCGTAAAGCTCTGTTTCCAAAGCAGCCGTTGCGGCATCTTCGTCATTACTGGAACCGCCCGATACCAGCACTTTGCCGTTAGGCAAAATCGTAGCGTTCAACTGTATCCTGGCGTGAGCCATGGTGGGACCGTTCACCCACACGGGTTGACTTACAGATAAATCGATAAGCTCGGTCGTGTTAGTTGCGGGATTCGCTCCTCCCAGAATCATCACTCGCGGCTTGAACCCATTCGCCGGAGTCAACGGCAACAGCACTGACGTTCCGTAATCACGATTTGAGGTAAAGTTGGTTGTGGCAACTTCAAACCAGGTGTTTGTCGCCGGATCGAACATCTTCGAGTCTCGATTTGCGCCGCACTCGAAGACCTCACCGTCAGGCAACAGGTGCTGACGTGGAAACAGCGGCACGCCGGCAAAGATGGTTCCGGCAGGAGTCCAGGTTCCTGATACCCAGATCTGCACGCTGGTATTGACCGTGGAGCTGGTATTGGTCAGTCCGGAGACAACTAACACTGAACCGTTGCCTAGTACGGTTCCAGTAGGATACCAACGACCGCCATTCATCTGTGCTGTGTCGGTAAACGTCTCGGTCGTTGGGTCGAAAGCCGCCGTTCTGGGTTCACCTAAAAAATCGTCGTACTTGAGCGTACCTCCCAGGACAAGTGGCCGGCCACTCGACAATATGACCATACCGTTGCAAAACATGTCCCACCTTATTGGAAAAGTCCTCACAGTTCCGGTTGCAGGATCCCAAACACCCGCCTGAAAATCTTTATTATTCGGGTCGTTTCCAGATCCTGATATGACCAGAACTTTTGAGTTATACATGAGTGCCACGTGAACGGGGTTTATCGGCATCAATTCGGGCTGAGTATCCCATCGTCCACGTTGCGCAGGTTGAGTTTCCAACACACGAAGCGGGGCTTTGTGCATTTCAACGGGCTCAATAAATGGTTTTTCCTGCCCGGGCTGAGCGGGCCGTGCGGGCCGCCGTTGCTGTGGAGT
>DATNCH010000307.1:0-3754 GCA_035571655.1 Pyrinomonadaceae bacterium
ACGTTCGGCTCTCTCGTTGGCGTTGCGATCTTTTTATTGCTTTTCACCGCAGCGCATGCGTCGTTCGCGGTGATCCTGGTTGTCATTCTCGTAATCACGTTTGCCGGCATCTGGGCCGCGTTCAGGACAGAGGAGCTCGAAGGTAAAAAAGATCCGGGGAAAGTCGTGGTCGACGAAGTCGCCGGACAAATGATCGCGTTGTTGCCCTTGACGCTGTTCACTCTTCAGCCTCTGGCGCGCGGAGTCATTGTTTCGTTTATTCTTTTCCGCCTTTTTGACATTTTTAAGCCTTATCCTGCGGGAAGATTTGAGCGTCTTCGGGGCGGCTATGGAATCATGTGCGACGATCTCGTAGCCGGATTTTATGCCGCTGTGATCGTATCGATATGGCTCGGATATGGTCAGCTGTTACTGATTTTAATGGGGGAGAACAATGGAGCGTAAACAATCAATTGGAAAAGATGCGACGAGCAAAGAGACTCTGGAAGATTTGGAAGAGCAAGAGAAGATGCTACCCAATGATTCCGACGATGCGAGTTTACCCAGTCCCGACGGTGCATTTGATCAAGAAGGAGAGTTGGAGGACGCGGATCCGGTGTGAGATCACACCTCTGGTCTTTCCCCCTCCTTCTTACTACCGATCCATCCGCGAGCCCTGAAGAAGAGCAACATCGCCACTGCAACAACCAGCATGATCACCCACACCGCGTAGTACCCGTACCGCGAATGCAGCTCCGGCATGTTTTCGAAGTTCATGCCGTAAACGCCGGCAATAAAAGTCAAAGGCAGCATGATCGCCGAGAAGATCGTGAGGACTTTCATGATCTCGTTCAGCCGGTTCGAAACCACGGACAGGTACGCTTCCAACGATCCACTGATCAAGTCGCGATAGCTCTCAGCCAGATCGACGACGCGCACCAGGTGGTCATAAACGTCACGATAAAACGGACGCATGTCTTCCGTTATCAGCGCAAACTCGCCACGACTCATGCGATGAAGAATGTCCATCTGCTTTCCCGAAATGCGTCGCAGCCGCAGAACGCTGCGCTTTAAATCCATGATCTCTGAAAGGATCATGTTGTTCGGACGCCTCAACGTGAAGATGTCGTCTTCGAGCTTGTCTATGCGGTCATCGAAATCGTCGAGCACCGGCGAGTAGTAATCCACCACCTGGTCCAGGATCTGGTGCAGGAGAAAGGCAGTGCCACGCTGGCAGGCGACAGGCGTCGTACGCAGCAGTTGTTTGACGTTATTGATGCTGCGAAACATCTCATGGTGATAAGTGATCACATAGTTGCGACCGAGAAACCCATCCAGCTCGATCGTATTGAAACGCTCGGGACTGATATCCGCCGTCACGCCGTGAACGATGAAGTAAAGGTAGCCCTCAAACTCCTCGATCTTCGGATAGTGGCGATTCTCGCGGCAATCTTCGACTGTGAGCGGGTGAAACTTAAAAACGTCAAGCAACACGCGCTCGTCAGCTTCAGTCGGCGCTTCCATGTCGACCCAGATAACGGCTGAAGTATCCTTCAACAACTCCGGCAGGTCGGCCGCTGTCCAGTGTTCTTCGATTTTGTGGGTCTGTTGGCGATAAACAAGAATCTCCATGTGCTTCTGGTGCCTCTTTTTTGTGCCTTTTTGCGGCTAAAGTCCGGACTTCTGTTACCATACCGAGTTTTTACTGGCAAGCAAAAGACAATGACGATGAAAATTTTCGTAGCGGATGACGTGAGCGAGAGTGGTCTAGGACCACTGCGCGCCTCCGGCTTCATTGTAGAAAAACGTCCCGGGCTCAGTGCACCCGAATTGCTCGAAGCAGTGACAGATTGCGAGGGTCTGATCGTTCGCAGCGAAACAAAGGTGACGCCGGAAGTTCTCGATGCTGCGAAAAACCTGCGCGTGATCGGACGCGCTGGGGTCGGCGTCGACAACATCGACGTTTCCGCCGCGACGATTCGAGGCATAGTCGTGATGAACGCGCCCGACGGGAACACCATCACGACCGCCGAACACACGATCGCTTTGCTCATCTCGCTCGCGCGTTCGATCCCGCAAGCCAGCAGCAGTCTGAAAGCAGGTCGTTGGGACCGAAAGAAGTTCATCGGAGTCGAGCTTCAGGGGAAGACGCTCGGCATCGTCGGCCTGGGCCGAATCGGGCGTGTAGTAGCTTCGCGTGCGCGCGCGATGGGCATGCAGATCGTCGCATACGATCCGTTCATCGCCGCTGAACACGCGCGCGATCTCGAGATTGAATTGGCATCGCTCGACGAAGTTTATGAACGCGCGGACTTTCTGACGATCCATACGCCGTTGACGGCAGAAACACGCAGTCTCATCGACCGTGAGGCGCTCGCGAAAATGAAACGGGGCGCGCACATTATCAACTGCGCTCGCGGTGGTCTGGTCGACGAGCAAGCGCTCTACGACGCGATCACTGAGGGCTCAATCGCAGGCGCTGCGCTCGACGTCTTTGTTGAAGAACCACCTCCTGCCGGGCACCAGTTACTTCAGCTCGATCAAGTGATTGCCACGCCGCACCTGGGTGCGTCGACGAGGGAAGCACAGGAAGGTGTTGCTTTCACCGTCGCAGAACAGATGCGAGATTTTTTGTTGACCGGAGCATTGCGCGGGGCGGTTAATGTACCCGCGATCAGTGTCAAAGAGTTCAACCTGGCCCAGCCTTACGTCGCGCTCGCCGAGAGTCTGGGACGATTTCAGGCGCAGCTTATCGATAAAGCCGTCAGCGAAGTCAGAATCGAATACGCGGGTGAGGTCGTCGACATCGATGCAGCACCGGTCACGCGCGCGTTTCTCGCGGGTCTGTTGCGAGACGTGAGTGCTCGCGTGAATGTCGTCAACGCGTTTTTAATCGCGGAAGAGCGTGGCATTCGGGTGACGACGACTTACATTCGCAGCGGCGCTGAGATGGCGCCGGCGATTCGCACCGAGATTAAGGCTGCGCAGTCAACGCAGAGTCTCGCCGGAACGCTCTTTGGCTATGGGGGACAGCGACGTGAGGGACGTATAACGGAGATCGACGGTTTCTATCTCGAGGCGACACCGCAGGGTCACATGCTGGTGACGCGGAATCACGACGTTCCGGGCGTGATTGGCAGCATCGGTACGACGCTGGGCCAGGGCGGTGTGAACATCAGTCGCTTTCATCTTGGCCGTCGCGAACGCGGCGGCGAGGCGATGGCTGTGATCGAAGTCGACGCGCCGTTGAGTAAAGAAACATTGCAAGCCCTGCGTTCGTTGGAACAGGTCATATCCGCGCAGCCGATCGAATTGTGACAGGATTTACAAGATTTTTTCAGGATTTATAAGATTCTTTCCTGTCAATTCCTGAAACATCTTGTAAATCCTGTCTAACAAATATGCTTTCCCCCCTGGCGCTCTTATTGATCTTGGCGCTGTTCCCCCAAGGCGACACGGGACAGCTCAACGGCAGCGCGACGACAATCGCTCGGCCGCGGCGCTGGAAGCGACGTTCGGAGTGGCGCCAAATCCGATTGCCGTGACGATTCTGAACAGCAAACTGCCGAACGGACAGTTTGCGATTCCCTCGGCTGCGACGCCTTCGGGGTTCACGCCAATCTCAGCCATCTCACGCTTTCGCGAGGATCAGTTCAATGCGAACTTCGACCTCCAACTGCGCGATACGCACACGCTGTCGTTCAAACACTTCTTCGCTCGTAATCCGATGTTTCAGTCGAACTTCAACTTCGCTGCACTCGGCAACGGACCAACG
>DATNCH010000308.1:0-3172 GCA_035571655.1 Pyrinomonadaceae bacterium
TGCTTTCATAAAGGCTCTTATGACGGCGACGACATCGAACGCTACCAGCATCCCTCAGAACCGAACACTTGAATTCGTCGCTTGTTGATTGGTCCTTTCAACTACCAAACACAGCCCCATGATGAAGTAAAAAATCGTCACCACTTCCGAGTCGCCCCAGTTGTAATGGACCAGGCCGCTCGCGAAAAATCCTATGGTCCCACCGAGCGCGCCCAGCGCGAGGCCCCTCGAGAAACCGTCCGTCTCACGACGGACGATTTTCCAAAGCATGCGAACGTAAAGACCGATCAAAACCAGCCACGCGACAAGCGCAGGCACACCTCGTTCGAGCGCGATCTGCAACAGGTTGGAATGCATGTGTCCGATCGGTTGGCGGCCGTTGTCAAATAATCCCCACTCGCGCCAGTGACCTTTGATCGAATCCATGCCGACGCCGACGAGAAGATGGCGCGGTTTACTGACGAGCAGTTCGAAACCTTCCCGCCAGACCATTTCGCGCCAACTCGTCGACTGATCCCGCCGGTCGAAAAAGCCGATGCCTCGTTTCTGCTGAAGCACGACGACGCTCACCAGGATCAGCGGTAGCGCACATGCGGCGACGATCAGGAGCGTTCGACGTGTCACCGTGAGCGATAACATCACGACTACCGAGATCGCAAACCCAATCCACGAAGCACGCGTCACTGTCATTCCCAGCGCGAAGACGAGTCCGATCACAGCGACGATCAGCAAGCTCTTCTTTTCTCGAACGGCGAGAAACAGTCCTAACGCCAGCGATGCGATCAGTTGCAGCACTTCCGCGTAGGTCACCCAGTGATTGAAGAAACCTGTCGCACGCCAATCGCGACCGCGCGACCAGTCATTAATGCCTAACTGCTGCAATACAGTGCTTCCGGGCAGCAACTGTCCACGTGGCACTTCAAGCTCCGGCATCCATTCGACTCGATAGATCCTGACTTTCGCGAACGGCGATCCCGATGCAAGCGCGGCAGCGATCTCTTCGGGGCTGCCGACGTCATGCCCATCGACTTGCCAAATCGTGTCGCCGTTGGCGATCGCTGTAGGCTGGTTGACAGTCCTCGTACGAAACACTGCTTTCGCCAGCGGACTCTCTGGCGACACACCCTGGACCTTCACACCCTTGCCGATCGCGAACTGTCCGGCGGTAAAAAACACATTGATCATGCATGACCCGATCAATGTGAACGCGAGCAGACGGACCAGGCGCAATGAGTTGACATTTTGAGACGTCAGGTAAACGACGGTGAACAGACTCGCCGCCCGCATCTTTCCCACCGACATAATCGGGTTGTAAGAAAAGATCCCCGAGATGCCGCTGAGCACGAAGAATCCGAGCAACGCGTAATCAACCGGCGAGCGATGCAGCACCGGCCGCGGATCAAACGCGAAGCGCGCGACCCAGAGAACCATTCCCAAGAGCCACGCGGTCTGCGTTGCCGCGATCGAATGCGGTGCGAATACGGCAATCAGAAAGACGCACGCAATAATTGCATTCGAAATGTGCTTCGCCATATTAGAATGCTTCCATGCGCTCAATCCTATTCATTGTGTCAATCCTGTTCATCCTGTCTGTCACCACTTCCGCACAACCGTCGTACGCCGAACAAGTGAAAGCGCTTCAAGACGACGCGCGTGTGAAAGCGGCAATCGAACACATCGATAAGAATCGCGATGGAATCCTGCGTGAGTGGATCGCAATCACCGAGATCAACGCGCCTTCGAAACACGAACAGGAACGTGCCAAATTCATCGAAAGTTTGCTTCGTAAGCACAAGCTCGACATCCGTTACGACTCCGCCGGAAATCTGATTGCGACGCGCAGGGGAACCGGCGGTGGTCCAGTCACCGTGTTCGACGCGCACATGGACACGGTCTTTCAACCTGGTCTAAAGATCAAAGCCACCGTTCGCGATGGTCGCGTCTATGCTCCCGGCATTGGTGACGACACGCGAAACATCGAAGCACTGCTCGCGACCATCCGCGCGCTCGACGCTGCGAAAATACGGACCAGGGGCGACCTTGTCTTCGTCTTCACCACCGACGAAGAAGCCGGAATGAGTGGCGCGAAACAGTATACGCAAGATAACAAGGGAAAAGTCGATTACTACATTGCTCTCGACGGCGGTTACGAAGGATTCACGTACGCCGGTATCGGGATTAACTGGTATCGCCATCACTTTATTGGACCAGGCGGTCATACGCGCTCGCGGACGCCCCCGTACTCGGCCACGTTGCCGATGGCTCGAGCGATCGCCCGCATTTACGAGCTGCGCGTTCCTACGAATCCTTCGTCAAACTTGAACATCGGCATGCTGGGCGGATCGGAAGTTCCTAATGCGAAGGCTGCTGATGCGTGGTTTTCTCTCGATTTGCGTTCGACGAGCAACGAGGTCATGGCAGATCTGGAAAAGAAGATTGCGGCCATTCTCGACGAAGAAGCGAAGCGCGCGGGTATGACTGTGAAAACGGATGTGATCTCGTCGTCGCCTGCGGCTGTGCTTCCGGGAAATCGCGAGTCGCATCTGGTAAAGATGGCGGAAGCGGTGCACCGCGCGATGGGATTTGATCCGCCGATTGGGAATGCGGGGTCGAACAACTCCAGCGCCGCGCTGTTGCAGGGTATCAGTTCGATTTCGACGGGTGCCGGTCCCTGCAGCGATGCACATGCGTTGACTGAGAACTGCGAGATCGATCCGCTGTACCGTGGTATCAAAAAGATCCTATTGCTCGAACTCGCGTTTGCTGGTCTGACCCAAAGTGGACAGGACTGACAAGATTTTTTCAAGATTAAATCCTGCAAAAATCTTGTCAATCCTGTCTAAAAAACCGTCAATGCCCCTCGCCACCTAACATGACTAAGCCTGTGCGCAGGATGATTTTGAGATCCAATAACAACGACCAGTTCTCGATATAAAACAGATCCAACCGAACCATTTCTTCAAACGGCAACCGGTTTCTTCCGGAGACCTGCCAAAGCCCCGTCAAACCTGGTTTCATGTCGAGTCGTTTACGATGCCAAAGCTCGTACGCCTCGACTTCGTACGGAATCGGCGGGCGTGGTCCAACGAGGCTCATATCACCCGCCAGCACATTCAAAAGCTGCGGCACTTCGTCGAGACTCGTCCGCCGCAAAACTTTTCCGACCCGCGTG
>DATNCH010000309.1:0-12601 GCA_035571655.1 Pyrinomonadaceae bacterium
GCTCATCTTCACTTCCGGCACGACGGGCCAACCCAAAGGCGTGATGCTTTCGCATCGCAACCTGACGAGCATGGTTTCGATGTTGTCGTCGGTGTTTGACATGACGACGAGCGACGGCGTGTTGTCAGTGTTGCCGTTGCATCACACGTTCGAATTCTCGACGGGTTTTCTCACGCCGCTCAGTCGCGGCGCGCAGATAACGTACTTGCCCGAGCTCACGAGCGACGCGCTCGCACGCGCAATCAAAAACGGTCACGTCACGGGCATGGTGGGCGTGCCTGCGCTTTGGGATCTGCTGCACCGCCGCATCAAGAACAGGCTTTACGAACGCAACGAGTGGATCGGAAAGACGGCAGACAATCTCATACGCGCCAATGCATGGGTCCGCGACAAGACGTCTGTGAACTTCGGTCAGGTGTTGTTTTACCCGATTCACGAGGGGCTCGGCGGGCGCATTCGCTACTTCATCAGTGGCGGATCGGCGCTCAGTGAAAAGGTCCAGCGCGATTTTCACGGCCTCGGGTTCACGATGCTCGAAGGCTATGGCCTGACAGAAGCCTCGCCGGTTCTAACAGTCACGCGACCGGAAAACCGCATGCTCGTCGGCACAGTCGGTAAAGCTTTACCGGGCGTCGAAGTCCGCATCGCCGATCCGGATCCGACCGGAGTCGGCGAAGTGATCGCGCGTGGTCCAAACGTGATGCTGGGTTACTACGAAGACGAAACCGCGACGCGTAAGACACTCGTCGACCGCTGGCTCTACACGGGCGATCTCGGGCGCGTCGACGACGATGGCAACCTTTACCTCGTCGGTCGCTCGAAAGAGATCATCGTCGATACGAATGGCAAGAACGTCTATCCGGACGAGCTTGAAGAAATCTACGCAAACTCTCCGTACGTCAAAGAGCTGAGCATCGTCGGTTTGCCTGACGGGATTGGCGAGAAGGTGGCGTGCCTTGTTGTTGCCGACGACGAATACGACATCTCACTATCGCGGGCCGCGCTTCACCGGCTCGTGGAAGAGCACTTCCGCGAAGTGTCTGCTTCACTGCCCTACTACAAACGCGTCAAGGTTCTGCACTTCACCGACGACGAGCTCCCGCGTACGGCGACTCGCAAGGTGAAGCGCCGCGAGGTGGTGCAGATCATGGAGTCACTCGAAGCGAGCCAGAAATCAGGACGGCGCGGCGGTGTGCAGGAGACAGCAAATGCCGATGCGCTGTGGTTAGTGGGCCTGGTTGCGATCGTTTCAAATCGATCGCGCTCGGAAGTCTCGATCGACTCGAGATTGAGCGATCTTGGTTTTGACAGTTTGATGTTTGTCGAGTTGGCGACCGCGATCGAGAGCGCCGGCGGATCGATCTCGGCGCCTGAACGCTTCAACGAAATACAGGACGTGAGAGAGATGTTGACGGTCGTTAGCCGTCAACCTGGTGTTTCGACGAAGCAGGAGTCGCGACCGGAGGAGCGCAAGAAGGACGAGGAGATCCACGTGCCTTCGTTTGTTCGCACGGCGGGAAACAAAGCCGGCGATCTCCTGCAACGTTTTCTCTACGACCAGTTCCTGCGCACGCATTACGAAGGACAGTCGAACATTCCTCCGCACACGAACTTCATCGTCGCGGCAAATCACTGTTCTCACCTCGACATGGGCCTTACCAAGATGGCGCTTGGCGAGTACGGGAAAGATCTCGTCGCTCTGGCGGCTGCGGATTATTTTTTCGACACGAAGTACAAGCGGGCCGTGATGGAGAACTTCACGAATCTTGTGCCGATGGAACGCACTGGCTCCTTGCGTCAATCACTTCGCCATGCGCGATCGTTTCTCGATCAAGGCTACAACGCGTTGATCTTTCCCGAAGGCACACGCTCGATGACGGGCATAATGGCGGACTTCAAACCCGTGGTCGGATACCTGGCGCTGCACGCGCGTGTCGGTATTCTGCCGATGTTTCTCGTCGGTACGTATGAAGCGATGCCGAAGGGAACGACGCTGATAAAGAATCGAGAAGTTGGTGCTCGCATCGGGCGTTTTCTTTCGTTTGAGGAACTCGAAGAGATGACGCGCGGCATGGCGCGCGCTGAGGCCTACAGGCTGATCGCGGCGCGCGTCAGGCATGAGGTCGTGAATCTCCGCGATGGCACGCGCCACCCGTTCGACGCAAAGAGCCTGCGACGGCTTTGGAAGAGCGAGCGGAAGAAGGAGCTCGCGGAGGAGGTGGCTGTATAGATCCAATCATTGGTCATTTGTCATTTGATATTTGTCATTTGTCATTTGTCATTGAAGACCTCCGGCTTCCGAGCAAAATGACAAATGACCAATGATTCGCTGAGCTCTGGAATTCATGCCTTCTAAAACTTCCACCAAACGCACCGCGCGCATGACCCCAGCCACCAGCGGAACCAAGCGACGTGCGGCGATCGAGAAGCGCCAACGCGCCGTCACGCTCATCACCGGCGGCACAGGCTTTCTTGGGTCACATCTTGTTCGCCAACTGACTGAAGAAGGCGCGAAGGACATTCGCGTCATGGCGACTTCCATTCCCGACTGGCTCGTCGATCTCGGAGTCGAGACTTTCCAGGGCTCAATCACCAACGCAGACGACAACAAGCGGGCAGTCGAAGGCATCAGCGAGATCTATCACCTCGCAGGCAAGGTATCGCGCGAACGTAAAGATGCTCGCGAGATGTACGACGTTCACGTCGAAGGCACGCGGCTTCTGTGTGACGTGGCCAAAACCGCCGGGGTAAAAACAATCGTGCTCGCTTCAACGAGCGGCACGATTGCCGTAACTAAAGACGGCGAAGTCGTTCCTGATGAAACCTATCCCATGCCGCTCGACATCATCTCTCGCTGGCCTTACTACGCGAGCAAAGCGTACCAGGAGATGGCCGCGCTAGAACGTTTCCAGGGGAAAGGCCTGCGGCTGGTCATTGTGAACCCGAGTTTACTGCTCGGTCCCGGTGACGATCGTCTGAGTTCAACCAAACTCATCCTCGACTTCATGGCGCGCAAGATTGGAGCTGTGCCGACCGGAGGCGTGAGTTTTGTCGATGCACGCGATGCAGCGCGCGCGTTTAGAGTCGGGATGAAGAAAGGCCGACACGGCGAGCGCTATCTACTGGGCGCTGCGAACTGGACGTTCTCGAAGTTCTTTGGACGTCTCGAACGCCTCACGAAGGTCTCCGCGCCATGGATCGCACTGCCTTCGCGACTGGCGATCACGGGCGCGCACCTTGTCGATTCCCTTTTCAAACAGTGGGACATGACCTCGCCCGTTGAACCCGGCGCCATCGAGATGGCCCAGTATTTCTGGTATCTGAACTGCTCCAAAGCCGCCCGCGAACTCAATTTCAAGCCACGCGACCCAGGCGAAACGCTGCACGACACCGTCGCGTACCTCCGTCAAAATTTCCTCGGCAGCAGCGCGCTGTAAACATAGGGAACCATTTGCCCGGTTGGCGCGTCTTATCACTCGCCAAACCTAAATCGAACTTGCATGAGGTGCACCAATGGGTAAACTACGGGCACTGATCCTTGTTTCCTGCTTTATTGGCTCCCCGCTCACCATCACAGCTCAAAGAGGAACCGGCACGCTCAAGCTCGGCACTCCCGTCGAACGCCAGCTTGGACCAGGCCAGTCTCACGATTTCACCGTCAACCTTGAAGAGAACAACCTGCTTCAACTCGTGGTCGAGCAGCAGGGTGTAGACGTTATCGTCAGGGTGTTCTCGCCTTCCGGTAAGCCCGTTGGCGAATATGATTCGCCTAACGGCAATGACGGGCCTGAACACGTCTCTTTTATATCCGCCGCCGCTGGAACGTATCGCATTGCAGTGTCACCACTGGATCCGTGGGACAAGAGTACCGGCAGTTTTCAGATCAAGCTCCTCGAAGTGCGACCCGCAAACGAGCAGGAACTCAATGCAAGCAACAACCTCCGCACCGTGAAAGTACGCGGCGTTGCTTTAATCAAGGACATTCAAGACATCATTGCGGAAACCAAATCACCTTACACTCGCATTAAAACGCAGCTCGCCGCAGGCAATATGTTGTGGGAGGATGACGAGAAGCTCGCCGGGAAATTCTTCGCAGATGCGACGATGACGTTCAAAGAGTTTCTCGCGTCTATTGACCCAGACGACAAGTATTTCCAGCCGTATTCGGTGATGTCGCAACTGCGTTACGAGATGATTCAGACAATCGCGCAAAGGGATCCGGCGGCCGCGCTCAACTTTCTACACTCGACTCAAGCGACCAATCCCCGTGACCGATCGTCGCAGGAAAGTGCGGTCGAATTGTCGATCGCAGAACAAATGGCCCGCAAGGATCCTGCTCAGGCGTTAAAGCTCGCGCGACAAAACCTCAAGAAAGGACTCTCTCAAAATCTTGTTAACACGTTGGGGCAGTTGCGTAACCAGAATCCGGAGATGGCTGCCGAATTAGCACGCGACATCCTGAGCAAGCTCTCGGACGAAAATTTATTAAAGAGCACAGAGGCGTCAAGTCTTGCATCCGGCCTGGTCGGGATGTATCGCAGCTCGCCGATTGCCTTTGATGCCAGTCCCCAGGGCTCTTCCAGCGCGCCCACAACGCGGCTCTTGGCGGATGATCAGTACCACGAACTAGTCCAAAAGATGTTGACAGAGGCATTGGCGTATTCGCCACCGGAACGAGTTTATTCACAAACTCCGGAAAGGGATGCAGCGTGGAATTTGCTCAACGGACTAATGATGTTGGGTTCAGCGATCGATGCGATCGCGCCGGGAGGTGAAGCAGCAGTTCGCAAGAGAATCGATGAACTGAATGGTCCCACCAATCCAACGGTCCAGTTCGATCAGCATGTCCAAAACACGTTGGCGAGTGGTTCGGTAGACGCGTCGCTTTCGGTGATTGAGAAAGCACCAGCCGCATCCAGGGAGCAGTATTACGTGCAGCTTGCGAACCAGCTCGCTAACACAGGTGACGTCGAACGCGCCAAGCAGATCCTCAACGACCGCATTCCGAATTCTTACCAGCGCCAGCAGTTTCTAAACAGTATCGACCAACAAAGAATGTATCAGGCATTGCAGAGGGGCAAAGCCGACGAAGCACTGCGAGCCCTCGGCAGCTTTCGTAATGTCAGGGAGCGCGCACAGCAATTGGCCCAGGTTGTTAGTCAAATCGGTCCCGGACAAAAGCGGGCTGCTGCGCTCAAACTGCTCGAGCAGGCGCGAGCCATGTTGAATCCTTCACCGCAGGCCGCGGATCAGGATCAGATGAATGCGCTGCTCGAAATCGCGCGGGCGTTTTCTCGTTACGACTCGAAACGCGCTTTCGAGATACTCGACCCTTTGATCGATCAGTTTAATGACTTGAGTGCCGCCGCGCGGGCGTTGGATGGTTTCGGTTCTGACGCGTTCGAAGAGGGAGAACTCAGTCTTTATAACGGCGGCAGCGTAGGCACGATTGCAGGTCAACTCTCGAGAACGCTGGGGGCGCTCGCGTTGATCGATTTCGATCGGGCAAAGGCCGCGACAGACAAGATTACGCTGACGGAGGTGCGGTTGCAGGCGTACTTGGAAATTGCGGGCCAGTCGATTCAGGCTGCTAAGTGAAGACACAAAAAGGCACAAAAGAAACAAAAAGACTTGTGCTCTTGTGGGCTCTCTTTGTGCCTTTTTGTGTACCTCTTCTGGGCTCTATTCCCCCAGGGCTGCGTACTTGAAAACTCTAAACCTGTAACGCTGCTGCGCTCGGATGTTTGCGGCGATCACACCGTGCAGGTTCTCATCCCACTTCGTGTACTGATCGATAAACTTGTCCGACGCCGCCTTATCACCTTCGTATTGGACGGCGAGTGTCTGCTCCAGCATCTTACCGACCACCTCGTGATACTTGTCGTAGTTAACATGCAGCGTCTTCGTCGCTGGGTCGAAACTCAACAGACCGTTCTCGAGATAGAAGTTCCACTGCATCAATTGCATCGTGTTGTAGGGTTGATCTCTGCGTGGGCGGTTGTTCTGTAACACACGCAGGATCCCGCCGGCATAAACACTCCGCAACTGCGCATCGGTGTAGTAACCCTGTTTGTGAAGCGCCTCCGCGACAAAGAGCGACACGAGGTCCGCCTTCATCTCTTCGAGTGCGTTTGCGTTGTCTTGCAACGCCTCGTCGAGCTCACGACCATCCTTCGTGCGATCCACGCCGAGGTAGTGGCCCACCTCGTGCCAGAGCGTGCGATAGAAATTGCCGTCCGGTGTGAGTTCCTTCGCCTGTTGCTCACCGATCGCGGCCGCCAGCGTTTTCGAAGTTCCTTCGAAGATACTCGGGTCGCGCATGATGTTTGCGCGGAGCAGGATCGTGCGGCCATAACGTCGCGCGAGATAGCTCTCGTTCGGAAGAATCGTCGCCGTGTTGCCGCCGCGGGACTGTCCGAAGTCTGCAATGACGTCGTAGACGCCAACCGGAATGTCCTCGCGCACTTTCTTGTGGTTCTTGTATGGAAGCGCGTCTTCGAGCGCCTGTATGCCCTTCATCGCCTGCCGCAACGCGTTCGTCTCATCCTGACGCGTCTGAAACAGGCAGAACGAAAAGAAAGTCTTCACGCCAAACAACTCGTCATCGTAGGTTTCGTATGAGCCGATCTGCGCGTTGAGGTTCTTGAAGCGTCCTGTTACCCAACTCGCGTCGCCTGACTCGTAATCGTTTGAAAGCAGATCGCGCGCGCGATTGCGCAGGTATCGCGCAAACTCGTCGTCGTCCTTGTCCACTGCATCGGCAGCTTCGTTCAATAGACCATACGCTTTCATCAAATCATCTGCGTACGCGAGCGAATACGGCACGCTGTAGACCTGCGGTCCTGGTTTTAGACCCTTCAGCTCGCCCATGAGTTTTGGATGTAACGTTTGCAGTGCCGGGTACTTGTTGAGTTTCGCGATGTCTTCCTGGATGTTTTTGGCAGTCGCGGAACGAACTACGGTCCGCAAATCGATCAGGTCCGCGCGTTTCTCGTCGATCGCGTCCTTCGTGATTCCCCACGGATAGACATTCTTTCCAGGCTTCAGTGGATCGACCGGCAGAAATGGTTCTCGTTTGTTCTCGAGTGTCGTCGCAATTGGTCCCTGAAACAGGCGATACAGCGTCAGCAGGTTCTGCGTCGCGGGTGTCGAACCCGTGCGCTTGTCGAGTTGGACGAGAGCCTGATACGAAGAGAGCGCTTCCGGATGTCGCTGCTCCTCGTAAAGCTTCTGAAAAATCTGACCGACCTCGATCAACCTGGCAACTGCCTTGCGCTCGCCCTCGGACAGTTTTGAAATATCAGGCGATAGACGAATCGTCTGCGTCTTGTCGATGATTGGCTGGCTCTTTTCGAGCGGCCAATATCCAGGAGGGAGAGTTTGAGTCAGTAGTAACGCGGTCATCAAGAGTTTAGTCATGCAGCCATTTTGCCAAATTTCTTCGACTAACGACACTGTCAATCGTCAGCAAAACCTTGCGACATATATTTACTCCAATTGATTTCGACACTCGTTTTTCCAGCCGTTTTTCCGGATTGTTGACTCGCGATCGTCGAGGCATCGGCGTTGCACTAGACAGCGCCGGTGACAAGTCTAACCACAACGATCAAACGCCGCTTCGCGCGGATGCGCAGGCGCCGAAAAGTGGGACGAGCATACGACATGGCGCTGGAAGTCGCACGCGTACTCCCGCCGCGCGCTGACGTGCTCGACGTGGGCTGTGGTAACGGGTTCATTGCACACCATCTCCAAAGCATGCTCGGAACGACGGTTGTTGGATTAGACGTCGGGGCCAGCACTGCCGCTCGCATCAATTACCTTCCCTACGACGGACGGCACTTTCCTGTCCGAGACCGGAGTTTCGACGCGGTCCTGCTTTGTTATGTGCTGCATCACGCGCAAGACCCGCGACTCGTGCTGAACGAGGTAAGCCGAGTGCTGCGAGAAGGCGGGCTCGCAATTATCTATGAAGACATACCTTCGATCTGGTGGGATCGCGCGGTGTGTTGGACACACGATCGACAGTGGCGTGGTCGCACTGGTCCATGCACATTTCAGATGGAGCACGATTGGCGTCGGACGTTCAGCTTGTCGGGGTTTGAGATCGTGAAGGAGCGTGCGTTGTCACGGTGGCGGAATCTGGCCCATCCGGTAGCGCGACGGTTCTTTGTAGTTAAGGCAGTTTCTCACGCAAAGACGCAAAGACGCCAAGACAACCTCGCTCCAAGCTTTGCGCCTTTGCGTCTTTGCGAGGAAACCTACTCGACCGCAGGGAACACATCTGCAAGATCGCCGTACTGAGCCTTCGCGCGTTCCCGGCAATTGAGTGTTACCGGCTTGCCATTGTTGGGAGGCGTGATCGTAATTCCCTGTGAATGGTGGACCGGCTTCTCTTCTCCGTTGTAATCGTCACTGATCGAATACTCGTAACCATTCAAAGAGAAGCTGATCTCTGTTTCATCGACCTGCGCGCGGAAGTAGTGAGAATACTTAAACGCCTCGTGCGGGCGTTCTCCGTCCTTTGGATATTCCAATTCGATCTTTCCCGGAACACCAAAGCGATACCGCAGGTAGCCCTGCTCTTTGGTGAGCTCTTTCGAAGAGCAGAGCGAGACGACCTTCCCGGGCTTCGCCTGTTTTCCGAGCGTGCAACTAAAAACAATCTTCTCATTGCGCTCGCATAACGATCCGGGTTGCAGTTGTGCAACGTTCGACGCAGTCGCCAAACTCAATGAAAGCACGAACAATAATGCGCAGCTCGCTTTGCTCACAAGCCCATTAACTCTTGATGCCGATTACTCCACGCTCCACCAGTTTCTTGATCATGCGTAAGCAATCTGCCTCACGAAAAGGACAGATCGAGAGGATTGATTGTATATCCCAACTCCCGTTGATGCGCGAGAGTACAAAGCCCTCCTGCGGATCGATCTGCTGCGTCGTCAGATCGCTGGGCGCAACCAGCAACTGCGGCACTGACTTCGGCGAGAGCCCGCCAGCGGTGTACATGTGCTTGATGTATTTTTCTTCCGCAACCGGCAACAACGACTGGGCTTCGGGATTGTTTGGTTGTTGCTGTAAGACTTTCTGTACGATCAGCAAAGCGGCTTCAGGATCCTGTTCGAGCTTTCGTTCAGCGGACCAGACCATCTCCGTCACGCTCTCCGGCAGGTCCTCGACTTCAGGCACGGGCGCAGGAATGCCCTCCGGTAACTCACCGGTGACGCGCGCAACACCTTCACTGATCAGCGTATAAAGCTGAGCGTAAACATGAAATGCCGACGCATGCATGTGATAGCAGATCTCCGCCACTGACATGCGCTTTTCGACGAAGTAAAGAATCTGTCGATACTCCTTGCCGAGTTTCAGTGACGCCGTCCAGCCGGCGTTGAGTTCGAGTATGCTCCTGTCTGACGGTACGAGCGTCTTGTAACGCGCCAGCTCGTCGATCCGGTAGATGCCTTCCATGATCACGTTGGTCGGCTCAACCTCGATCAGCAGTAGATCCTCGGGCGGTGGCTCCTCGTCGTAAAACTCAAACTCTCCATCGGTCCAAACAAACAGATCGTAGATCGCGTCCAACGTTCGCGTCTTGAGTATTGCCAGCACTTCGTCTTCAGTTAGAAATCCCTGCTGGACCAAAACCTCACCGAGCTTCGCACCGGACGTGCGCTGCACTTCCCGCGCAGCTTTTAACTGAGCGTCGTCGACTTTTCCGTAGTGCAGCAGTACCTGGCCCAGGTACTCTCTCGGATCGTTCGACTTCGAGCCGACGATCATTCCGTTTTTGAAATAGACCTGCTTGGTGATCTTGCCGTGATCGAACTTGAGCGTCCCTGACTTTCTCCCTGCTGCCAAAAACTGCAACAGGTCAGTCAGGCTCATTGTTTTCAAAGTACCTTTGAACGCCATGTAATTGATTGCGGAGTTGCGAAAATGCGGAATGCGGGCTCAATCCTCGACCAGGTCTGCTGAAATCGCCGGCGCCTCAGGTCCGGCTTCCCGCGCGATTTTCAACAGCACCAAAAGTTTCTCCGTTTGTTCTTCGTTTAGATCAACAAATTGAACGCCGAAACCTAATCCGTGGCGATGATGTCGGACTTCACCTTCGAGGTAAAGCCAATCATCGTCAGGCAGGAGCACGCGAAACGCCACGATTTCGCCGGCCATTACCTCTCCCACAGTATCAAGGTAACAGCCTCCTTCGGAAAGATCGGTGATGCGGGCTGAATGTCTTTCTTCGCCGCCATGCCAAACCGCATCCAGGTGAACACTTAGCCGGGGTTTCGAACGTCTGTCATCCATGAGCCAACCTCATCATAAATTTTTTGTTGAGGGAGGCAAAGAGAAATGTTTCGTGAGGCGCTAATTCTCTGGGAATGTGAACATTAGCTTGGATGAGGTCAGTTCCGCAACGCGGTAGCGTCGGGTTGGCAATGAGCATGCGTGACCCGGATCGACCCGACGCTACCGCGTTACGGTACTGACCTCAACCCTGATTTCTGACTTTTTACGCAATACCGTGCGAGTGAAGAAAAATCGACGCCCTCGCCGGTAATCACAAATTTCTGCTTCCCAAGCCGTCTGGGGACGATACAAGTGGTGTCTAAAGTACCGTCCCAGAGCGGATTTTCGATTTCAGTCCCGTAGCGCAGCCGGCACGTTTTTCTTTGTGCTCTCTTCAGCTCGTAAGTAGTCGACCCGAAAGCGAAGCTGACGCCCTTGCGCTCTGGAACACAACTTCCGAAATCCAGGATCACATGAGTTTGGTCCTCGCCTGTTTGACCCAGGATCGAGACTGCTATGCCAATTGCCAATATGCCGGCTGCGCACTGTCGAAAGATATTCATTTCCTCATCGGTTTAATGACCGACTCAGCATTGTAAATCTTCCTGGTACTTTGCGGTATCGGGTTGAGGGCGCCACCAGCCGCCCTGCCCTGGTTGACTGTTGACTGTTGCCCGTTGCGCGAAGCTTTGATTGGCGCATGGGTCGTCACTACCGCACGTCTGCTATGAGGCACGGTCACAAACACCTGCTTGCTAACGGAATTGCCCGCGCTATCCGTCGACGTGATTGTAATCGTGTAGATTCGACCTGAACCGGTGCCGGATCGCTCGGCCCGCAGACGTACGTGGTGCGAGTCGACGATGTCCCAATCGGGCGCCGTATCGCCGTCGCCGAGTCCGTTTATAGGCTCATTGCTTTGCACGGTCAGAGTGTTGGTGAGTGGACCACAGTTGTCGCTGACGTCGTAACTCACCGTGACGTCGGTCATCACGTGGTTAGGTATCAGCAGCGTCGGCGTGCTCACCGCTTCGTTCGAGATTACCGGCGGCGGATTAGACGCTGTGGTTGATGCGTTCGCAGAGTTGTTGCTCAGGTCCACGTCGAGGGCGGCAGACACTGTTGCGGAATTGCTCAACACAGTGCCGTTCGCGAGCGAGCAAGTCACAGCGGCAACGAGCTGAATGTTGACCGTCGCACCACCTGGAATCGTTGCGAATGAGACGGTCCGCATATTACTCAAGCCACCGCAGACGCCACCACCGTTCGCCGAGCAACTGACGAATGAAGTTCCCGCCGGTAAAAGGTCAGTCACAAGTACCGACGTAGCTGCGTCGGGACGCTTATTCTGTACTGCAATTGAATAGGTGACGTTCGAGCCGGTTAATACTGGATCAGGTGAAACAGTTTTGGTGATCTCGAGATCAGGCGCGATCTGTTGCACGAAATCTTCCATGGTTACTTCTTCAACCTTGATACTGTGGGTATGGTCGCCGTCCGCAAAATCGCCGGTTCTCTGGAAATCGAATAACAAGTTGTTCCAATCGTCGAAGCCCGTCAGCGTGTTGGTCAGCCCATCGCCGTTGATATCGTTGTTAACGCCGTTATCGACAGTATCGTTATCGCAGTTCCAATCCAGTGGTCCATTTCCGACTGCTGAACGAATGGATGCGTTGGGACAACGCCAGAACGCGGTGTCAGTGCCGTCGCCGATGCCTGCCGCCTCGTTCAGATTAGTTTCATTGAGAGAGGCAAGTGCGGAGCGAGAGTAATCGATCCGTCCGGTAAGCGGACCGGCGCCATCCGGATCGGTCGGTGGAATACCCGAGAGCTGGTAGCGGTAGCTCATGATGCTGAGGTAGTTAGGCTTAAAGTTAACGCTATTACCTCCACCATGGCCCAGGTTGAGGTTGTGACCGAACTCGTGCATCAGAGTTCCAGCCTGCTGTTGAACAGTCCCTCCAATCAGAGCGACCTGAAAGTCATTCCCTGGGAATTCTCCACATCCCGAACTGGTGGACGTGCTGACCTGCTGGTGGGTAAACAAAGAGTAGTGGAAAGCAAACCGGCGCGGATTGTTTGGTCCAAAGTTAGCCGGATTGGCTTTAACCGCGTCGAAACTTCCGATTCCCGGACCACCCGCAAAACAAAGTCCGTTAATGTTGAGAAAATTTTGGTGGGGAATAGCGTTACTGACGTCGATGTGAAGCGTTATGCCGGTACTTAAATCCGGATTGTTGACGGGGGCATTAGCGAACGCTCGGACCACTGCCCCCGTGACGTTCGCGTTAGGCTGGTGGGTATGCGTGTCTCCGGC
>DATNCH010000310.1:0-8598 GCA_035571655.1 Pyrinomonadaceae bacterium
ACGGTGTTGTCTACACCTTCAATCTTCGCGTTGAAGCGTTTTTTGCCACACGTCGAGATCGACATTCTGGTCGAGGATTGGGTCGCGCCAGTGCTTGCGAATCATCCGCACGTGAACAAGGTCGTGGTGCTCGAGCGTGGCGGTTTCTTCACGCGCGCACACGTGGCGAAGGAGTTGAGGTCTACTGGTTACGACGTCGTTTACAACCTTCACGGCGGCACCACCGCAACCTTCCTGACGCGAGCTACGGGCGCGCGTCATCGCGTCGGGTTCAAGACGTATCAATACGCTCAGCTTCACAATCACCAGGCGCCGTCACCTTTATTGCTGTGGGGACGACAAAAGGCGCACTCGGTCGAACAGCAACTTGCTTTACTCGGCTGGACCGGCGTGCCGGTTACGGATCGACCCCCAACACAGTTGGGTGTACCGGCGCCGGCCGCTGATAACGTCGAGAAGAAGCTGCAAGACGCTGGCCTGAGAGGTCAAAAGCTCGCGCTGATTCATCCGGCCGCTGCCTTTGCTACGAAGCAGTGGGCAGTAGAGAATTTTGCGCGTGTCGCGGAGTTCGTGGCAGAGCGTGGATTTGCGCCAGTCGCGATTGCAGCACCTCATGAGAGTGGAGTGCTCCGCGATCTACAGGAAAAAGCCTCGGTAAAGATCGTGTCGTTTGATTTGATGCTACCGGAAGTGACGGCCCTCGCAGCAAGGTCGCAGGTGTTTGTCGGTAACGACAGTGGGATCGCGCACATTGCCGCGGCGGTCGGAACACCGAGCGTCGTCGTCTTTGGTTCTTCAAACATCGCGCACTGGCGTCCATGGAATCGTGGGCCTGCCGAAGTGGTTTTCGAAGAGATGCCTTGCCAGCCATGTCACGGCTATTTTTGCGAGAAATTTGCTCAGCCTGAATGTATCCTGCGCGTGCCGGTGTCGCGCGTCGTTGCAGCTATTGAAAGAGTCTTGAGCTGATCCGTGTTCTTTGTGTTCAGTACATGTTAACTAAAGCCCGCGCATCCGAAATTCTCGAGACGATTCGCGATCGTAACGTCGTCGTACTTGGCGACGTGATGCTCGACGAATTCGTTTGGGGTGACGTCACGCGCATTTCGCCGGAGGCGCCTGTGCCGGTGGTTGATGTTCGGCGTGAATCCGTGCATCTGGGTGGAGCGGCGAATGTGCTGGCAAATCTCGTTGCGCTCGGCGCGCGCGGTTCCGTGGTCGGCGTTATCGGTAACGACGCAGCAGGCGAACGTTTGAAGACTGGACTGCGCGACCTGGGTGCGCAGGATCAGTGCTTAATTGTCGACGAAACGCGGCCCTCGACTACCAAAACGCGCATCATAGCTCACAGTCAATTGGTCGTCCGCGCCGATCGAGAGTCTCGCACGCAGGTGAACGGAACGTTGGAAGAGAAGATCGTTGCGTGTCTAAAGTCAGCACTCGAGGAAGCCGACGCCTTTGTTGTTTCGGACTACGACAAAGGCGTCGTCACGCCGGCGATACTGCGCGAGATTCTGCCGCTCGCTTACGAACGCGTACCGGTGTTGATCGATCCGAAACTCCGGAACTTCAACTCGTATCGTCCCGCGACGCTGGTCACGCCAAATCATCTCGAAGCACTGCGAATGAGTGACACAGACGATCACTCAGACGACGGCTCGCATCACGCTGCGAAGGTGATTCGCGAAAAACTCGGTTGCGATGCGGTGCTGATAACACGCGGCGACCGTGGAATGATGTTGCTGGAAGCCGGCGGCGATCCGGTTTACGTCAAAACAGCCGCGCGCGAGGTCTACGACGTCACCGGCGCTGGAGACACGGTGATCGCCGCCCTCGCTGGCGCACTATCCGCAGGCGCAACGATGCTCGAAGCCGCTTCACTCGCAAATCGCGCCGCCGGGATCGTCGTTGGAAAAGTCGGCACCGCCACTGCCAGCGCTGCGGAACTGATCGCTACCCTCAATAAATCTGAAGATGGTCGGTAAGACACTTCGCAACTATCACATCACAGACAAGCTCGGCGTCGGCGGGCAGGGCGCAGTCTACAAAGCCACCGACACCAAGCTCGGCCGTCCGGTTGTGATCAAAGTCATACCGCCTGAGCTCAGCGTTAAAGAATCAAACCTGAAACGATTCGAACGTGAAGCGCGTCTCGCATCCTCGCTGGACCATCCAAACATCTGCACGATCTTCGATCTCGACGAAGTCGACGGCGTTCATTTCATCGCGATGCAGTACGTCGAAGGAAAGAACGTGCGCCAACTCGTCGCCGGTCGCCCACTCGAGTTGAAGACGACGCTGCTGATCGGTTTGCAGGTCGCCGACGCACTCGCCGCCGCGCACAGCCGCGGGATCATTCATCGCGACATCAAGTCAGGCAATGTGATGGTCACGTCGTCGGGCCAGGTGAAGGTGCTGGACTTCGGATTAGCTAAGTTGCTCGACGACACGGAAGCAGTCACCTCCGGCATTCATCGCACGGAACTCACGGAAGTCGGCGTGCCATACGGCACCGCGACTTACGCAGCCCCGGAACAAGCGCGCGGCGATCGCGTCGATAAGCGCGCAGACATTTTTTCGCTGGGCGTGTTGCTTTACGAGATGTTGACCGGCACGTGGCCTTTTCGCGGTAAGACGACTATCGACGTGCGTCATGCAGTGCTTCACGATCCGCCTCGCCCGATCACAGAGTTGCGTACGAGCCCGATCCCGCCGCGCTTGCAGCAGGCGATTGATCGCGCACTCGCGAAAGAACCGAAAGATCGTTTCCAGAACATGGAAGACTTTCGCAACGAACTGCGGCAAGTGCTTCAGGAACTGGACGCGGGCGCCTCCGCTGGTTATCAGAACGTCGCGCCCGAACCGCCGCGCCATCTCACCGGCGCGAATCCCGTTTCGCGTGCGATGCGCTGGTTGAAGTCGATCACCAGGAGCGAAACGCCGACGACTTCTCCAAACTTAAGCACACCTTCAAAGCAAGGCATTCACGAAACGCCGTTCACCACGGTCACCGATCAGGAGAAGAAGAGCCTCGCGATTCTTTGCTTCCGAAACTTGAGCAACGACCCCGCATCGAGCTTCTACGAGTTCTCGCTCGCCGATGCGGTGATCACCGAACTGGCGCGCGTTCGATCTTTGGTTGTGCGACCTTCATCCGTGATCGCGCGATACCAGGGTGAGCACAGAGACCCGCGCGAGATTGGGAAGGAGCTCAACGTCAGTGCAGTAATGACTGCCGGTTTCATCCACTCCGGTGAACGCTTTCGCGTGACGGCGCAACTGATCGACGTTGGTTCCGGCGAGTTGCTATGGAGCGATCGTATCGACACCGCTGCGTCTGACATCATCGTTGTCCAGGACACCATTGCACAACGCATCGTCGAAGGCTTAAGAGTCGAGCTCAGCCCCGCCGAGCAGGACAAGATCGCGACGGCGTCGACTCAGAATCCCGCAGCTTACGAGCAATACTTGCGTGGACGCGATCTGTTTGCGCGTTTTATCTTTCGCACGCTGTCGCGTGACGACTGCGACGCGGCGATCGAACACTTCGAGCGCGCGATCCAGCTCGATCCGAACTTCGCGTTGGCCCACGACGGTCTCGGCGCGTGTTACGTGAACCGCGTCTTCAAAGGCTTTGGCGGCGCGGAGGACTACGAGCGCGCCGAAGCCGCTTTCACAAAAGCGCTGGCCATCGATCCGAACATCTTCGAAGCGCGCATGCTGATGGTTTTTGTTTACCTGTGGCGCGGGAAAAAAGAGAAGGCGCGCGAGGAGGTTAACCGGGCGCGCAGGGAAGCGCCGAACGAGCCGGTGGTCCACTTCGTGAAGGCGCTGCTGCACCGATTGGATGGTGAGTATGGACGCGCGCTGAGCAGTTACGATCGGCTCGTACGCCTCGATCCTGCGGCGCACGTAGTGGCGAGTTATAGTCGCGCGCTGGTCCATATGTACATGGGCCACTTTGAGGAGACGTTCAAACAGCTCGACAACGCAGGCGAACCTGATAACGCGCTCGTGCGGACGTTTCGCGCGCTCGCTTTGTATTACACCGGCCAAACAGATGCCGCCGCCGAAATGATGAAGGACGTTGTTGAAAAACATCCGAACATGCACGGCGTCCGGCCCAATCTCGCGATATTCCTGAGCGCACAGGGGAAACACGACGAAGCGCTCGCACAATTGACTCCGGACGTGAAACGGAACGGCGAGGTTGACGCGGACATCGCGTACATGATCGGATCCGTTTACGCGCTCGAAGGTTTGCAGGGCGATGCCTTTGAGTGGCTCGAACGTTCGATATCGCTCGGGAATGCGAATCGTCCGTGTTTCGAGAACGATCCGAATTGGGCGTCGTTGCGTGGGGATCCGCGGTTTGCTGAGTTGATGACAAAGCTAAACCACGGATGACACGGATTTTAAATCCGGATTTTTATCTGTGTCATCTGTGGCCGGTTTTTGATTGAGCCTATGTACAAACGAAAAATCTCGCTGCTCGTCTACCTGCTCCTCTTCTGCATCTCGTCTGCGGTTGCGCAGCAACCAGCGCCGGCGCAGCAAACGCTGCCGGAGTTGCGAGCGAAGATTTCGGAGGTGCTCGCGAAGCCGGAGTTATCGTCGGCGATGGTTGGGATCAAAGTAGTGTCGCTCGACACGGGACGAGTCCTTTTTGAAGAGAACGCCGGAAAGCTCCTGCGGCCGGCTTCGAACATGAAGCTCTACACGGTCGCTACCGCGCTCGATCGCCTGGCTCCCGACTATCGGTTTGTGACGTCGGTCTACGCTCCCAATCGGCCTGACGCTTCTGGTGTCGTTCATGGAAACCTGACAGTTTACGGGCGCGGTGATTCCTCGTTCGCTGCTCGCTTCAACAACGGCGACTATTTCAAAGCGATCGACGATCTTGCGAGTCGCATTGTTGCTGCTGGAGTGAAGCGGGTCGAGGGCGATCTCGTCGGCGATGAGACTTACTTCGTTGGACCAAAGTACGGAGCCGGTTGGGAGTGGGAAGACTTGACCTGGTCGTACGGCGCTGAAGTCACGCCGCTTACGGTAAACGACAACGCGCTGGATCTTTTCATCAAGCCTGGGCCAACAGAGGGTCAGCCCGCGGTGATCACAACCGGCCCGCCCGATCCGCTGTTAACGATCGTCAACAAGGTCACGACTGGCGCGAAAGGCGCTAAAAGAGAACTCTCCATTCACCGCGGCTTGAATGAAAATACGATCACGATTACGGGCAGCATTGCGATTGACGACGTCGCCGGTTACCGAGGCGGCATCGGCATCTCGCATCCGGCGTTGCTCTTCGTTTACCTGTTGCGGAATGCGCTCGCTCAAAAGGGAGTGGTGATCACAGGCAAGTCGCGCACGACCGGCGAAATCAGCCAACCGCCGTTTATTACGGACGTGCCTGTTGCCTTTAACACGGGTACGCATGGTCCATTTCAAATCGAGATCGTAGCGTTTCAATCACCGCCGTTCAGCGTGATCGCAGCGCAAACGCTGAAACCGAGTCAGAATCTTTACACGGAGCTCATTCTCCGGACGCTCGGCAAAATGACCCCGGCGCCGGCAACCATGTCTACCTTCAGTCAAACTTCGGAGAACCTCGGTTTGGAAGCAGTGAAATCGTTTTTAAAGACTGCGGGCATCAGATCCGAGGCGCTGGTTCTTGACGACGGCTCCGGACTCTCGCGCAGCGACATGATCACGCCCGAGGCTACGGTGCAACTGTTGACGTTCATGAGCAAGCATCGGCATGCGCAGGTATTTCGTGATGCATTGCCGATTGCGGGCGTCGATGGAACGTTGCGAACCCGAATGCGCGGGACTGCGGCGGCGAACAACGTTCGTGCGAAGACCGGCTCGCTGAGTTCAGCGGCGAGTCTGGGCGGCTATGTCACAACTGCAGCCGGCGAGAAGCTCGCGTTTGCGATCATCGTCAACAACTATCCGAGAGATTTTGACCCGCGTTCATACTGCATCGATCCGATCGCTGTTTTACTCGCTTCGTTCAACGGCAAGCCGGAATAAGTCCACAAATTACACAGATGCACCCACAATTCACGAAATTCCACGGACTCGGAAACGACTATCTCGTGTTTGAAGCGGAACAACTGTCGGAAGTCGGCGAGCTGGGCGAGTTCGCGCGACGCGTATGCAACCGGCACTATGGCGCCGGTGGAGACGGCATCGCGATCATCGGCAATTTCAACGGTGACGAAGCTGACTTCAGTTGTCGCATCTTCAATCCTGACGGGAGTGAAGCTGGACTGTCGGGAAATGGAACTCGCTGCGCTGTCGCATATCTCTACTACACAGGTGCCTGGACCAAAGACGAGCTCGTGCTGAGCACGCGTACGGGACTGAAGCGATACTTTCTTCGCGGCCACCCTGCACCGGGAAAGTTTTTGTTCGAGTCGGAGTTGGGCGAACCGAAGTTCGACACTAATTCCATTCCAATGTCGATCAAGCCACCGCGCGACGAGGTGATTCGGTATCCGCTGCCGGTTGATGGTGAGCCCGTCATGATCACCGCGATGCAGATGGGAAATCCCAATTGCTGCATCTTCGTCGACGATTTCGAAGCGCTGAATTGGCGGAAGCTCGGGAAAGCGATCGAGGTTCATCCGCAGTTTCCGGATCGAACGAACGTCGTGTTTGTGAAAGTGATCGATCGAAGCGTGATCGAGCTGCGAATCTGGGAACGCGGTGTCGGCGAGACGACCGCATCAGGCACGTGTTCGTGCGCGGGCGCCGTGGCCGCAATGGTTAACGAGAAGGCGGATCGAGACGTGCGCGTCGTGATGGAAGGCGGCGAAGTCCGGATCAAGTGGCGTGCGGATGGGCAGGTTGTGATCACCGGAACCGCTGAAGTAGTCTATTCAGGGCAGTGGTTACAGAAAGAGGTGACAGGATGAACAAGATGTAACAGGATTTTCCGGGATAACATCTTGTAAATTCTGGTGAAATCTTGAAAATCCTGTCTAATGAGATTTTATGCTGCGAATCTCCCCCATCATTCTCGCGCTCTTATTGCTGACCGCCTGCGGCGGAAAGGTGATTACTGAGACCGAGGCAAAACGCTCACCACCACCGCCAAAGCCTCCGAGTTCCGTTCCGATGTGGCTCGGAAGTACTTCCCGAAATTTCTACGGAACCGGCCCGTGGTCTGACAAACCCCTGGAAGTCGTCTGGGAGTTTGAAACCAAATTTATCAGCGGGCGCTTGCACAAAGATCCATGGGGCGGTTCGAGCTGGCCGGGTCAACCCTCTGTCGACTCCACCCATGTTTACTTCGGCTCCGCTGACGGAAATCTTTATTGTCTCGACGCGAAAGACGGAAGTCTTGTCTGGAGTTACAAGACAACCGACAGTCTCAAAGCCACGCCCACGATCGTCGGCGATCGATTAATCGCCAGCGGCCTCGATCACTACATCTACTGCGTCGACGCACGCACCGGCACTCTCATCTGGAAATACAAAACCGGTTTTGAAGTCGATTGCTCGGCAGCGGTGATCGATGGTCGTGTTTACTTCGGCGGCGAGGACGGCTTCTTCTACGCACTGAATCTCGAGAACGGCGCGTTGATCTACAAAACGGAAAGACTCGGATCGATGGAAGGCAGCTTTTCCGTCGTCGATGGCCGCGCTTACGTCGGAACCGAACAAGGTGATCTCTATTGCCTCAACCTCACCGACGGCTCGACTGTCTGGAAAGCCCGCATCGGCGCGGATTCCGATTCAACACCGGCCGTTTATGAAGGCATGGTTTACACGGCCGCGGAGAACGGTTGCGTCTACGCATTCCGCCAGGCGACCGGCGAGCTCGTCTGGAAGTACCAGGCCGTAGGCGGAACGACGAAGGAGAAAAGCGGGTTTTGGGCGAGCCCCATTGTTGCGAATGGAAGAGTACACATCGGTTCGAGCAACGGTCACCTCTACTGCCTGACAGCAGACAAAGGCGAGGTTGTTTGGCGGTACAAAGCTCGTGGACCGATCTGGGGAACCGCGCCGCTGGTTGACGGCCGTCTCGTGTTTGGCGACAAAGCGGGTTGGCTGCATTCCGTCTCGGCTGAAGACGGACAAGGCATCAGCGAGTTGAAAATTGGTGATAATATCAACGCGACGCCCGCGATTCTCGGCGGTCGAATTTACATCGGCGCTTTCAATGGGAAGCTCTACAGTTTGAAGTAGCTTGTTAATCTATCTCGTAGACAACACGATCGACGGCCAGGGAGCGAGCCCGCGCGAAGTTCGCGCTGTTCTTGGCAGGCTCATTCCCGGGATCGAAATCCTCATCGAGCCATTTCACAACGTCTCGCTCGAACGTGTGCGTAGTCTCAAACCATCCCACATCATCCTCAGCGGCCAGAGTCATCCATGGGAGATGTACACCCCTGAATCGCTGGCCGGCGTCTTCTCAGTTATCAAGCAGGCGAGTCAACCGATTCTCGGAATCTGCGGTGGTCATCAGCAGATCGCACTGGCGTATGGTGCCAAGGTTGGCTTGATGGGTCGACTCGAGCCCGGCGAAGGTTACAACGGCGCCAAGCGTGAGCGAGGATTTCTGCCAGTCGAAAACACGGGCGAGGGTCT
>DATNCH010000311.1:0-6528 GCA_035571655.1 Pyrinomonadaceae bacterium
GCTGACAGTTTGCAATTAAGGCAGCGGCAGGCGGAGCAGTTGACCTTCGTAAACGACGTAAAGTTTTTTCTGTCTTTCATCTACGAACATTGACGAGCTTTCGAATGAGATATGAGGAACGGTCAGCAGCGGTTTGAACGTGAAGTCTTTGACGTTGTAAGGTCCGACTTGCGTCTGCCTTTTGTTATCGTCGGATATCGCTGCCCAGAATTCGTTTGGCTGGTCAGTTGGTTGCAGGAAGCGCTTGCGTTTCTCGTACAGCGGAGTGAATTCACCGGTAACCAGTCGGGCATTGCCAGTCGACGGATCGAGAAGATAGTGTTCCGGACGATCGGGGCCGACCGCTCGTTTGGGTGTCGAGAACTGGTTTTTGGCGCGGCGAAGCAGGACCTTGCCTTGAGGTACGACAAGAGCAATTAAATTGAGCTCGTCGGCCGGTTCCAGGTTAAAGCGGAACTCGCGACCGGTTCTCACATTAAACCGGACGATGTAACTCGGGCTGGTCCAACTGCCATCCCTCTTAACCACAACGACCCATTTCCCGTCGCCTGTGGCAATCGGATTCGTGTAGACAGAACCATTATCATCACTCACGCGGACGGCTTTTGTGCCGGCAAGCTGTTTCCAAAGTCCCTCAATACCCCGCGCGACGATAACGGAATTTTGAGTGAGCTTTTTCACCTGGTTATCATCGTTGTCGAGTATGGAATTGTTCTCATCATCCGGCGGAAACTTATCGAAATCGATGGTCGAATAGATGTCGGGCTGAGACGTCACGGCGCCGGCTTTATTATTTGCATAGACGCGCCATGAGAAGCGTGCCTTTTGGCGTGCCACCTCCCGGCGCCAGCGGTCGATACGCGCTGCCGCACTGTCGTCGTCATTCGCAACATCCTCTTCAAGCTCTTCATCAGTCAGTTCCCGCTCGAGGAGGACGCGAATTTCATCCTCCTGCCGCCAGACGTCGATTACGATTACTTCCTTGTCAGCAAGTAAGACTTCGAGACCTTTTATTTCCTTTTCAAGGTTGTAATGAAGCGTCGCACCTTCGCCGAGCCGATCCAAATTCTCGCGCAGATCAGCCCACGTCTCCCATGCCTGTTGGGCATAAACACGCCGGCCTTTTTCCCTCGTCATGGTCAAGAATTGTTCGCAGTTGTTGTGTTGGCACCCCTGAAACTGCGGGCCAAGGTCAGCATAATCTTTGGTCTTTAGAAACTGTTTGAATGAAGCAAGTTCCGCGTTCGACACCACACGCTCACGATAACGCGCCGAGTCCTCGTAATGGGTGTAAATGGCTTTGTCAGAGAAGATGCGAAGAACGCGATCGTTTGTGTCCGTAACGGATCCGATCAAGGAGATGACTTCAACTGGCCCGTTGTCTTTCAACAGTTCAGCACGGAGCTTTTCCTCCAACTCGCGCGCCGGCTTGAAATTCTCAAATACAGCCTCGGCGTTTTCACCCCAACCCGTGATGAATGCCTTATTTGGATGGTATTGCCACAAGAGATCGCGCGCTTCTCTGCTGTCCTCGAGCAGCAGGTAACGCTCCGCGGCAAGTGCCAGTAATTCGTTCTTACCGCGCAACAATGGACCAACCAGCTCCACCGGCAAACGAGTGTTTGTCAGACGCGAACATGCGAGCAAGGCGATTTGGGCAATTTGATCTTTGGAAGTGAGCACGTCCTGGGCCAGCGACGGGTTGTCGAGTAAAACCGCTCCGACTCCAGGCGCCATTCCGCTGCCAGAGACAAGAGCCTGCAATTGCGGCGTGAGATTTTGACGCATGGTGGCGCTGCGCTTCAGTGCCTGGTCGATTATGTTTGAGTCTGCCGATCCGTTGCCGATGCGGGTGATCATGTCTAACTCAACTTGTCGCCCCTGCCAGCGATGAGCGACCTCGAGTAGCGCTGTCGCGAGCGCCACGTTGTCAGACTTGAGAGTTTCAGCGCGCGCCAAAACTGCCTGGACCAACGGCTCCGGCACGACTTCCAAATTGCCGAGGTACTCGCCGATGACGATCGGCATCGGCAATTGTTCATCGTCCGCGTTTCTGTAGCGTTCAACTTCTGCACGAGTTTCGGCGGACGTGAGTTGACTCGCGTACGCTTCAACGGCCTCGAGTTGCTCTGCATCGCTCAGTCCCTGCGAAGCGATCAAGCCTGCAAGGATGTTTTTTCGCTGGCTTTCGAGTTTTTCCTTCGCCAGTGCTCTTTTGAGAGCAGGCGCGGCGCGAGGATCCTTGTACTTCACGAGTGATTGCGCTGCGACACTGCGGTTAGAACCGGAATCACCGTCGTCGTTTTCAACCACCCAGATCAAACCCGGCACACTCTCGGGAATCTCAACTTCTCCCATGCAATGCATCAATCGCATGCGACCCGTCTTGAATTTTTCACTGATCCACGTCGGATTCGAAAGCCATGGCAGCAGAGGCGTAAGGGCTTCTTTCGCAGCAGGCTTATCGCTGAACGAAATCAGGCACTTTGCGGCTGCACCTCTTGTTACCAGGTCCTTGCTTTCGACCAATCGCGCCATTACCGGAATCCACTTGTCGGGATTCGAGCCGCAGAGTGTCGTGAGTGGTGAAACACTATGACCACTATCACTCGGTTCGATCAGGGTTTCATCCTGAAACAGCGCAAGGTACCACTCGTCTCTGCCGGCCCATTCAGTTAACGACAATTTCTCTATGGCGACGTCGCGTGCGTAGGGTGGCAGATCGCGATTGGACGCGATTGTTTTGAGGATCTTCCGGTATTGTTCTTCGGCGGTTGAATCTTTCTCGCCAATCGCATGCAGGTAAAACAATGACTGCGCGAGTGCTCCCGACCGCGGCTGCGCTGCGGCGGCCATGTTGCGCAACAAGGGTTCAGCAACTTCCCACTTCACCCGCGCAAGAGCGATCAAAGCGTGTGCATTGTCGACACTCCCGTTCCTCTCATTTTCTTTGACGTCCTTAACGAGTTCGAGTAGCTCATCCACAAAGAAGTCGCTATTGAAAATCAACCAGTTTTTAATGTAGCCACGCTCGTGATCCTCGAGTTCTGCTTTGTCGTAAACCTCCTTGATTTTTATGGCTGCTGCTTTGGTCTGAGGGACCAGGTTGGCAAAATTGACGAAGTATTTCGGCTCGTCAAGACAGAATTCGAACAGCCGCTGCCTTACCGTATCTGACGGAACAACTTCCGGACGATAGGCCCATCGACTAAAGTACGTGACCAGATCGCTTAGGGGCGCATCGTCGGGTGGCGGATTGTTTTTGTCGAAGAAGGCGGGTGGATACTTAGCGGTTGACTGTTGGTCGGTATTGGGCGGACGCGGTGCAGGCAAATTCAATAACTGCCGGAGCGTCTCTAACGGATCCCTTTTAGGTGTTTGTGCTTGAAGGTGCGATTGCAAAGCCACAAAGAGGCACAGGACGCACACAAGCAGATTTGTGATTGTGCCTCTTTGCGACTTCATTTTCAGGCAATGCTAACGACCTTGAATCAGGCGCCGTGTGTTCGGGGCGCGTATGATTCCCGGGGTCTCCAACAGCCGGCTCGGTCGTGCGATTCGTTCGACGACGTACTGCGCCGACATCATCGCGCCTTCCTGCCATCCCGGCAGTTGAGAAACCTGGTCACCAGTCACAAAAAACTTACCTTCCGGCTTCAGTAGCCGTGTGTAAGCCTTCGAATGGTCATCATTGTTCGGATCCCAGTTGGCCCAACCGCCACCCTGGTTCGGTATGTTCTGCCACGCAATCGAGACTGCCTTGTCTGAGGGAACGAGTTTGGTATCGGCAAACTCCGGATGAAACTTGACTGCGCCTTCGCGGGCGAGCTTGATGCGCTCTTCGAGATTCATGTTTCCGAAGTCGATCGCGTTCTGATCGTAGTTGTAAACGCCGGTCAGCGTTCCATTTTTGGTGAAATAGTCGTACGAGGGATACCACATCTGCGTGATGGGGTGGTTCGTGTAGCTGATGCCGCCGTAGATCTGGTTCTTGTCGTTTTCCCAGAAGCGCTGATTCGCCTGCCAGCCAAGCTTGCACGTTGGATCGTACTTGCACGTGGCGATTGCTTTCTTGAACTCGTCTGAAAAGTTGTTGTCGATCTTGCTCAGAATCGGCAGCGGTATATTACTGATGCACGCGTCGGCGGTAATGTTGCTGCGAGCGCCGGTTTTTAGATCGCGAATGGTGACTTTTACGCCGTCCTTCCGCGACTCGATGTACAGCACTTCCGTTTCGTACTGAATGAGATTGCCGACTTTGTTGACGAAGCCATCGACGATCTTGTCCATGCCTCCGACGGGTTGGAAGAGTGTCGGTTGCCATTCGTACTCAAACGATTGATAGAAGCGGAAGCGCCAGAATTCGGAATCGAGCAGTTCCTTCAACGCGAGCTTTCTTCCGGGCAGGCAGGGTTTGGAAACAGTGATGTCGCAGCCGTCACGTGTCGAGCCGGTGTATTGATAACACGTCGTGCATTCCTTGCCGCACGTGAGACAGCTCACGCAGTCCTTGTTGCAGTTTTGGCACTTCTCCTGGCTGCACTTGCTGCATATGTCGTTCGCGCCCAGATCTCCGAAGTTCTTCAACAGGCACAAGAGCCGGTTGCGATCTTCGTCGCTCAACTCCTGGTTCAGAGCTTTTTGACTGACGGCTTTTGCCAGCATCTCGGAGATGTATCCCTGGATGTCGTTCGCGATTTGGCGTTTGATTTGAGCCTTGCCGCCAAACGCGTTGTCGCGCTGAAAGAGATTCGCCATCGTCTCCATGACGTAGATCTCGAGCTTCACGCCGAGCTCATCGCAGTAGTGAAGTACGCGTCGATGATGGTAGGGAAGCCGTCCTGGTCCAAGGTTCAGGTACAGGCCCTCATCGAATTTGCAGACTTGTTTGAGAGTGTTTCCGCTCTCTTGTTTTTCGACGAGAACAGTGCCCTGTCGTGCAGAATGGTTGCGACCTCCGGGCCGTTCGGTCACTTCAATGATCTGAACGGTGTAATTGGCGCGTGAGAGTTCGTAAGCGGCGGTCAGGCCGGCGATACCCGCGCCGAGAATGATCACTTTTTTGCCGGTTCCTGAGCCGGGTGGAAGCTGAGGTGGACCAGCCCATGCTTCCGGAATGTGGATTAGACCGAGGGCGGTCATCGTCTCGTAAACAGCAGCCGAGCCGCCCGCCAAACCGACGGCTTCGAGAAAACGCCGCCGGGTCACGCCTTTCTTGGATTTCATGTAGAGTTCTCCTGTTTGAGGTGAGAAATGCGCAGTTGTTAGAAGTTAACGCCGAAGGCGTTCGCTAATTCCAGCCCAGGGTTGGAGCGCAAACCCTGGGATAAGACAAGCAGGGGATCCTTTGCCAGCGTTTCGAAGCGTACGGCCCAGTCATAAGGCTCGGGCGAGTGTTTTGCCCCAGGCGTACGTGTGGAGATTGTGTACCAGGTTGCCGCTGCCGACAATAAAAATTTCTTCATCGCGCAGAGCGGCTTTGCCTCAAAGTCGAAAATCATTGTTGGATACAGTCAGTACCGTAACGCGGTAGCGTCGGGTCGAACGCGAGCGTTTGAATTTGCTAAGAAATTTGTATGTTTGAGACCGACCCGACGCTACCGCGTTACGGTACTGACCTCGTCCAAGTGTGAATCCTGACTTTTAAGGCAAAGCCGCGCAGAGCGGCGAGACGGTTTCCGAGTTGAAAATGAAAAGACGCTGCTTGCGTTTCGTAGATCGGTTGCTGTAAGCGTTGTGGTTTGGCATTATGACCGTCGCATCGAGGCCAGTTGTTTCTGCACCAGGATAGACCACCGGGCCATCTATCTGATCAACTCCAAAACGGGAATTTACCGCGACGATTATCATGAATCTCGGTCCATGGTTACGACGATACCTGCTGGTTTGGTCCTTTCTGCTCGTCTGCCTGCCCGTAACTACCGCGCGCGCAGCGACAGTGTTCGTGGTTACGAATACAAACGACAGCGGCGCAGGTTCGTTACGTCAGGCAATTCTCGATGCGAATGCAAATCCGGGAGCCGATGTGATCAATTTCAACATCGGTTCGGGGCTGCAAACAATCTCGCCTACTTCTACTCTCCCCGACATCTCAGATCCAGTCTTGATTGACGGGAGAACCCAACCCGGCTTCAGCGGTACTCCCCTGATCGAAATAAACGCCGGCAACATCCCGAGCTTACCCAATCGCGGCGTGCTGAACATCACATCCGGAAATACGTAAAGGCGCATAGCCAGTCGAGCAATTCCGGAACCTTCAGGATCGTCAACTAGACTCGTGGTTACACGCAGCACTCGTACGCGCTTACGCGCCATGATCGTGAGCGCGCATTACTCCGGCAACTTCATCAATAAGGTAAAGAGGTGGGGTCAAGTAGCTGATCCGACACCCTTCAGGTAATCAGACATACGTTGGATTTGGAGGAGCTGAGTCTCCGTGAGCGTGTACTCGTATTCGTTGAGCTTAATTTTGACTATGCTGCCCGACGAAATCTTCAAAAACGCCGCAGTGGGCACCTTGAGATACAA